>NZ_PVBL01000022.1:0-123957 GCF_002968555.1 Neorhizobium sp. T6_25
AGGAGCATGATATCGGGCCATTCAAAACCAAAGCTGCAGCGATGACTGAAGCAGAGCGCCTTGCTGCCCTGCAGTGACAATGAAACCAGTCAAGCCCTGAATACCCTGGTGTCAGAACAGCGCTTACAAGAGATCACTGTTGCCCCATACCTTGCATTGTTGGTGGACGGCACTTCTGAGACTCAGATCTCTTGCTTTTACGAATATGAAGTCAAGCACTCTTCCTATCGGCAGTGCAGTTCGGGGAAACATGACAGCGACAACCGCTCAGAACCTCCGCCATCCCCCTGTAGCCAATGCGGTGCGCTTTCCATCGACGTGATAGGGGTTGGCAATGAAACCGATAAGGATCTCCCGCCGGCTGATTTATGCGCTTGTCGTGAGCGCGATCGCCGGAGCGATAGCAGCCTCTACTCTCACGATGATCGTCCTACATGGCGGGACCCACGCCACCTATTGCCCATCAGCCAGCGCTTTCTGGATATTCCGCTGCGTGCCGACCCTGAGAGCGCTCCTTATGTTCGGGTGGGTAAGCCTTTTGACCGGAATGCCAGTTTTCATGTTCCTGATCATCATTCTCGGGATTGGGCGGCGGTAGGCCCGACACCAGCGCCCCAGATGAAGGCGATGGGTCCGCCTGTGGACAGTTCGCCTGTGGATAACGGGGAAAGCGGGGATTGATGACTATTCGGCGCCCCGTGACACTCCCCTCCGGAAGTTGGCCGCCCCGCATGTTGGCGGATCTGGCCGCTGCTTATTGCGGCGAGCGCCATGTCGAGGATTTTCTAGAGCGAGTCGGCACGACGTATCCGCAGCCGCGAGTGGTTGACACAACGAGGCGGAAGTTTTGGTATCGGGACGATCTGGACCGCGCCATGAACATCGGAGCGGCTGAAAGCTCATCGGGTATGGGAGCAGCGTTCCGTGCGAAGATCAGGGAAAAGCGGAACAGTGGGACTGCCTAAGCACGTTCACCGCATCACCAAACGCAGGAAGGCGGGCGACGAGACCGTCTACACCTTCTACACGCGGTTCAGAAACACCAAGGACGCTTGGCCGTCCATTGCCCTTCCGGACCCGCTCGAGCGGGAGTTCTCGGAGCGTTTGGCGATCTGCGAGGCGCTGGAACGAGACGGCAAAGGCCTGCTCCTTGACGGGAAGCGGTTGCCTGAACTGAGGAGCAAGGACTTCTGGCCGGAAGCAGAGCGAGCCATCGGCGCTTTCATCAAGCGCGGGCGCGAGGGTATCAAAGACTTCAAGGCGCTGGTCGATGCCTTCCAGAGCGAGACGAACCCGTTTTGGAGCGAGCTCGCTGCTTCCACGCGCCGCGGGTACAAGGCGTCGGGCAATCTGATCGTCGAAATCTGGGGCGATATGATGCCGGGCGACCTCACCACCGTTGACGCTCAGGAAGCCATCGACGCCCTTGGCGAGACCCCGGCTACGGCGAACCAATTCCGAGCGTTCCTGTCTCGCCTCATGGCTTGGGGTGTCCCTCGCGGGTACTGCAAGGCCAACCCTGTTGAACACACAGAGAAGATCCCGGGCGGCGAGCCATGGGTACCGTGGCCGAACTGGGCCTTCGAGACACTTTTCGAGCATGCACCGTTTCACATGCAGATCATTGCCATGTCGGCCTTCTTCACCGGCCAGCGCCAAGGCGACGTCATTGCGATGCTGAAACCGAAGGCTGGCGAGAACGTCATCGCCGTCAGAGCGCAGAAGACGAAGAAGACCGTGTGGATCCCGATCCATTCGGCCTACCGTAAATGGATCGACCGCGTTCCTTCCAACGACAGCCTCATCCTTCATGCCGGATCACGCACCAGGTCTTACAAGACTGCCGACGGTTTCCGGACGGAATGGCAGAAGCTCATGAACGAGGAAGCATTCAAGCGATTCCGGGAAGAACGAATCGTCTTCCACGGCCTGCGAAAAAACGCGGTGATCAATCTTCTGGAGGTCGGCTGCACCGAAAACCAGGTCGGGGCGATCTGCAACATGTCGGCGCAGATGGTTCAGCATTACGGGAGGGAGGTGGCGCTTCGAAGCTTGGCGAGGGACGCCATGAAGCTAATGGAGAGCCGGTGGAGTGAGATCGAGCCGGCAGCTTTCCGGAACAGGAACGGAACGTGAATTGGCAACCGTTTCCAATTCACTGGAAACCATCGCCAAATAATATTCGCTAAGTATTTGAAATAGTGGTGGGTGATGTAGGGCTCGAACCTACGACCCGCTGATTAAGAGTCAGCTGCTCTACCAACTGAGCTAATCACCCAAGAACCGTCTGTGCGAGGCGTGCTCGCCAGCGGTGTGAGGGGCGTATAAAGGGGATCGTTCAGCTTGTCCAGCGGCTCGGCTAAAATTATTCGCCCGACGGGCAAAAAATCCATGAGGTCGGATTTTGCGCCTAACGGAAACCTCTGCGTAGCCCAACAGGCTACGCAAAAACGAAAAGTTTCAAAGTCTTACTGCGTCACAATATCGCAATCATCGACAAGCGGCGAAATTCAAAGATAGAGCGTGCCTTCCGCGACCTTGATTGCCTGGCCGCCGATGCGGGCCCTGGCGATCTCTCCCTCCTTCACGTCGATATGCAGATGGATCAGGGACGGACGCCCCATCTCCACCCCCTGCTCCACCAGCACCGGGTGATGGCCGTCCGGGAGAGCATCGAAATGCCGGATCGCGCCGGAGAGTGCGGCGACGGCAGCGCCCGTGGCCGGATCCTCGGAAATCCCCATGTCCGGCGAGAACATCCGGGCATGGAACTTTGCCTGATGGTTCACGCCGCTGCGGCAATAGACATATGCCGATGCAAGCGCGCCTTCGACGAACGGCGCCGCCTTTTCCCACAAGGCCGTGTCGAATTCGAGGTTCTGCACCGTCGCCAGATTGTGCAGCGGAATCATCAGGAAAGGCACGCCGGCGCTCCAGATGGAAGCGACGTGATTCTCGAAACCGATATCCGTCGATTTGACGCTCAGCGCATCGGCGAGCCCCTGCCGGTCGAGCGGAAGCTCGATCTGCACCGGCTTTCTCGGCAGGTCGAATTCGGCAAATCCGGCCTCGCCGGCCCGAAGCCGTACGGCGCAGCGCACAGGGCCAACATTTTCCTCCAGCACGCAGACAAGATCCATGTCGGGCTGCCCGGCCGCGGGCCCTGACCTATGATTGAGTTCGGCGAGCGCCACTGCCGTTCCGACTGTCGGATGCCCTGCGAAAGGTAATTCCTTGCCCGGCGTGAAGATGCGCAGGCGGGCTGCATAGGCTGCGTTCGCGGAAGACTGAACGAACACCGTCTCGGAGAGATTCATCTCCCTGGCGATCGCCTGCATTTTGTCGTCGGCAAGGTCGTCTCCATCGAGAATCACCGCCAGCGGATTGCCGGCAAGTCGTCTGTCTGTGAAGACGTCATAGATGCTGTAGCGACGGGCCAAACACACCTCCCCGTGTTTCGATGGCGCCAAACTGCCCGACCGGTCGGCTCAAAGCAACCCCTGTTCAGCCCTTCGAATGGCCGAAAAACAGGTCGAGAATCGGGAACATCAATGGGCTGTAGGGATGCGCGCCGCGGTCGGCCGAGCGGATCGCCACGGCTCCGGCAATCTCCTTTTCCTCGTCATGCACCATATGGTCGGCAATGCGCGCCAGCATCTCCTGTGCCGTAAGGTCGAAGCGATAGAAGCGGAAGCCGACGACCCGGTGTCCGCCGTAGCAGGCGAAAAGCTGCCGGTCCGCCTTCGCCTCGGCGAGGTCGAGGCCGGTTTCCTCCCGAACTTCGCGGTACATGTTGGCCTCGAGAGCGAGCTTGCCGTCGACGATGTCCAGAAGATCGAGCGAGCCGGCGGCGCAATAGACCTGACCCGGATTGGCGGTCCTTTCGCTCATCCGGACGGCGATGATCGCCCCATCGGACGAAACGGGCACGGCAAAGCCGAAGAGATGGAAGGCGCCGGCGGGATCAGGCTGTCTCCGCCACCATAAGAGCGTCGAATAGGGGATGACATGCGCCTCGCCAATGATCACGCCGTCCCGGAACGAAAGCCTGTTCTGCAGCACCATCTGGCCGTTGAAGAGATGCGGATTGGCCGTCGCTTCGCGCGCCCAGTTCTCTTCGATCTCGTCCCGGTGCGCGACATAGATGGGATGCGCTCCGGGCAGGACCGAGAGATCGAAAGCCTCGACCTCGAAGACGGTATTTTCAGGCGGCCAGCCGCTGATCGTCTGGATGGTCATCGAAGCTCCAGCGACATCACGACGGGGCAATGGTCCGATGCCTTCGGCCGGTCCCAGCCGATGCGCGGAAACCGTTCCACTTCCTGTCCCGGCGGAAAGACGGTGCGGTAAGGTTGGCCGCCGCGGATGATTTCCGGCACGCTATCGGCGTTGTGCTCGGCGAGCGTCGGCGACAGCCAGATATAATCGAGTTGGCAGAGGTGCTGCTCCTCCGGCCCGCGCGCATGATAGAGCGTCCAGCGATCCATCGCGGCGCGGCGCGTAGTCGGGTTCACCACAAAGCCGTCGTCGGTGAAGACATTCAGCGCACTCACCTCTTCGCGCCGCGGCTCGAACCGGTAACCTTCGCGGCGGGTGCCGATCACCTGCACCTTTTCCTGATAATCGTTCATGTCGCCGCAGATGGCGAAGTTCTTGTCCGCCGTCCGCCCCTCGCCGAAGCGGCGCTCGACGATCTGGCGCACCGCTTTCGCCTCCGCCATGCGAACCGCCATCGTGCCGGTGCGACCATCCTGGCCGTCACGGGCATTGCCCATCGATTTGAAGTGCACGACGAACAGCGAGAACGGCTTGGACCCGATCGTCAGCTCCAGTTCAAGGCAGTCGCGCTTGAAGATCTTGTCATGCGCCTGGTTGCTGAGCGCCAGTTCGTCGTTGAAGAGGCCGAGCTCCTGATAGGTCAGCATGGCGTGGCTGCGCACGTCCCGCACCTCGATCTTCTCGCCGCTGCGGGTCTCCTCGCGCATCAGCACGGCAACGTCGATGCCGCGCGAATCATTGCCCTCGACCAGATATTTCTGGCGATAGCCGTTGCCGACCATGCGGTAGAGATACCCGTATTCGAAGGCCTGCAGGGCCGGCATGCTGTCGACCTCCTGCAGGCAGAGGATGTCGGCGTCCGCTTCCGCGATCGCCAGCGCCGAAAGCTGTCGCGTGTCGTCAGTCTCGGCGATCATCCGGGCCTGTTCGAGCTGCTGGTAGACCGCCTTGTCCTGCACGTCGTAGAGCCGCAGCACCCGGTCCTGCCGGAGCTGATTGCGCCAGCCGGAGAAATCGAAGCGCGTCATCAGGTTTTCAATGTTGAAGGTGCCGAGACGCAGCGACATGAGAGGGATTCCTTTTCTTGGAGAACACCATAACCACGGCGACGCCCGGCTACAATCTCCAGGCCGCGCGGATCACGATCGACAGGCAATCGCCGACCTTGACCGGCTGGCGGCTGAAAGCGCGCAATGCCTGTCCGTCCGGCAGAGCGAGACGCAGCGCATAACGCTCGCCCTCGAACAGCACCGAGAGGACGGTGGCCACCTGTCCTTCCGCCGCGATTTCGACGTCCTGCGGACGGACGAGGATGTCGGCGCGCGGCTCCTGTGCCGGTCCGGTGAGGATCTCCTGCATGGCGGGCCAGTCGAAAAGCCGCCGGTCACCGAATGGTGACGGTAGCGAGAGGATCGCCCCCTGCCCCACGAGGCCGCCGACCAACCGGCCCTCCGGGCGCGCATAGATTTCCTCCGGCGTCGCCACCTGCAGCAGCCGCCCCTCGGACATCACGGCAACGTCGGTGGCAAGCGCCATCGCTTCCGACTGGTCATGGGTGACATAGATCATCGTCGCACCGGATCGGGCATGGAACTCGCGGAACGTCTCTTCCATCTCCTGACGCAGGTGCCGGTCGAGATTGGCGAGCGGCTCGTCGAGCAGCACGACGTCCGGCTCGGTGACGAGGCAGCGGGCAAGCGCAACGCGCTGCCGCTGGCCGCCGGAAAGATCCGCCGGACGGCGGTCCGCGTAGGTTTCGAGGCGGACGGCGGCGAGCGCCTCCCTCACCTTGCGTGCACGTTTTTCGCCCGAAACGCCGCGCACCTTCAAAGGGTAACCGACATTTTCCGCGACGCTCATATGCGGCCAGAGCGCATAGGACTGGAAGACCATCGCCATGTTGCGATGTTCGGGCGACACCATCTCGGCTGCGTCCGCCAGAACGCGCTCGCCGAGCAGGATCGAGCCGTCGCTCGGCTGTTCGAAACCGGCGATCATCCTGAGCACCGTCGTCTTGCCGCAACCGGAAGGCCCGAGCAGCGCCAGGAAGCCGCCTTCGCGTACCGTCAGCGACACGTCGTTGACGGCTGCACGGCCGCCTGTGTCGAACGTCTTGGAGAGGCGGTTGAGGATCAGCTTCGCCACGGTACCACACCTTTCGGCAGTCGTTTCGCCATCAGTTCCAGCACCACCATCATCGCGATCACCATGATGACCACAAGGACGGAGAGTGCAGCCGCGATGTTGAAACTGCCGCTGTCATCGAGATTGTAGATCAGCACGCCAAGCGTCTGGGTGCCAGCCGACCAGAGGAGCGCCGAGACTGTCAGCTCGTTGCAGGCGATCAGGAACACCAGGATCACCGAGGCGCCCGCGGCCGGTGCCACCAGGGGCACGAGAATATCGACGAGCCGGCGCGCGAATCCTGCTCCGGAAAGCCGCGCGGCCTCCTCGAGCGAAGGATCGAGCTGACGGAAGGCGCTGACCACGGGCTTCAGGCTGACGGCGAAGAAACTCGAGAAATAGGCGATCAGGATGATCCAGATCGTCCCGTAGATCGAGATGCCGATCACCGGAATGGGCGCCGCGAACAGCAGGATGAAGGCGACCGCCAGCACGATGCCCGGCAGCGCATAGGGGATTTCCGCCAGCGCCGAAATGAGGCCCACAAAGCGGCTCTTGCTGCGCACCAGGAAATAGCCGGTCAGCACCGTCACCACCAGGAGACCGAAGGCGGTGGCGAGCGACAGCGAAAGGGAATTGGTGAACGCAATGCGCGTCGCGGCCTGGCGGAACAGGATTTCCTCATAGGCCTTGATGGTGACGGTCGCCGGGCTGAGCGGCACGCCGTAGGCAGGCGCCAGCGAGCTTGCGACGAGAGCGATGAGCGGCATGGCGAGTATCAGGAAGATCGTCAGCCAGAGCAGGAGTTCGGCAAACCAGCGCCAGGTGCCAAGCCGGAACACCGCGACCTGCCCCGAAAGGCCTATGACGCGATAGTCGCGGCCGCGCAACACCCGTGCCTCGACCATCAGCCCGATGACCGACAGGACCGCAATCAGGCCGGACAGGACCGAGATGTCCGCGAACGTGCGGGGACCGAAAGCCGCGAATTTCGAATAGATGAGGGTCGGCAGCGTATAGATCCCGGCTGGAATGCCCAGGATTGCCGGAATGCCGAAATTGCCGACGCAGGAAACGAAGGCAATCGCCGCGCCCGCTGCGAGACCCGGCAGCGACAAAGGCAGGATGACATCTTTCAGCACCTGAAAGGACGATGCACCGGAAAGCCTCGCCGCCTCCACCGCATCGCGCGGCAGCGCAAGCAGCCCGGCACGGAGCGACAGGTAGACGAGCGCCGCATTCTGTACGCCGTAGAGGAGCGCGATGCCTCCGATCGAATAGAGCGGCTGCGGTGAGCCGAGAGGCGGCGCGAGCCCTAGCGCCTTCAGGAGCGCGCTGGAAGGCCCGGTCATGCCGATCCAGGCAAGCGCCGTCACCTGCGGCGGGATCATCGTCGGCAGCATGAAGAGGAAACCGAGGAAAGCCTTGCCCCGGATGTCAAACAGCGTCAGCAGCAGCGCGAAGCCACCTCCCAGAACGACGGCTGCGATCATGCCGAAGAAGGAGGTGGACAGCGTGTCATAGACCGACCGCCACAGGCCCGGGTCGGACAGAAGTTCGCTCGCCCCACCCCGAAAGGCGGACATGATTCCGGTCGCGGCGAGCCGGCCGAGCGGCAGCACGCTCAGGCAGAAGATCACGGTTACGACAAAAGGAAACAACCAGCGTGGCTGGCTGTTTCCCTGTTTCTGAGGTCGCGTCATATGGCGCTTATATCAGCCTTTGATGCCGAAGATATCCGCGAAGCCCTTGACGTCCTTCTCCGAGTTCTTGAGCGCCTCGGGAGCGTTGATGGGCAGGACCTTGATCGTCTCGCGCGCCGGGAAGCCGGCCGGTACGGCCATGCCGTTGCGGGCCGGGATGTAGCCGAGCTTCAGGAAGCCTTCCTGGCCCTTCTGGGAAAGCACGTAGTCGATGAACTTCTTGGCATTGTCCGCATGTTTGGTGGAGGCAAGGATCGCTGCCGGCTCGGTGACGGCCGAAACGCCTTCCTTCGGGAAGACGAATTCGACGGGAGCGCCCTTCGCCTTTTCGCGGATCGGCAGGTAGTCGACGACGAAGCCGTAGGCCTTCTCGCCCGAAGCGACGGACTTCAGGATCGCGCCGTTGCCACCGGCGGCAATCGCGCCGTTTGCCTTGAGGTTCTTGTAGTAGTCCCAGCCGAGGCCGGGGATGCCGGAGAGCGTCTGTGCGTGGATAAGGGCGGCACCCGAGGCAAGCGGGCTCGGCATGGTGACGAGGCCCTTGGCTTCCGGCTTGGCAAGGTCTGCCCAGCTGGTCGGCTTCATCGCGGCCTGGGTGTTGTAGATGATGCCGGTGGTGATCAGCTTGGTCGAATGGTAGAAGCCGTCGGCGTCATAGAGGGCCTTGTCGTAATTGGCGGCTTCCGGCGACTTGTAGGCCATCAGCTGGCCTGCCTGCTTCATGCGCTCGAGCGTTACCGTGTCGGCGATCAGGAGAACGTCGGCCGCCGGGTTGCCGGCCTGGATCTCGGCATTGAGCTTGGCCATGATCTGCGGCGTCCCGTCACGCACCCACTGCACGTCGAGCCCCGGATTGGCGGCCTTGAAACCGTCGACGGTCGCCTGGGCGTCCTCGTTCGGCTGGCTGGTATAGAGCACGAGATCGGCGGCCTCGGCGGCGCCGGCAATCATGCCGAAAGCCACGAGGGCGGTGAAAGCGGAAAGAAGGTTCTTCATCGGAGCGTCCCTGTTCGAACATAAGCTGCGGACGATAAGCATTCCTGCTTGACAGCCATGTGACAGGCTGGGGGCAACGCCGATCTTCCAGCATGTTTTACCAGCGGCGACCGAAATACGAAGACTAAATTTACTGTTATTCGATCATTCCGGCACAGCGGCACTGCCGGACCCCGCCACTTCAATTGTTTCGCAACCAAATCCTGCCATCTCGTGCTCCAGGGTATATTTCGGGGGCACAGAATGAAAAGCCGGGACAACTGGGGCGCACGACTGCGCTATGGGTTCGACAAGAGCATGGCGGGCGGCGCGATCGCGCTGATCGGCTGGCTGGCGCTGATATCGCTGATCGTGATCATGATCGCCGGCGCGATACTCGCGGTAACCGGCATCGCGCCGGAAGGCGCCGAGTCGCTCGGCTTCATCGAAGGCACGTGGGAATCGCTGATGCGCACCTTCGATGCCGGCACCATGGGCGCCGACCAGGGCTGGAGTTTCCGCATCATCATGCTGCTGGTCACGCTCGCCGGCATCTTCGTCTTCTCGGCATTGATCGGCGTCATCTCCTCCGGCCTCGAGGAAAAGCTCGACGAGCTGCGCAAGGGGCGCTCGCGGGTACTCGAAACCGAGCACACGATCATCCTCAACTGGTCGCCCTCGATCTTCGACGTCATCTCGGAACTCGTCATCGCCAACCAGAGCCGCCGCAATCCTCGCATCGTCATCATGGCGAACAAGGACAAGGTGGAGATGGAAGACGAAATCGCCACCAAGGTCGTCGATCGCAAGAACACCAAGATCATCTGCCGCAGCGGTGATCCGACCGATCTCTACGATCTCGGCATCGTCAACCCGCAGACGTCGCGGTCGATCATCGTGCTCTCCCCCGAAGGCGAGGACGCGGACCCGCAGGTTATCAAGACGGTGCTTGCGCTGGTCAACGATCCCAACCGGCGGACAGAAAAATACATGATTGCCGCCGAAATCCGCGACGCCGACAATGCCGAAGTGGCAAGGATCGTCGGCGGCGGCGAAATGCAGCTGGTGCTCGCCGACGATCTGATCGCCCGCATCGTCGTCCATACCAGCCGACAGGCGGGCCTGAGCGCGGTCTATTCCGAGCTGCTCGATTTCGACGGCTGCGAAATTTACACGCTCGAACAGCCCGGCCTCGTCGGAAAGTCCTTCGGCAATGCAGTGCTCGCTTACGAGAACAGCACGCTGATCGGCCTCTGCGACAAGGACGGCGCAATCCGCCTCAACCCCGACCCGAACCAGGTGATCGTCGCCGGTGATCGCGCAGTCATCATCGCCGAGGACGACGACTCGATCAAAACCTGGTCCGGCGACATGGGCATCGACAAGAATGCCATCAAGGCCATCGTCAAACGCGGCAAGACTGCCGAACGCACGCTGATCCTTGGCTGGAACCGCCGCGGCCCGATCATCGCGACCGAACTCGTCCGTTACGTGGCCCCCGGCTCGCGGCTGATGATCGCCGCAGACACGCCGGAATTCGAAGACGAGATTGCAGCACTTCACCTCGACAAGGCACTGCTCGCCGTCGATCACCGGGTGATCGACACCAGCAGCCGTTCGGCACTCGATGCCCTCGATATCCCGTCCTACGACCACGTCCTGGTTCTCGGCTACAGCGACAGCATGATGGCGCAATCGGCCGACACCCGTACGCTGATCACCCTGCTGCAGCTCCGCAAGATCGGCGAAAAGGCCGGCAAGCACATCAGCGTGGTCAGCGAGATGATCGACGTACGCAACCGCGAGCTGGCGGAAGTGACCCGCGCCGAGGATTTCGTCGTCAGCAACAAGCTGGTCAGCCTGATGCTGGCTCAAGCCTCCGAAAATGAATCCATGGCGGCGATCTTCGAAGAGCTTCTGGATGAGGCCGGCTCCGAAATCTACATGCGGCCGATGAGCGATTACGTCGATATCTCGAAGCCGGTGAACTTCTTCACCGTGGCGCTCGCGGCCCTTCGCCGCGGCGAAATTGCCATCGGCCACCGCCGTCAGCGGCCAGGCGATGCCGACCTCAGAAATCTCGGCGGCGTGGTGGTCAACCCGCCCCGGTCCGAGGTGACCACCTATTCGGACGGCGACATGCTGATCGTGTTGGCCGCCGACTGACCGGACAGCGGAAAGCATAGGCACCAACAAAAAAGCCTGCCGTTCTGCGGCAGGCTTTTTCCGTGGAGAAAACTTAGAAGGCTCAGGCAGCGGCACGGATGGCGTTGGAGATCAGGCGGCCGAGCCGCTTGATACCCTCGTCGATCATCGCCTCGTCTGCGCAGGAGAAGCTCATGCGCAGCGTATTGGCATTGCTGCCGTCCGCGTAGAACGCCCTCCCCGGAACGAAGGCGACTTTTTCCGTGGCGATCGATTTTGCCAGCAGCTCGGCACCGTCCATGCCTTCCGGCAAAGTCACCCACACGAACATGCCGCCTTCCGGGCGCGTCCAGGTGGCATTCTTCGGCATGTATTTGTCGAGTGCCACCAGCATCGCATCACGCCGCTTGCTGTAGACGGACCTGATCTTGGCGACCTGGGCGTCGAAGCCGCGCGAGGCGACGTGCTCGATGGCGATCTGGTTGATCGTCGAAGAATGCAGGTCCGCCGCCTGCTTCATCAGCACCAGCTTGCGGATAACCGGCATCGCCGCGACCACGAAGCCGACGCGCAGGCCCGGCGCCAGCGTCTTCGAGAAGCTGCCGCTATAGATCGTGCGGGTGTTTTCGATACCGCCCCGGCGGGCGATGTCGAGCGCCATGATCGGCGGAATGGCCTCGCCGTCATACCGCAGGTGCTGATAGGCGGCGTCCTCGAGGATTGCGATATCGAGTTCGTCGGCAAGCGCCAGCAACCTTTCGCGGGCCGCCAGGTCGATCGTCTCGCCGGTCGGATTGGAAAAATCCGCAGACAGATAGGCGAACTTGACGGCGCCGCCGGTCTTGGCCGCGGTGTCGCGGTAGGCTTCCGGCGTGCGATTGCCGTTCAGCGACAGCTGGTCGTAATTCGGTTCATAGGCATTGAAGGCCGAAAGCGCGCCGAGATAGGTCGGCCAGGTAACCAGCGCCGTGTCGTTCGGCGACAGGAACAGCTTGCCGAGATAATCGAGCGCCTGCTGGGATCCGGAGGTTATGAAGACGTTATCGGGCGTGCAATCGATACCGATCTTGGCGACGTCGCGAGCGATCCATTCGCGCAGCGGCTTATAGCCTTCGCTGACGGAATACTGCAGCGCCGCCCCCACCTGGGCGCTGGAAAAAATGTCCGAATAGGCCTCCTTGAAAGCCACGTCCGGAAACAGCGCCGGATCGGGAATCCCGCCTGCGAAAGAGATGATATCGGGCTGGTCGAGCAGCTTCAGCAGTTCGCGGATTTCAGAGGCGCGCATGCGGCTGGAGCGCGTCGCAAAGATTTGTTCCCAATCAAGCACGGGATGTTTCCTCTTATTTCAATTTTCTTTGTCCGAACTTTACACAAAGACCGATAGGTCAGCAAGACTGACCTATCGAGGTAGCTGCGATTTTTTGGACCATTGTGCTTTACCACGAACCGACCTATCTTACCAATAAGCGATCGATGCGCCGGAGGTAAGATCATGGCAGTTGCGACCTTGTCGTCCAAATTCCAGATTTCCATACCCAAGGAAATCCGTGAAAAGCATAATTGGCAAGCTGGGCAGCAATTTGCTTTCATTCCAAAAGGAAAGAGTGTCGTTCTCGTCCCGGTGCCGACACGAGACGAATTGCGAGGAATAGCAAAGGGCGCCGACACGAGCAATTACCGGGACAGGGACGATCGGTACTGATGCGCGTTGTCGATAGCTCGGCATGGATCGAATGGCTGATCGACAGTCCTCTGGCTTCTCGCCTGGCAGGCGAGTTTCCTGAAACGCACGAATTAATCGTGCCTACCATCATTCAAATGGAAATGTGCAAATGGCTGATGCGGGAGAAGGGCGAGGAATCTGCCGACCGCTTCATTTCCTATACAACCGAATGCCTCGTTGTTGAACTCGGCACCGAAATTGCCTTGGATGCGGCCGAAGTTTCCCGCCGTTTCCAGCTCTCGACCGCCGATGCCATCATCTACGCGACGGCAAGGCTCCTCGATGCCGACCTTCTGACCTGCGACCGGCATTTCGAACACCTGCCGCATGTCACCTATGTTCAGAAATCGGGGGCGGAACACTAGTTCCACCCCCGAACTTGAAAGCTTAGTTGACGCTCTTGTCGACCAGCTTGTTCTTGCCGATCCAGGGCATCATGCCGCGCAGCTTGGCGCCGACTTCCTCGATCTGGTGGCTGTCATTCATGCGGCGGATGCCCTTGAAGCGCGAACCGCCGGCGCGGTATTCCTGCATCCAGTCCGAGGTGAACTTGCCGGTCTGAATGTCGTTCAGGACGCGCTTCATCTCGGCCTTGGTTTCAGCGGTGATGATGCGCGGACCGGTAACGTATTCGCCCCACTCGGCCGTGTTGGAGATCGAGTAGTTCATGTTGGCGATGCCGCCTTCATAGATCAGATCGACGATCAGCTTCACTTCGTGCAAGCATTCGAAATAGGCCATTTCCGGCGCATAGCCGGCTTCGGTCAAGGTTTCGAAACCGGCGCGGATCAGTTCAACGAGACCGCCGCAGAGAACGACCTGTTCGCCGAAGAGGTCGGTTTCGCATTCTTCGCGGAAGTTGGTTTCGATGATGCCCGAACGGCCGCCGCCGACGCCGCAGGCGTAGGAGAGAGCGAGTTCAAGCGCGTTGCCGGAAGCGTTCTGGTGAACGGCAACGAGGCAGGGAACGCCGCCGCCCTTCTGGTACTCGCCGCGAACCGTGTGGCCCGGGCCCTTCGGCGCGATCATGACCACGTCGACCGAGGTCTTGGGCTCGATGAGGCCGAAATGGATGTTGAGGCCGTGCGCAAAGGCGATTGCGGCGCCGTCGCGGATGTTGCCGGCAATTTCGGCCTTGTAGATGTCGGCCTGGAGTTCGTCCGGGGTCGCCATCATCATCAGGTCGGCCCACTTGGCGGCCTCGGAAACGGTCATCACCTTGAAGCCGTCGGCTTCCGCCTTCTTGATCGTTCCGGAACCGGCCTTGAGTGCAATCACGACGTTCTTGGCGCCCGAGTCCTTGAGGTTCAGCGCATGCGCGCGACCCTGGCTACCGTAGCCGATGATGGCAACGTTCTTGGACTTGATGAGGTTGATATCGGCATCCCGATCATAATAAACGCGCATCGTTTTTTCCTTCCCTATGCGTGAGGTCTGTTGATGATTGTTATCGTCCAGCGGAGACGCCGAGCACGTCCGCCGATTGTTTCTGCGTGCCGTGCAGCGTGAGGAACGAACCGACCGCCCTCTCCGCCTGGCGCGCATTATCCTTGAGGCCGGGTTCCCCGAGCAACATGCGTACATGCAGGTCGGAAACGATCAGGCCGTAAAGCGTGTGATAGGCGGCATCCGCATTGTCGAAGCGCAGCAGCCCTGCCCTTTTCCCCTGGTCGATCAGCGCCATGGCGCGGCGGTCGATCTGCCGGCGGCCGTGTTCGAGCAGAAGCTTCCCGAGCTTCGATCCTTCCCGGGTCGCCTGGCCGATCGCCAGCCGGTTCAGCGCCAGCGAAACGTCGCCGGCCAGAACGACCAGCAGATCGCGGGCAAAAAGCTCGAGGTGATCACGCAGGAGATCGGCGGTCAGCCGTTCGCCCGAACGCTCGAAGGTGCGCACCTTGCTCGCCTGATGGGCGATCATCGCCGCCAGCAGGCCTTCGCGGTCGCCGAACCACTTGTAGAGGCTTTCCTTGGAGCAATTGGCGGCGCGGGCAAGACCGGAGGTGGTCAGCGCCTTCTCGCCGCCTTCCACGAGCAGCCGAAGCGCCTGTTCCAGAACGGCGTTCTGGCGCGGCGAAAATTCGGGCATGTCGGAGGTATCGGCTCTCACGGTTTTAGATCCTTTTGCGTACCGTACGGTACGGTTCTGCTCGTATAAAGCATCCGCTGCCGCCGTCAAGCCCGTTCTTTCAAGGTCCGATCATCAACGATGAAGGTTTTTAAGCTAGACGTTCCCGGAGCCGATACAATCGCCCGAACGATCAGGAGGACATTCATGAACCGGGTATACAGCGCCATCGCCGCCTTCGCTTTTCTTGCCCTTGCCGCTGTTGCCCATGCCGCCGACAACCGTTGCGGCTGGATCCAGAACCCGACGCCCGGCAACTGGTGGCTGGACGACGCCGAGGACACCTGGACGATCCGCACCCAGGGAAGCGAGGACGAGCCCGAAGGCATGGATCTCATCCCGGACATTTCGGAGCGCGACTATGTCCGCACCAATGGCAGCTACGGTTACGCCTGCGCCTGCATTAAGGTCGATGCGGACGGCGACGGACAGATCACCAAAATCTATACGTTCAAGCAACTCAAGCTCGCCCAGTGCCGCAACGACAAGGCGCTGAAATTCCCCGGTTGATCCCCGAGGGTTTTAGGCCTCGCTATTCCGCCGCGGCCAGGATCGCACCCACGTCACGCAGCGGTGATATGCCGTAGAGCCGGCTGTATTCGCGGCTGAACTGCGACGGGCTCTGGTAGCCGACCCGATGGCCGGCGCTGCCGACATCGAGGCCCTCCAGCAGCATCAGCCGCCGCGCCTCATGCAGGCGCAGCTTCTTCTGGAACTGCACCGGCGTCATCGCCGTCACCGACTTGAAATGATGGTGCAGCGAGGACGGGCTCATGCCGACATGGTCCGCCAGGTCCTCGATCCGCAGCGTGCGGTGGAAATTGGCGCGCAGCCAGGCGACGGCGCGGGCGATGCGGTTGCTGCGGCTTTCGGCGGTCGCGATATGAACAAGCCGTGCGCCGTCGGGCCCGCAAAGCACGCGATAGAGGATTTCCTGCTCGATGAGCGGCGCCATGGCCGCAATATCAGCCGGCCGGTCCAGGAGGCGAAGCAGCCGCGTGGCTGCATCGAGCAATTCCGGAGGCGCGACGTTGGAGACGATGCCGCGCATGGCATCAGTTTCGGAACCAGGCCGTGGAACGTCTACCCGCTCCAGCAGCGCGGACAGGCGGTCCGGATCGATGGCAAGCGCGAAACATAGGTGCGGCACCTCCGGACTTGCGACCGTGACGCGTGAGGTCACCGGCAATTCGATGGAGGTGAGAAGATAATCGCCGACGCCATAGGCAATCGTCTCGTCCCCCAGCTTGACGCTCTTGGTGCCTTGCAGGACCAAACCGAGGCAGGGCCGGTAGTCCATGTAGAGCGGTGCGGTCGGGACCGTCCGCCGGCTGAGCATCAGATTCCCAACGGCCGTGAACACTTCCCCATCCTTCTGAACGTGCCGCGCGGCAATCGAGGCCGCCTCGTGATAGGGATTGAAGGGCAGTGTCATGGAGCCTCCGGAATGAGCAGGTGACCGCTTTTCCTATGCCGACTTGCTCCTGAAACCAACAGGCGGGCGATCACTTTTGCAGGATCGTGCACAAAGCTCGCAGGATCGCTCTAACGCCGTTGCGAGGTCCGGAGGCATAGTCCGCGCGTCCAATTCCCTTCCAACCCCAACAGATGAATGGAGCTCCCATGGCTATTGCAAAAGGCTATGCCGCGACCGACGCGTCGAAACCATTGACGCCTTTCACCTTCGAGCGCCGCGAACCCGATGACGACGACGTCGTCATCTCGGTGCAATATTGCGGCGTCTGCCATTCGGACATCCATCAGGCCCGCAACGAATGGGGCAATTCCCGCTTTCCGATGGTGCCTGGCCATGAAGTGGCCGGCGTCGTTTCGGCCGTCGGCTCCAAGGTCACCAAGTTCAAGGTCGGCGACCGTGTCGGCGTCGGCTGCTTCGTGAATTCCTGCATCGGCTGCGCCACCCGCGATCTCGACTACGAACATTTCCTGCCGGGCCTTACCCAGACCTATAACGACGTCGAGGCCGACGGCACGACGCCGACCTATGGCGGTTATTCCGATTCGATCGTCGTCAAGGAAGGTTATGTCCTCTCCTTCCCGGACAATATTCCGCTCGACGCCGGCGCTCCGCTGCTTTGCGCCGGTATTACGCTCTATTCGCCGCTGCGCCACTGGAAGGCCGGTCCCGGCATGAAAGTCGCGATCGTCGGCATGGGCGGCCTCGGCCACATGGGCGTCAAGCTCGGTGCGGCCATGGGCGCCGATATCACCGTGCTCAGCCAGACGCTGTCGAAAAAGGAAGATGGCCTGAGGCTCGGCGCCAAGGATTATTACGCCACCAGCGACGCCGAGACCTTCGCTAAGCTCGCCGGCACGTTCGACCTGATCATCTGCACGGTCGGCACGACAATCGACTGGAACGCCTATCTCGGCCTCCTGAAGTTCGACGGCTCCATGGTGCTGGTCGGCGTCCCGGAACATGCGGTCCCGGTCCATGCCTTCTCGGTTATCGGCGGCCGCAAGAGTCTTTCGGGCTCGATGATCGGCTCCATCAAGGAAACTCAGGAAATGCTGGATTTCTGCGGCGAGCACGGCATCACGTCCGAGATCGAGAAGATCAGTATCCAGGATATCAACGAAGCCTACGAACGCGTCATCAAGAGCGACGTGCGCTACCGCTTCGTCATCGACATCGCCTCGCTGGCTGCGTGACAGCCCAAAAGGTCGAAACAGAAAGGGCGGTCCACGGACCGCCCTTTTTTATTACGCCGACCATTCCCGGTCGCTGAGATGAGCGTGCCGTCGAAACGATACCGCGATCGTTTCCGGCCTGTTTTCCCTACTTAGGCAGCTTGTCGTCCACGCCTTCGACGTAGAAATTCATGCCGAGCAGGACGCCGTCCTGCGCCTTTTCGCCGGCAGGCAGCCACGCGGTGCCGTCCTGCTTGTTGATCGGGCCGGTGAACGGATGCAGTTCGCCCGACTTGATCTTGGCTTCCGTCTCTTCCGCCATCGCCTTCACGTCGTCCGGCATGTTGGTATAGGGCGCCATGGTCAGGATACCGTCCTTCAGGCCATCCCAGATCTGCTCGGACTTCCAGGTGCCGTCGAGCAGCGCCTGGGTGCGCTTGATGTAATAGGCACCCCAGGTGTCGACGATGGCGGTCAGCTGCGTCTTCGGGCCGGCCGCGATCATGTCGGAGGCCTGGCCGAAGGCGAGGATGCCGCGTTCGGCGGCGACCTGCATCGGAGCGGTGGTGTCGGTGTGCTGGGTCAGGATGTCGACGCCCTGGTCGATCAGCGCCTTGGCGGCATCGGCTTCCTTGCCCGGGTCGAACCAGGTATTGGCCCAGACGACCTTCAGCTTGAAGTTCGGGTTGATCGACTTGGCGCCGAGTTCGAAGGCGTTGATGCCCATCACCACTTCCGGGATCGGGAATGAGGCGATGTAACCGGCGACGCCCTTCTTCGACATCTTCGCGGCAATCTGGCCCTGGATATAACGGCCTTCGTAGAAGCGCGAATTGTAGGTCGCGAGGTTCGGTCCAGCCTTGAAGCCGGTCGCATGCTCGAACTTCACATCGGGGAATTTCGCGGCGACCTTGACGGTGGCATCCATGAAGCCGAAGGACGTCGTGAAGACCAGCGAGCAGCCGGAACGGGCCATGCGCTCGATCGCGCGTTCTGCATCCGGGCCTTCCGGCACGTTTTCGAGGAAGGGCGTTTCGACCTTGGCGCCGAGTGCCTTGTCGAGCTGCTGGCGACCGAGGTCATGGGCCTGGGTCCAGCCGCCATCCGTCTTAGATCCGACGTAGATGAAGCAGACCTTCTTCTTCTCCTGAGCCACGGCGCCGGTCGAAAAACCGCCCATCAGGGCGGCCGATGCGGCAAGGGCGATAATCAGTTTCTTCATTTCCTAACCTCTATTGGCTTGAAGACGTTTTGTTTTTGGTTCCGTGGTCACCGGTCGGGGACAAAGGGTTTCCCGAGCGAGGCCGGCGTATTGATGAGCGTCGTGCGACGATTATGCGAAATGATGATCAGCACGACAATAGTCGCCGCATAAGGAAGTGCGGATAGGAACTGCGACGGGATGACGATGCCGAGGTTCTGCGCCACGATCTGCGCATGCAGTTGGCCGATCCCGACGGCGCCGAAGAGGTACCCGCCGGCCAGAACCCGCCATGGCCGCCAGGAGGCGAACACGACGAGCGCGAGCGCTATCCAGCCGCGGCCGGCCGACATGTTCTCCACCCATTGCGGCGTGTAGACGAGCGAAAGCTGAGCGCCGGCAAGTCCGGCGCAGGCGCCGCCGAACATGACCGCCAGGTAGCGGGTGCGGATGACGTTGATGCCGAGGGCGTGGGCGGAGGCATGGCTGTCGCCGATCGCCCGCAGCTTCAATCCGGTCCGGCTCCTGAACAGGAACCAGTTGATGCCGACGACAAGCGCAATCGATACGTAGAAGATCAGGTCCTGGCGAAAGAGCACGCGACCGAAAAACGGGATGTCCGAAAGGTACGGAAAGACGATCGGCTGCAGCTTGATGCCCGGCTGGCCGACGAAGGCCTCGCCGATCTGGCCGGAGAGACCGAGACCGAGGATGGTCAGCGCAAGGCCGGTGGCGACCTGGTTGGCCACCAGCGTCAGCGTCAGGAAACCGAAGAGCAACGAGAAGATCCCGCCGCCCAGAATGCCGGCGAGGATGCCGATATAGGGTGAGCCCGTCAGTTGCGCGGCCACGAAGGCGCAGGCCGCGCCCATGATCATCATGCCCTCGACGCCGAGGTTCAGCACGCCGGAGCGCTCGGTTACCAGTTCGCCGAGTGCGGCGAGAACCAGCGGGGTCGACGCGGTGATGACGGTGAGAAGGATTGCTTCGAACATCAGGCCTTCACCTCCGCCGTTTTCGCGCCTGCAAAGATCAGCCGGATCCTGTAGTGGATCAGCGTATCGCAGGAGAGCACGAAGAAGAGCAGCAACCCTTGAAAGACGCGGCTGACCTTGTCCGAAATGCCGATCGACAGCTGCGCCGCCTCACCGCCGAGATAGGTCAGCGCCAGAACGAGGCCTGAAGCGATGATCCCGAGCGGGTTGAGCCGCCCGAGGAAGGCGACGATGATCGCCGTGAAACCGTAGCCCGGCGAGATGACCGGCTGGACATGGCCGATCGAGCCGGAGACCTCCGAAATGCCGGCAAGCCCGGCAAGCGCACCCGACAGCAACATCGAGAACCATACCATGCGGCGGGCGGAGAAGCCGGCAAAGCGCCCTGCCCGCTCCGACTGGCCGAGCACCGAGACCTCGAAGCCCTTCAGCATGAAGCGCATCATGAACCAGAGCGCCACGGCGGCGACGATGGCGAAGATGAAGGCCCAGTGAGCGCGGCCGGACGACAGTATCTCCGGCAGTACCGCTTCGATCTGGAAAGTCTTCGTGATCGGGAAATTGTTGCCCTGTGGATCTCGCCATGGGCCGCGGACCAGCCAGTCGAGATAGAGCTGGGCGATATAGACCAGCATCAGGCTGGTCAGGATTTCATTGGTGTTGAAGCGGGTTTTCAGCAGCGCCGGTATGCCGGCATAAAGCGCGCCGCCGATCATCCCGAGGATCAGCATCAGCGGCAGGATCAACGGCGAGTGCCAGTCCGGATACATGACCGGCAGGATCGAACCGGTGATCGCACCGATGGTGAACTGGCCTTCGGCGCCGATATTCCAGTTGTTGGACCGGTAGCAAACCGACAGGCCGACCGCGATCAGGATCAGCGGCGCCGCCTTGATCGCCAGTTCGTGGAGCGACCACACTTCCAGCAGCGGCTCGACAAAGAAGCTGTAGAGAGCGCTGACCGGGTTCTTCCCGAGCAGCCAGAACATGATGGCGCCGAAAAGCAGCGTCAGCGCCAGCGCCAGCAGCGGCGAGAGGACCGAGAACAACGTCGAGACCCGGGCACGCTTCTGGAGCTCAATGCGCATGCGCCGTCTCCGGAATGGGATGGCTTTCGTGGATACCGCCCATCAGCAGACCGATGCGTTCCAAGGTCAGCGTGCCGGCCGGATAGGCCTTGGAGAGACTGCCTTCGGAGATGACGGCGATATTCGTCGCCACCTCGAAAATCTCGTCGAGATCCTGGCTGATCACCACAACAGCCGAGCCCGACCTGGCGAGATCGATCAGCGCCTGGCGGATGCGGCTTGCGGCACCGGCATCGACGCCCCAGGTCGGCTGGTTGACGACGAGTACCGAGGGCTGCCGGTCAAGCTCACGCCCGACGATGAATTTCTGGAGGTTGCCGCCGGAGAGCGAGCCTGCCTGCGGATCCTCGCCGCTCTTGCGGACATCCATCGCCTCGCAGATGCGGCGGGTGGCGGACCGGATCGCGTCGAAGCGGATGACGGAAAACGCGCCGCCGGACAGAAAAGCCTTCTTGTCCGACTGGCTGCGGGCGAGCAGGAGATTGTCCGAAAGCGCCATGGCGGAGACGGCGGCATGGCCGTGGCGCTCTTCCGGCACGAAGCCGGCGCCAAGCAGGCGGCGGCCATTGATGCCGGTGCGGCCGACCGCCTTGCCCCGGATGCGGATCGCCTCGTCTTCGGCGACCGGATATTCGCCCGAGAGCGCATCGAAGAGTTCGCCCTGTCCGTTGCCCGCAACACCGGCGATCGCCAGCACTTCTCCGGCGCGGACCTTCATGGCGATGTTCTTCAGCGAGACTGCAAAAGGCGTGCGCGCCGGAACCGAAAGATTGCTGACCTCGATGCGGATATCGCCGAGTGCCGCCGCATTGTCCCGATGGACTTCGGCAACGTCGGAGCCGACCATCATGCGGGCAAGCGAGGCCGGGGTTTCCTGGCTCGGATCGCAGGCACCGGTGACCTTGCCATGGCGCAGGACCGTTGCGCGATCACAGATGCGGCGCACTTCCTCCAGCCTGTGGCTGATATAGAGAACCGACCGGCCCTCGGCCTTCAGCTTGAACAGCGTCTCGAACAGCCGGTCCGCTTCCTGCGGGGTCAAGACTGAAGTCGGCTCGTCGAGGATGATCAGCTTGGGGTTCTGAAGCAGCGCCCGGACGATCTCGATGCGCTGGCGTTCGCCGACGGACAGGTCCGCCACATGCGCCTGGGGGTCGAGCGGCAGGCCATATGCCTTGGAAAGCGACGCCGCTTCGTCCGAGATCCTGGCGAGCGAAATCTTCGGGTCGAGCGACAGCGCGATGTTTTCCGCGACCGTCAGTGCCTCGAACAGCGAGAAATGCTGGAAGACCATGCCAATGCCGAGGTGGCGGGCCTCGCCCGGCGAGGCGATCGTCACGGGCGCGCCCTGCCAGAGGATCTGGCCGGCGCTTGGCTGCAGCACACCGAAGAGCATTTTTACCAGCGTCGATTTGCCGGCACCGTTTTCACCGAGCAATGCGTGGATTTCGCCGGGAGCGATATCCAAATCGATCGCGTTGCAAGCCGCGAAGCTGCCGAAAAGCTTGGTCAAACCTCGAACCGACAGAAGCGGAACGGTCGCCGGACCCTCGGATAACGTCACTGAACCCCCTCGTTCACCGCGTACCTACCTTCTTCGAGGTTTTTCAGGGCAACGCGGCGTATTGACTTTGACGACGTCCAGCGATCCCTCCGGACATTCGACTGATATTGATACCGTTTTTGTTGCTTCGCACAACACTAAAGAAAAGGCCGTTTCCGGAACGCCCAACTATTTTCCGAGACTGGGGAAAAGCTGCAGAACGCCGCCAATGCAATAGAGGTAGATGCCGCTCAATACGACGCCGTAGACGACCCAGTCGGGCGTATCGAAATGCAGGAGCAGCGAATAGCCGCCGAGCGCGCACCAGATGAGGCAGACGGCCAGATTAAGCGGGCGGAGCCGCTTGACGCGGACGGGATGCAGAAAGTTGATCGGCAGGAAGGTGAGGACAACCGATACGGAGACCAGGACCAGAGCCGCCGTGGCGCTCGCATCGACGACGAATAGCGTAAACACGACCATGTTCCAGACGACCGGAAAGCCGGAAAAAAAGTACTCGTCCGTCTTCATGCCCATGTCGGCATAATAAACGGCGCTTGAGACGACGATCGCGCCGGCGGCGACGAAAGACCATGGCTCGCCGATCATGCCGCTCTGGTAAAGCGCAAACGCCGGCAACAGCACGTAGGTCACGTAGTCGATGATGTTGTCGAGCGTATCGCCCGACCAGTTGGGCAGGACTTCCTTGACCCGCACCTTGCGGGCGATCGGTCCGTCGATGCCGTCGACGAGGAGCGCCAGCCCCAGCCACCAGAACATGTCGACGAAGCGATGCTCGGCTGCCGCGACGACCCCGAGGAAAGCGAGGAACGAACCGGATGCCGTCAGGAGGTGAACCGAGAAGGCGCGAATTTCGGCATACGGAACTTTTTTGTAATTGAAGATTCGTCTGATCACGCGTCAGTCCCGCCTTTCGCTTATCCGGCGAGATATGCGGCCAATCACCGCGCATTGCAACCGGCTTGCCCCAACGCCAGACATAGAGCAGTGCTTTTTCCATGCTGCGCTGCCGTGCCCCATGGATATGCCCGTCGCGAAGCTCTAGATAATCGAGAGTACATTTTGCAGAGCAGGACGACGGACATGCAGCATTTCGAGATCGCCGTGGTGGGCGGGGGACTGGCCGGATCGGTTGCCGCACTGGCGCTCGCGCGTGCCGGCCGCAAGGTGGCGATCATCGCGCCTTCGTCCGAGAAAACCGACGAGCGTACGACCGCACTGATGGACCACTCCATTCGCTTTCTCGAACGACTTGGCGTCTGGGAGGAGATCGCGCCTTCCGCCGCGCCGCTTTCGGTCATGCAGATCGTCGACGGTACCAAGCGGCTGCTGCGCGCGCCGACCGCGCAGTTCCGGGCGCAGGATGTCGGCCTCTACGCCTTCGGCTACAACATACCAAACCGGGCGCTGTCGGAAACGCTGGATGCGGCGGTGGCTGCAGAACGCAATATTACCAACGTCGCCCAGACCGTCGAGACCTTCGATTTCTCGGCCGAGAGAGTGATGCTGACACTGTCGGACGGCACGATTGCCAGCGCCGATTTCGTCGTGGGTGCGGACGGGCGTCAGTCGAAAGCGCGGGAAACGGCCGGCATCGGCGTGCGCCGCTGGTCCTATCCCCAGTCGGCGGTGGTATTGAACTTCGCCCACAGCCTGCCGCACGGCAATGTTTCGACCGAAGTCCATACGGAAAGCGGACCGTTCACCCAGGTTCCCCTGCCCGGCCTGCGCTCCAGCCTCGTCTGGGTGGTGAAGCCGGATGAAGCCCGCCGTCTCGTCGAGCTTCCGACCGAGGAACTGTCGCGGCTGGTCGAAGACCGCATGCAGTCGATGCTCGGCAAGGTGAAGGTCGAAGGCAAGGCACAGGCGTGGCCACTCTCCAGCCTGATGGCAGAGCGGTTCGGCAGGGGTCGGCTGGCGCTGATCGGCGAGGCCGCGCATGCCTTTCCGCCGATCGGAGCGCAGGGCCTCAACCTGTCGCTGCGCGACATCATCGCGCTTTCTGACCTGCTTGCCGCAACCGGCGACCGTCCGGTGCCTGCGGATGCGGGCGATCGCTTCAACCGGCGCCGCGGCCCGGACATCCTCAGCCGCACAGTCGGCGTCGATCTCCTCAACCGTTCGTTGCTATCGGATTTCCTGCCCGTCCAGATGCTGCGCGCCGCCGGCCTGCACATCCTCAGCTACGCGCCGCCGCTTCGCAATCTGCTGATGCGGGAAGGTATCGAACCGGGTCGTGGCCTGCGTGCCGTCGTCGATGCCTTACGGAAAGAGATCCGGCGGTAACGCGCCTGAAGTGATGAGGTAAAGCAGCACCGGCAGCGTTGCCACCGATGCGACCGTAATGATCAGGATGCTCGCCGACGCCCTCTCCTGCCAGACGCCGTATTGCTGGCTGATGACAAAAACGTTGGTCGCCGTCGGCAGCGCCGAAAGCAAAGTCGCGGAATAGATCCAAACGGGATCGAAATTGCCGATCAGCGACAGGACCGCATAGGTGGTCATCGGCAGCACGATCAGCTTGGAGACCGTGATATAGCTGATCTCCACCGGCACGCGCTTGATCGGCCGGAGCGCCAGCGTCACCCCCATGGCAAACAGCGCACAAGGGGCCGCCGCCTGGGCGAGGTAATCGATAAGCCGCTGGAAGGCAGCCGGCGGCTGAACGGCAAATGCCGCGAAGCAGAAACCGAGCGCCGTCGAGATGATGAATGGGTGCAGCACGACTTTCCGGACGATATCGCCGACCACGTGGCTGGCTGGGCGTTTGTCGCCGCCGGCCACCGCCATCATCGCAGGCGCAACGATGAAATGCGCGGCGTTTTCAAAACAGACGATCAGCGCCACCGGCACCGCTGCCGCTTCACCGAAAGCCAGCAGCGCCAGGCCCGGCCCCATATAGCCGATATTGCCGTAGGCGCCGGCAAACGACTGGATGGTGCAATCGGCGAACGAATTGCGACGCAAAAAGAAGCCGATCAGGAAGAGAACGAAGAAGACCAGGTAGGTCGCGCCGATCTCACCGAAGATGAAGTCGGCCCGGGTCAACTGCTCGACCGGGGTGCGGGAAACGAGCTTGAAGAACAGCGCCGGCAGAGCCGCGTAGATGATGAACGTATTCATCCAGCCGAGCGCTTCGGCCGGCTGTTTCGTCGCTCTCGCAGCCAGATAGCCGATGAAGATCAGCCCGAAGAAGGGCAACAGCAATGCAATGATATCGGCCATCGGTTCCCTGCCCGAACGAGCGGGCCGTATTGGAAGACGCTTTTCCGTTAGCCGATTTGCATCAGGATTGGAAAGGTCTGCTGGAACCAGATTGCGGCCGAAGTGACGAAACCGAAGATGAAAGCAAGCCCAGTCAGAATCAGGAAGACCCCCATGACCTTCTCGACCATGCCGAGATGGCGGCGGAAACGGGTGAGGAACCGCATGAACGCACCGGAGAAGCCGGCGGCGATCCAGAACGGCACGGCAAGGCCGAGCGAATAGATGGCGAGCAATGCCGCCCCCTCGCCGACCGTGTCGCGGGATGCCGCGACGCCGAGGATGGCGCCAAGCACCGGGCCGATGCAGGGCGTCCAGCCGAAAGCGAAGGCAAGTCCCATGACATAGGCGCCGGAGAGCGTCGCCGGCTGGCCGCCGCCCTGGAAGCGTGCCTCGCGGGCGAGAAGGCCTATCCGGAAAACCCCTAGAAAATTCAGCCCCATGACGATGATGATCAGGCCGCCGAGCTTCGACAGGAGATCGACATGCTGACGCAACAGCACGCCGATCGTCGAGGCGCCGGCCCCGAGCGCCACGAAGACGGTGGCGAACCCGAGGGTGAAGAACAATGCCGACTTGAGTACCGCCCGCCGTGTTCCGCCCCCCGAATCGATAACCGCCGCCCCTCCGCCGCCGCGGAACTGCTCGACCGAAATGCCCGCCATATAACAGAGATAGGGCGGCACGAGCGGCAGCACGCAAGGAGAGAGAAACGACAATGCGCCGGCAAGAAGCGCGCTCAGCAGGGATATTTCGGCAATCGACACGTGTGGCTCCGGATGGCGGGCTTTCCGGGAGCCCGCGTCTTACGCTTGAGGTAATGGCCGAACGCGGCGAATGCCAATCACCTTTTCGCACCGCGGCGGAAAAGCGTCAGATAGCCGCATTTTTGCTGTTTTTGCGGGTTGACCGCAAGGGGTCACCTGCCTATGTTCCGCGCACTTTCAAGGACGCGCTTACCCGCGGCCGCGGGAGAGCGTAGCTCAGCTGGTAGAGCAACTGACTTTTAATCAGTAGGTCTCGGGTTCGAACCCCGACGCTCTCACCATACCCAAATTCAATCATACACTTAAACGGCACCAATGCGATTGCAGTGGTTTGGTGTGCATGGGCCAAGGCTCCGCGCGCTGTCTCGTTCGCAGTGGCGGATAGAATCGCTGCGCACTGCTTCGTCACAATGTGGGTGGACGAAATCCGGCCGGTCTGTCACAAGCCGATCAGGACGCGACTGCCGTTAACTTTAGAACGGGGTCGGGCGACCGATTGACGTCACGTCGCTGCCACGAGATCACGTCGGCCGTCCTTTCTTAGATCCGGTCCTGGATCACGCTCAAACGCATCGAAAAAGCCCCGCCTCACCCATTACAATTTGCTCATCTTCAGAGCGGATGCCATTCATTACAGCCAGATCACGTTTGCGGCTGCAAATCGCGGGCGGGCGAAAACTCCGGGTGCAGCGTCAAGCCCTTGAAATAGCTTATTTCGTGAGATCAAAGACGTCTCCGGAGCGGAGCATTTGGCCTAAAGTTCGGCAAATGGGGCCTTCCAAACCTTATTTATTATTAAGCTGACCTTCGAGGCTTAGAGGCGTATTTCTGTCTTCAAGACTGAATGCTGCCGACGGCCGGAGAGGCCGTGACGGCAGAGCCAGTTTCACAACCGTTTGCCGAAGGTGGAGCTCAGATATGCGCTCGCTCGTCCCGATAAACCAGCCTTCCCCCGTGTCGCCGGCGTCCTGCCCGGTCATGCACCTCACCGGACCGCCCAGCGATCGACTTCGATAGCCAGGCGTTCGAAGTCGCTTCACCCGCGTTCCCGTGAACCGGTTTCTGATGCGACGGCTTTCTCCAAGGCCGGCTTTTCAGCTCCGCAAATCTCCAGAACCCCAACCGATCGGCCGCGCTCACCCGCGCAGCTCCGATCCTGTTCGCCCCAAAGCGCCGCCTCCCGTCGCAAGGGCTGCAGATTGAAAGGAAGACCTCCATGTCAAATATCCTTCGCAGACATCGGATCGCGGCACTTCTTGGCGCCGCCATCATCGCTGTCCCGCTCTCCGTGCCGGTCATTCTCGGCACCAATGCGGCGCATGCAGCAACCACGGCAACGGCTGCTGCCGGCTCAGTTTCGGGCATCGTCGCTCCGGGTGGTTCGTTCGCACCGATCGTTTCCGCCGACAAACCGGCCGTCGTCACCATCACCACCACGATGAAGGCGCAGAACGTCGCTTCGGACGACAGCTCGCCCTTGGACGACAATTCGCCGTTCGACGAACAGTTCCGGCAGTTCTTCGGCCAGCAGGGCATTCCCATGCCGCGCCATATGCCGCAGCAGCGTCAGGCTCCCCGGACCGAAGCTCTCGGCTCCGGCTTTGTCGTCACGGCCGACGGTTACATCGTCACCAACAATCACGTGATCGACAACGCGATCGATATCAAGGTGACGCTCGACGACGGCACCGACGTCCCGGCCAAGCTGATCGGCGCCGACGCGAAATCCGATCTCGCCGTCATCAAGATCAACGCGCCGAAGCCGCTGGCGACGATCGCCTGGGGCGATTCGGACAAGCTCAATGCCGGCGACCAGATTCTGGCAATCGGCAATCCGTTCGGCATCGGCACGACCGTCACCGCCGGCATCGTTTCAGCCCGCGGCCGCGATCTCCACAGCGGCCCCTATGACGATTTCATCCAGATCGATGCACCGATCAATCATGGCAATTCCGGCGGCCCGCTGGTCGATCTCGAAGGCAAGGTCGTCGGTATCAATACGGCAATCTATTCCCCCAACGGCGGCAGTGTCGGTGTCGGCTTTGCCATCCCGTCCGACCAGGCCCAGAAGGTCGTCGCCAAGCTGATGAAGGACGGCTCAATCGAGCATGGCTTCATCGGGGTGCAGATCCAGCCGGTGACGGCGGATGTGGCTAGCGCCATAGGCCTCGACAAGCCGGAAGGCGCGCTGGTCGCCAATGTCAACGACGACACGCCGGCGGCCAAGGCCGGCATCCGGACCGGCGACGTCATTACCGCGCTCGGCGGCCAACAGATCAAGTCGCCGCGGGATTTGTCACGCATGGTGGCCGACCTGACGCCCGGCGCAAAGGAGGGCCTGACCGTCTGGCGTCAGGGCCAAAGCCGCAATCTCAGCATCACTGTTGGCGGCAACGAGCCCGACCAGCAGCAGGTTTCTGCCGACAAGGGTGACAAGTCCACGCAGAGTGCCCAGCGCGTTCCGACCATCGGCATCGGTCTTGCCGATCTTACGCCGGATATCCGCGAGGCGCTCAACCTGCCGCGTCGGGAAAACGGCGCAGTGATCGAAAGCGTTGCCCCCGACAAGCCGGCTGCCGACGCCGGCCTGCAGGCCGGAGATATCATCGTCTCGATCAACCAGCAGCCTGTGACGTCGGCGAAGGAAGCCAAGGCGGCGGTCGCGGAAGCCGGCAAGTCCGGGCGCAAGTCCGTCCTGCTCCTCATCCAGCGCGGCGAGAACCAGACCTTCGTCGCGGTCCCCTTCTCGATCGGCTGAACATCGGCCTCGCCTGATCATCTCGCCGCCGCCCGGTTGTCGCGACCGGGCGGCGGTCGTTTGGTCCCGCCCACACTCCTGTCCAACGCGGCGACGAGTTCTGCAAACCTTGCCCTTGCCCGAGCAAGCACCAGCGCATCGGCGATCGGTTTGTCGACAACGTCCTCCAGAGCCCGAGACACCCGGCGGGCCGCTCTCTTCAAGTCGCCGGGAGCGGCTTCGGCAGCCACGATCTCGGTCGCCAGGATATACATTCGCCGATAGCTCCTTGCTTCGGCGGCCGCCCTCATCCACGTCCTAGGGAAATCAGTCATCCGGGCTTAGATGGGAGCCGCCGGCGGAAAGTCAGCCGCGCCGTAACGGTAGAGTCAATCTCGCTTTAACCAAAACTTAGGCGTGAATTATCATCTCCTGATGAAACCCACGCCGGAACCTTCCTAGACAAAAGACGTTTGCCCGGCCGAAGGAGCGTCTTATGCGCGTTATATTCGTGGTCATGATCGTTTCGGTGCTCAGCATCCTGGCATTCAAATATGCCGATCAGTCGCTTGGCGGTGGCGACATCATGGCCTCACCCACGGAACTCTCGGCCCAGAACTGACACGATGGCGTGAGGCCGGAACCTTCCTGTTTTCCGGGGGTTGTCAGGATGGAGAGGAGCCGTAGTCATGAGCGCCCAGAATGTCCTGATTGCCTTGGGATCCGCCATCGCGGGCGGCCTTGTCGTTACCCTTCTGATGCATCCCGCCGGACCGACCGCCAGCACGAAATCGGATCGCCTCAGCGGCCCTCCGGCGGAGACCGCCTTCCTGCCGGAACGCTTCGGCGTTCCAGGTTCGACACAGTGATCGCGACGCGGTAAAATTGGAATCTGAAATGCGGAAAGGCCGGCGCCTCTTTCCAAGCGCCGGCCTTTGTATGTCCAGCAATCAGTGAACGGCCTTGCCGCCCTCTTCTTCTTCGAATGTCACCGCGACATCGCCGTCTGCCGAAAGACGGACCCTGTCGCCTTCGATATCGGCGACCAGTTCCAGCGGAATGAAGTGGTGGTGGCCTCGATGGCCGCCCTCGCCGCTGTCCTTCTTCGTCAACTTGATACGGCTGCCTTCGACGTGGTCGACCGTTCCAACATGGGCACCATCCGCGCCGATGACTTCGGCGTGTTCCTTGATTCTTGCAGCATCGATCATGGGAAATCTCCTTTTCTGCGTTTCGACAACGCATGAATGGGAATATCGATGCATGCTCTTCGAAATTGGGAGGCTTTCACAAAACAGGCCACTCGCGGAGAACGTCCCGAACTGCTGCCCACGCTTTCGGTCGAGTATACCTTTGGTTTTATTGGTCAGGGTGAACACAAGATCATGGCCAGCGTGGCAGGCGCCTCGGGCGGTCAGAATAGCTGCGAAAGCGCAAGCCAACGCAGAGAATTTCCAACCATAATACTGTAAGTATACCCGTATTTTTATGCACCATTACTATTTGCAGGCTTTAAGCACAGGACGAAACGGAAATTATTCTTTCGCCTCCATAGGTTACCGATATTTAAGTTTTATCATTTCCGGTTTCATGTCATTGAGAGAGCAGAAGAATTCCCTCCGGCGACCACGCTTCCGGCGGATTTGCGCCGCAGGACGGCGCAGCGGGAGATTTAGTCCCGGTTGTATCGCTACCCAGCAAAGGACAGACCGTTGAACGTGCAGAACACCCCCGACCCGGCAACAAAGACCAGCGGCACGCCCGATCTCGCCGCGATCCTGGCCAATTCGGGAAACCAGCGCAAGAAGCGCCGCTGGGTCTGGCCGACGGTCCTTATCGTTGTCGTTGCCGCTGCGGCAGGCGCTTACAGCTATTTCGGCAGCAGCGGCCCGCGCTACGACTACACCACCCAGCCGGCAAAGCGCGGCGGCCTCTCGGTCATCGTCACGGCGACCGGCTCGGTCCAGCCGACCGATCAGGTGGACATATCGAGCGAATTGTCGGGTACCGTCCGCAAGGTCAATGTCAGCTACAACAGCGCGGTGAAACAGGGAGACGTGCTCGCCGAGCTCGACACCAACAAGCAGGAAGCGGATGTCCAGAGCGCCCGCGCCCAGTTGGCTTCGGCAAGGGCCAACGTGCTGAAGGCCGAAGCGGAAGCGGCCTCGGCCAAGAATTCGCTCGACCGCCTGACCGGGCTCGTCAGCAACCGCATTTCGACCCAGCAGGAGCTGGACGCGGCGAAATTCACCTATGATTCGGCGCTCGCCACCAAGGCCGTCAACGAGGCGTCCGTTCTTTCCGCCGAAGCCAATCTGCGGCTCTCGGAGCTCAATCTTCTCAAGCTCAAGATCGTTTCGCCGATCGATGGCATCGTGCTGACGCGCGACGTGGATCCGGGGGCGACCGTCGCCTCCTCACTGAATGCGCCGGTGCTCTTCACCATCGCCGGAGACCTGAAGCGCATGGAGTTACAGGTCGCGGTCGACGAGGCGGATGTCGGCCATGTCCAGGAAGGCCAGTCGGCGAAATTCTCGGTCGACGCCTATCCCGATCGCAACTTTCCGGCCACCATCCAGGCAGTGCGCTTTGCATCCGAAACCGTCTCCAACGTCGTCACCTACAAGGCGATCCTGACTGTCGACAATGCCGACCTGCTGCTGCGTCCCGGCATGACGGCAACTGCGGACATCACCGTGCAATCGGTCACCGACGCGCTTCTCGTGCCGAACTCGGCGCTGCGCTACTCGCCGCCGACGACGGCGCGCAGCCGCGGCAATTTCCTCACCCGGCTCTTCGCACCGCCCCGGCCGCGCGGCAATCGCGGTGGCGACAATGCATCGAGTGCAGGCCGTGCCGTCTGGGTCCTGCGCGCTGGCGTGCCGACCCGGGTTCAGGTCGAGACCGGCCCGACCGACGGGCAGTTCACGGTGCTGAAATCCGGCGAGGTCAAGCAAGGCGATCTGCTGATCACGGACGCCGTCGCCAGGGCGAGCTGAGGAGGGTTTTGATGACGCTCCCTCCCATCATCACCTTCAGGCAGGTCTCGAAGTTCTACGGGCACGGCGAAGCGACGATCCGCGCTCTCGATCATATCGACCTGTCGATCACGGCGGGCGAGTTCGTATCGATCATGGGGCCGTCCGGTTCCGGCAAGTCCACCGCGATGAACATCATCGGCGGGCTCGACGTGCCTTCATCCGGTGAATATCTGTTCCAGGGCATTCCGACGAGTGGCTTCGACCGCGCGCAGCTGACGCTGCTGCGGCGTCACATGCTCGGCTTCGTGTTCCAGGGGTTCAACCTGCTCGCCCGCACATCCGCCGTCGAAAATGTCGAACTGCCGCTGGTCTATCGGGGCATGGATCACCGCGAGCGGCGCAAACGTGCGCTCGTCGCGCTGGAACAGGTGGGCCTCAAGGGGCGCGAGGGCCATACGACGCAGGAACTGTCGGGCGGCCAGCAGCAGCGCGTGGCGATCGCGCGCGCCATCGTCACCGATCCCGCCGTGCTGCTTGCCGACGAACCGACCGGCAATCTCGACACCAGGACCAGCGCAGAGATCATGGAACTGATCACCCGGCTCAATCGCGACAACGGCATTACCGTGATCATGGTCACTCACGAAGAGGACATCGCCGCCTATGGCAAGCGGCTCCTGCGCTTCATCGACGGTCATCTCGCTTCGGATCAGGCGCAGGTGAAGGAGCACGACCATGTTCTTTGAGACGGCGAAATTGGCCTGGCGTGCGATCAGCCGCAACATGCTGCGTTCCTTCCTCACCGTGCTCGGCGTGGTCATCGGTGTCGCGGCGGTGATCGCCATGGTGACGGTCGGCAACGGCACGACGGCGAAGGTGCAGGCCGAACTGTCCCGCCTCGGCACGAACACGCTTTTCGTCCGTCCGGGTCAATGGGGACCGGGACGCGCCAGCAGCGAGGCCAAGCGCTTCAACGACAAGGATGTCCTGGCGATCCAGGAACAGGTGGCCGGGCTTCGCGCCGTGGCGCCCGTGAACCGCGGCACCGCGACCGTGATTGCCGGCGGCGCCAACCATTCGTCGAGCGTGATCGGCACCAACAATGATTATCTGATCGCCCAGGACTGGGATCTGTCTCTCGGCCGGTCGTTCCTCGCCAACGAAGATCGTGGCAGCCAGGCTGCCTGCATCATCGGCGAGACCGTGCGCAAGGAACTCTTTGGCGCAGCCAACCCGGTCGGGCAGAATATCCGTGTCAGCAATGTCGCCTGCCCGGTGGTCGGCGTGCTTGCCGTCAAGGGCCAGTCCGGCATGGGCGACGACCAGGACGACACGGTCATCATGCCCTTGAAACTCCACCAGCGGCGGATCGGCGGCACGACGACGATCAGCAGCATCATCCTGTCGGCGCAGGATGGTGTGGCGACCACAAAGGTCCAGTCGGACGTCGAAAGCCTGCTGCGCGAACGGCGCAGGATCGCGATCGGCCGCGAGGACGATTTCTCGGTCAACGACATGTCGCAGGTCGCCGCCGCAATGACCGGCACGACGGTGCTGCTGACCGGCCTGCTCGGCGCGGTGGCGGCTGTCAGCCTGCTGGTCGGCGGAATCGGCATCATGAACATCATGCTGGTTTCGGTCACCGAACGCACCCGCGAGATCGGCATTCGCCTCGCGATCGGTGCCCTTGAGCGGCAGGTGCTGACCCAGTTTCTCGTCGAGGCGGTGATGCTGTCGATCTTCGGCGGCGTCAGCGGCATCGTTGCCGGCCTTGCGCTTGCGTATGGTGTCGTCAGCTTCCTCGGCGTGCCCTTCGTCGCCAGCCCGACGATCATCCTGCTTGCCTTCGCCTTCTCGGCGGCGATCGGCATGGTGTTCGGCTATTTCCCCGCCCGGCGTGCGGCGCAGCTCAATCCGATCGAAGCGCTCCGGCACGAATGACCAAAGCGCCTCTGGCCGCCGGGGGCGCCGACGAACAACTGTATACTGCAGACTGATATATCAGCTCGGCTTGCCATTCTAAATGCGACATGTCATCTTCTGATATATCAGAGAGGATTACCATGGCATCCGAAGCTGAATCGCTCAGCAGACAGGCCTATCACCGGCTTGAAACCCTGATTGTCACCATGAAGCTGCCGCCCGGCGCACTGGTAACGGAAAAGCAGCTCATCGGCCTTGCGGGCCAAGGCCGCACGCCAGTGCGCGAAGCGATCCAGAAACTCGAATGGCAGGGATTGATGCGGGTGCGCCCGCGCGTCGGGCTGCAGGTCACTGAGATTATCGAGAGCGACCACGAAAACATCATGCAGGTGCGGCGCCAGCTTGAACCGGTTGCAGCAGCCTTGGTGGCGGAACATGCCAGCGATGAGCAACGCAGCGCCCTCCTCGACTGCGCCAAGGCGATGGGTGCCGCTGCGGCGACCGGTGACATTCATGGCTTCCTGGATGCCGACAAGCGTTTCGACGAGGTTCTGGAGGAGGCCTGCCCCAACCGGTTCCTGACCTCGGCGCTGGCGCCGCTCCAGACCCATTCGCGGCGGCGGTGGTTTTCGACGGCCTCTATCGAACGGCTGGATCAGGCGGTAACCCAGCATGTCGCCGTCATCCGCGCCATCCGGGCGGGCGACGTCGAAGCGGCACGAAGAGCGATGGAGACGCTCCTCGCCCATCTGACGAATTCATGAGGTAATCAGGCGTGAACTTCGGCTTCGCGCTGCTTTGCGAGCGCGGCAAGATCCGCAGGCTTCAGCTCAACCGACTCGCCGCAACCGCAGGCAGACGTCTGGTTTGGATTGACGAAGGTGAAGCCCGAACGCATCTGCGTGACTTCGAAATCCATCTGGGTGCCGAGGAGATAAAGCACGGCGGAAGGCTCGATCCAGACGCTCGCGCCGTCGTACTCGATCATGTCGTCCTTGGCATTGGGCTCGGTGACGAGATCGACCGTGTATTCCATGCCGGCGCAGCCGCCCTTCTTGATCCCCACGCGCAGGCCCTTGGCCTCCGGTCCGGAACTGGCGACGAGCTGCTTGACGCGGGTCGCGGCGGCATCGGTCATGGTCATAATGGCGAAGCCCATGGGCTCATTCTCCTTCCGCACACGGATTCAAGGTCCGGTGTTTCACGATTCAAATGTAGTACCGACCGATTAATCGATCAATACCAGCCGACAGCCACCTGGGCTTCTTCGGACATGCGCTCCGGCGTCCACGGCGGATCGAATGTCATCTCGACTTCGACACCGGACACGCCTTCGACGGCGCCGACGGCGTTTTCCACCCAGCCCGGCATTTCGCCGGCGACCGGGCAGCCTGGCGCAGTCAGCGTCATCATGATCTTCACCATGCGGTCGTCCTCGATGTCGATCTTGTAGATCAGACCGAGTTCGAAGATGTCGGCAGGGATTTCCGGATCATAGACCGTTTTTAGCGCTCCGATCACGTCGTCGCTCAGTCGCGCCAACTCATCGGCCGGAATAGCGGATTGGATCAGTCCCTCGCGGGCGTCCCACTTCAATTCCGTTTCATCGGCGGCCATGGCAATAGTCCTCAAGCAAAGAATTTTCGCGCGTAGTCGAGCGCATCGGCCAGCGCATCCACTTCGGCACGGGTATTATACATGCCGAACGATGCCCTGCATGTGGAGGTGACGCCGAAGCGCTTCAAGAGCGGCATGGCGCAATGGGTGCCGGCGCGGACAGCCACGCCCTTACGGTCGATCACCATCGAGACGTCATGGGCGTGGACGCCCGCAAGCTCGAAGGAGAAGATGCCGCCCTTGCCCGGCGCATTGCCGATGATCCGCAGCGAGTTGATGGCGCGCAGGCGTTCCACCGCGTAGGCGGCCAAATCCGCCTCGTGGCGGGCGATCGCGGCACGGCCGATCTTGTCCATGTAGTCGAGCGCGTAGCCGAGCCCGATCGCCTGGACGATCGGCGGCGTACCCGCCTCGAAACGATGCGGCGGATCGTTGTAAGTAACGATATCCTCGGTGACGTCGACGATCATCTCGCCGCCGCCCTGGAACGGCCGCATCTCCCTCAGCCGGTCCGACTTGCCGTAAAGCACGCCGATGCCGGACGGACCGTAAAGCTTGTGCCCGGTCATCACGTACCAGTCGCAATCGATGTCGCGGACATCGACCGGCATGTGCACGGCGCCCTGGCTGCCGTCGATCAGAACTGGAATGCCACGCTCATGGGCGATGCGGCAGACTTCCTTGACCGGAACCACGGTGCCGAGCGCGTTCGACATATGGGTGATGGCGACGAGCTTGGTCTTATTGGTGAGAGACTTTTCGAAATCCTCGATATGGAAGGCACCCTCGTCGTCGACCGGCACCCAGACCAGCTTGGCGCCCTGCCGCTCGCGGATGAAATGCCAGGGCACGATGTTGGAATGGTGCTCCATGATCGTCACGACGATCTCGTCGTCGGCACCGATATTCGGCATGCCCCAGCCGTAGGCGACCGTGTTGATCGCCTCGGTCGAGTTCTTGGTGAAGACGATCTCGTCCACCGAACCGGCATTCAGGAACCGGCGCACCTTTTCGCGCGACGCCTCATAGGCTTCGGTCGCGGCATTCGAGAGGAAATGCAGGCCGCGATGGACGTTCGCATATTCGCTGGAATAGGCGTGGCTGATCGCGTCGATCACCACCTGCGGCTTCTGGGCCGAGGCGCCGTTGTCGAGATAGACCAGCGGCTTGCCGTGCACCATCGTCGACAGGATCGGAAAATCCCGGCGGATCGCTTCCACATCGTAGGTCGTCGAGGGTGCACTCTGGTCCATATCAGGCCCCTTCTCAGGCGTGTTTTTCAAGCCAGGCCGAGATGACGCCTTCCAGCGCCTCGACCAGCTTTTCTTCCTCGAGTTCCTCGACGATCTCGGCAACGAAGGCATTGACCAGCATGGCCCGCGCCTTGTTTTCCGGAACGCCGCGCGCCATCAGGTAGAAGAGATGGCTGCTCTCGATATCGGCAACCGTCGCGCCATGGCCGCAGACCACGTCGTCGGCGAAGATTTCGAGCTCGGGCTTGGCCGAGAACCCGCCATCCTCGGTCAACAGAAGCGTGTTGCAGGACATCTTGGCATCGGTTTTCTGGGCATCCGGAGCGACCCGGATCATGCCCTGGAAAACACCGTTGGCGCGGTCGAACACGACGTTGCGGATGATCTCCGTCGAGTTGGTGTTCGGCACGTTGTGGCCGAGAACCAGCGTGACGTCGGTGTGGCTTTCGCCGCCGAGCAGGTTGACCCCGCGCAGCGTCAGTTCGGCACCCTCGCCGGCCACGTCGATTCGCAGTTCCTGGCGCACCAGCTTGCCGCCGGCATTGATGACGAACAGCCGAAGCTTGGCATCGGTGCCGAGCTTTACGCGGATCTGGCCGAGATGGGTGTCCTCTGCGGCCTGCTGCTGCAGGATGATCCAGGTGATGTCAGCGCCGTCCTCCAGCGCGATGTCACTTATCGAGGACACAAGCGCTGAACCTTCCGCCACCGACCGGTGACGCTCGATGATCGTCGCCTTGGAGGCGGCGCCGAAGGAGACCGGGAAGCGCGTATGAACCTGGCCGGCGCCGTGCAAGGCCTGCAGTTCGATCGGCGCGTCCAATTCCGTATTGGCCGGAACGGCGATCGCATAACCATCGCGCACGAAGCTGCCGTTGATGCGGCCGATCGCGTCGTCCTTGTCGAGCGCCGTCAGGCCGGCCGCGGCTGAGCCGTCGGCGAGCCTGTCCCTGAAGAGCGCGATCTCGATGCCGTCAACGGCGGCCTTCGCATCGGCAGTACCCTGCAGGATCGAAAGGACCTTCGATCCCTCGACCAGAGGCGCGGCCGGATCGATTGCCGAGACGGTAGCGGCGTCCGGGAGGACACGCAGCAGGTTCTTGAGGTCGGTATAATGCCAGGCCTCGATGCGGCGTGTCGGCAGGCCGGACTTCTTGAGATCGTCCAGAAGCCGGTCCCGCGTGCCGATCACGGCGCCATTGCCCGGCAGTTCGCCGATCTGCGCGCCGAAGGCTTCGACCAGCGCGGTTTCCGCAGCCGTGAGGCGGCTTGTCGTCTGCATGTTCATGACAACATCCTTCCCTTCGGGCCGCTTAAGCCGCTTCTCCGATGATATCGGCATAGCCGTTCTCTTCCAGCTCAAGCGCAAGCGCCTTGTCGCCGGAGCGGATGATCTGACCCTTGTAGAGCACATGAACCGTGTCCGGCACGATGTAGTCGAGCAGGCGCTGATAGTGGGTGATGACGATGGTGGCGCGGTCCGGCGACTTCAGCGCGTTGACGCCGTCGGCGACGATCTTCAGCGCGTCGATGTCGAGGCCGCTGTCGGTCTCGTCGAGGATGCAAAGCTTCGGCTCGAGCAGCGCCATCTGCAGGATCTCGGCGCGCTTCTTTTCGCCGCCGGAGAAACCGACGTTGAGCGGGCGGCGCAGCATGGCCTGGTCGATCTTCAGCTTGTCGGCGGCGTCCTTGACGCGGCGGATGAAGTCCGGTGTCGTCAGTTCCGCTTCGCCGCGCGCCTTGCGCTGCTCGTTCATCGCAACCTTCAGGAACTGCATGGTGGCAACGCCCGGAATTTCGAGCGGGTACTGGAAGGCGAGGAAGATGCCCTTGGAAGCCCGCTCGGCCGGGTCGAGTTCCAGGATGCTCTCGCCGTTATAGAGGATGTCGCCCTCGGTGACTTCGTAATCCTGGCGGCCCGACAGGATGTAGGAGAGGGTCGACTTGCCGGAGCCGTTCGGGCCCATGATGGCCGCGATTTCGCCAGCCTTCACGGTGAGGTTCAGGCCGCGGATGATCTCGGTGCCGTCTTCGGCGATGCGGGCGTGCAGGTTCTTGATCTCAAGCATGGTCCAATTCCTAGTTTGTTATGTGATGAGCGACACTCGCTAGACGATCACAGGCTCGCCGCAGGCTATCGCTATTTTGAGATGCTCGACGGCAGTCCCACATTCTCTCAACGAAGCCACACAAGACTTCATTGTATCCGATACCCTGTTTCGCTCTTACGCCACGCGCTGGTACTAGGTCGGATCGAAGGTCGCGCTTTGCTTTTCGAGCAATATCCACAAGTTTAGCTTTGGGATCCACTAAAGTCTCAGGGTCTTGTGGTACGGCATTTTGCGAAACCCCAAGAAAATCTGAAAAATGAACTCTATCCGCCATCAGCCAGCTTTCGGTTTCTCTTACGGCAATCCGGAATACGAATTTATTAGGTTGATCTATCTTATGGAACCAATCAGCCTTCATGGACGGTGCACATTTTGCGGCATCTAGATCAGTCAGCAAAACGATGACATTTCGTGCCGCCATACCTGCAAAATCGTGCATCTTTGACTTCAAATACCCGAACCCGTTTCTACGAAGAGTCTGAATCTCGACCTTCTCGCCGATCTCAGTGTGGATCATCTTTAGGCCAACTGCTTCGCTAAGAACATCCTCCGTAGCTAAGTACAAAAACGTCATGCGAAAATGTCCATTTGCAACGAGGCTCCTGAGACTTTCTGCGCACGAGGTAGCACCACCTCGGCTGGAGAAAACCCTGAATCCATCGCCTCAAGCTCCGCATCCGTTGCTTGACTGATAGCTGTTCCTTCATTGGAAGGCTGTAGAATCAGAAGACTGCGCCCATCAATACCTGCGTTACCGAGTAAAGACTTACTATGCGTCGTTACGATTATCTGGCGCTTCTTCTTTGTTGATTTCTGAACCTTTTCAATCAATCGAGGTAGCTGGGCAACAATTTCCTCATTAAGCGACAGCTCTGGTTCCTCAAGCAACAGTAACGACGTACCATCTAATAAAAGCCAGAAGAGCGAAATCAATCGTAACGTTCCATCAGAAAATTGATCCTCCCGCTGTATTGCACCGCGAGGACGATGATGAATGTAGCGAACCTCAAGATGAGGCGTTCCGGAAATCTCATCGCGGACAAAATCCAATTGTTCAACCTGCGGAATGACCTCTTTCAACACCTTCTCTATTCGCGCCAATCTCCGCTTTCTGGTCGCTTCACTTGTCCGCGCGATGCGCTCCATAAAGCCTTGACCGAATGGGTCATCCTCCAGTTTGCGCCCACCGATAAGATCACCAAATTTGAGGAGCTGTGGAACGACATGCAGATAGTTCGTAGCTCCGAAGAACTCAGCCAATTCTCGAAACTGGGCATTGGCTTGTATCTGCTCAAGGGCGGTCTGCGTAAGACGCTCGCTGTCCGCTCGGTCCTGCTTATCGGGCCGCTTGATCAAAACCTCTTCGTTACCTTCACCGTCATATTTGGTAACAACCTCTTCTACAATTAAAAGACGATGAGCACCCTTGCCTTCTGTGTTGAACGAAAGTTTGTATTTCCAAATTGGAAAAGCGTCATCAGCAGAGTTTGATATCTCAATCTCGAGCCCAATCTCTGGATTAGTTCGAGCACGCAGACATCTCAGTTTTTTTAACGTACCGCGATCACTGACGGCTTTCTGCAACCCACCGCCTGTGGACTTCGCAACGTCACGGAGGAAACGAAAAACGTCCAAGAAGTTTGATTTACCGGATGCATTGATCCCGAGCACATATGTCACATCGCGCAGAGTCGCATCAGCACTTTTGAAATTTCGCCAATTTTGCAAATGCAACTTCGTGATTATCATGATCGGATATCTTTCCTCGTGGATTTATCCCACACTTCCCTCGAGCGAGATGCCGATCAGCTTCTGGGCCTCGACGGCGAATTCCATCGGCAACTGCTGGATGACGTCCTTGACGAAGCCGTTGACGATCAGGGCGATAGCTTCCTCTTCGGGAATGCCGCGCTGCATGACGTAGAACTTCTGGTCCTCGGAAATCTTCGAGGTCGTTGCTTCGTGCTCGATCTGTGCCGATGCGTTCTTCACATCGATATAGGGCACGGTGTGCGCACCGCACTGGTCACCGATCAGGAGCGAGTCGCAATTGGTGAAGTTGCGGGCATTCGAAGCTTTGCGGTTGATCGACACCTGACCGCGATAGGTATTGTTCGAATTGCCGGCGGAAATGCCCTTCGAGATGATGCGGCTCGACGTGTTCTTGCCGAGATGGATCATCTTGGTGCCGCTGTCGATCTGCTGATAACCGTTGGACACGGCGATCGAATAGAACTCGCCGCGGCTATCGTCGCCGCGAAGAATGCAGCTCGGATATTTCCAGGTGATCGCCGAACCGGTCTCGACCTGCGTCCAGGAGATCTTCGAGCGGGCGCCACGGCAATCGCCGCGTTTGGTGACGAAGTTGTAGATCCCGCCTTTCCCTTGCGCATCGCCCGGGTACCAGTTCTGCACCGTCGAATACTTGATCTCCGCATCGTCGAGGGCGATGAGTTCGACCACGGCGGCGTGGAGCTGGTTCTCGTCACGCTGAGGAGCCGTGCAGCCTTCGAGGTAGGAAACGTAAGCGCCTTCCTCGGCGATGATCAGCGTGCGCTCGAACTGGCCGGTGTTCTTCTCGTTGATGCGGAAATAGGTGGACAGCTCCATCGGGCACCGCACGCCCTTCGGCACGAAGACGAAGGAACCGTCTGTGAACACGGCGGCGTTCAGCGTCGCATAGAAATTGTCCGAGGTCGGAACGACCGAGCCCAGATATTTCTTGATCAGCTCGGGATGTTCGCGGATCGCCTCGGAGATCGACATGAAGATCACGCCGGCCTTCTGAAGTTCCTTCTTGAAGGTGGTCACGACCGAGACGGAGTCGAAGACGGCGTCGACGGCGACCCTGGGCGTCTCGACGCCAGCCAGAATCTCCTGTTCGCGCAGCGGAATGCCGAGCTTCTCGTAGACCCTCAACAGTTCCGGATCGACTTCTTCGAGCGACTTCGGGCCGGCGGTGCTTTTAGGCGCGGCGTAATAGTAAAGGTCGTTGAAGTCGATCTTCGGATATTCGACGCGTGCCCAGGTGGGCTCTTCCATGGTCAGCCAGCGACGATAGGCGTCGAGACGCCATTCCAGCATCCATTCCGGCTCCTGCTTCTTGGCCGAGATGAAACGGATGATATCTTCCGAAAGACCCTTTGGCGCCTTGTCCACTTCGATGACGGTTTCGAAACCGTATTTGTACTGGTCCACATCGATTAGGCGAACCTGATCGATTGTTTCCTGCACGGCAGCCATGTTCATACTCCAATTCTTGCCGGTTCAAATTCCGGCAATTCTTGTCATCAATCCGGGGGGGACAATTGCCTCCCTTATGTAGGCGCCAGAAGGCGGTTTTCACACCTTTTGGCAAGCGGAAATTTGCGCATGCGCAATTTTGAAAGCGGTCACGCCGCCTCGCCCGCCGGTTTTCGCCGGCCGGCAATCTTTGCGAGGGCGGCCAGCGCCCGCGCGATATCATCTTCCGTCGTGTCGACGCCGAGCGAAATCCGCAGAGCACCGAGCTTCGGATCGTGCCCCATTGCCGTCAGAACATGGCTTTCGCCAACCTTTCCGGCCGAGCAGGCGGAGCCGGCGGACAGCGCGATGCCTTCGAGATCGAAAGCGATCTGGCCGGTCTCCGACTTCAGCCCTGGCAAAGTGAAAAAGCAGGTATTCGCTACGCGCAGAACTCCCTCGCCATGAATAATCGCATCGGGCGCCGCCTGGCGCATTCCCGCTTCCAGGCGGTTGCGCAACTCTTCGATCGCGGCATTGCGGTCATGAAGGTTTTCGCGCACGGCCTGGGCCGCCGCGCCGAACCCGACCACGGCATGGAAATTCTCGGTGCCGGAGCGATGGCCCTTTTCCTGGCCGCCGCCGCGGATCAGCGGTTTCGGCATCAGCACCTCGCCGCGCGAGACGAGCGCGCCGACTCCCTTCGGACCGCCGATCTTGTGCGACGACAGGATCAGGAAATCCGCATCCAGGGCATTGATGTCCACCGGAATGCGGCCAACCGCCTGCACGGCGTCCACCACCATCAGGCCGCCATGGGCATGGGCGATCGCCGCCGCTTCCCGCACTGGCTGCATAATGCCGGTCTCGTTGTTCACCAGCATCACGGCGACCATCGGCATGCCGGTGCTGCCGTCGTGTTCGGCCAGCAGCGCCTCGAGCGCGGAAAGATCGACGATGCCAGCCGGCGTCACCGGCACTTCGGTCACCTGGGCCGGATCGAAGCGACCACCTTCGCGGATCGCCGGATGCTCGATCGCCGAAACATACACGCGTCCCACCGTCAAAGGCGCCCGGCCCATGCGGAAATCCGGGGTCAGGACGTGGTTGGCCGCTTCCGTCGCGCCGCTGACGAACGTCACATGTGCAGGCTCTGCACCGACCAGCGCCGCCACCTGCCGGCGCGCCTTGTCGATTGCCGCACGCGCCGCCCTGCCCTCGCCATGAACCGACGAGGCATTTCCCGGCAACTGCAGCGCATCCAGCATGGCGGCGCGGGCCGGCGCGCTCAACGGCGCGGTCGCGTTCCAGTCCAGATATGTGCGGTTCAGCGCCATTGCCTGATCGGCTTCCGTTTCTAGATAGATGTTGAATTACAGATGGGGCGGACGGGGACCCGCATTTTCCTTGAAATTTCCGTCGGCCTTGCCGTAAGAGACATCGCATCGGGCGCGCATCCAGCATGCAGCCCAAAGTTTCGAATGGTTCTAAACTGAGTTTTAGAAAAGCTGAGCGGCTTCGTCAAGTCCAACTCGACGTGATACTCGTCTAGAACCTGAACATATTGACCGGAGTACCGATGCCCGAAGTCATTTTCAACGGCCCAGCCGGCCGCCTTGAAGGTCGTTACCAGCCATCCAGGGAAAAGAGCGCCCCGATCGCCATCATCCTGCACCCGCATCCGCAGTTTGGCGGCACGATGAACAACCAGATCGTCTACCAGCTCTTTTACATGTTCCAGAAGCGCGGTTTTACGACACTGCGGTTCAATTTTCGCGGTATCGGTCGCAGCCAGGGCGAATTCGACCATGGCGCCGGCGAACTTTCGGATGCCGCCTCGGCGCTCGACTGGGTGCAGAGCCTGCATCCCGATTCGAAGAGCTGTTGGGTCGCCGGTTATTCCTTCGGCGCCTGGATCGGCATGCAACTTCTGATGCGCCGGCCGGAAATCGAAGGGTTCATGTCGATCGCGCCGCAGCCGAACACCTACGATTTCTCGTTCCTCGCCCCCTGCCCGTCATCCGGCCTGATCATCAACGGCGACAGCGACAAGGTCGCGCCCGAAAAGGACGTCAACGGGCTCGTCGAAAAGCTGAAGACGCAGAAGGGCATCCTGATCACGCACCGGATGGTCGAAGGCGCCAATCACTTCTTCAACGGTCAGGTGGACACGCTGATGGGCGAATGCGAGGATTATCTCGACCGTCGCCTCAACGGCGAACTGGTGCCGGAACCGGCGGCCAAGCGTATTCGCTGATCGCTTCCAGAACTGTTGGTAAAAACTACAGGAATGGCCGCCTCGGCGGCCATTTTCATTTGACGGCCTTGATCGATTTCGGCTGCGGGGAGCCGATATGCGGCGCCTGCCTGACGCGGTTGCGGCCGGAGCGCTTGGCTTCGTAGAGAGCGGCATCGGCGTCCCGCATCGCCCCTGCAAGATCGCCGCCCGGCGCAAGCTCCGCCACGCCGAAACTCGCGGTCACCGCGAAGGAGGGCGGAAGCCCGCTTACAGCTATCCCCATCGTCCCGCCCCTGAGCGCCTGCGCAGACAGTGTTGCCATGTCGAGCGTCGTACTCGGCAGGAAGATTGCGAATTCTTCGCCGCCGATACGGCCGACCACCGCATTTTTGGCAGCGCTTGTCTGCAACAGATCGCCGAAGGCCCGGATCACCAGGTCGCCACCGTGGTGGCCATAGGTGTCGTTGATCCGCTTGAAATGATCGAGATCGCAGATGATCACCGCATGCGCGGCCTTCGGCGCCAGCGCCATCGCGGCCTTGACGCCATTCTCGAAGCCGCGGCGATTGGCGAGACCCGAAAGCGCATCCTTTTCCGAATTGCTGCGCTCGTCCGCCATGATCTCCAGGACGAGAACCGACAGCAGCGTCAATCCGACCGCGACCATCAGCACGGCCGTCGAGCTCTGCGAGATCAGCGCGTAATTGGTGCCGATATAATCCTTGGCGGTCGTGCCCGCCCCCGCAATCACGGCAAGGCTCGCCTTGGCGAAGAAATGCAGGCCGGTCGCCAGCAGTAGATAACCAAGCGCCCGGTCGATCGCCAGGCGGCGGGTCGATGAAAAGACGGCCGCCGAACTCGAGAGGAGCACCAATGCAAACGGTGTCTGGTAGGAAAAGGCATGTGCGGCCGTTCCGCGCGGCAGGTCGTAGATCAGCAGGTCGAGGCCGATGCCCGCCGCAAGGAAACAGCCCGCCCAGATGGGTGCGACCTTGCGGCCGTAAAGAGAGCCGACACCGACCCTGAGCAAGGTCATGCCGCCAAGCACCGATGCGAAGGCGCAGATTGCCCAGAATTTCGTGAGATACGCATAGGCGACCAGCAATTCGCAGACTGACGAGAGCGAGGCGACGGTAAAAGCGGCGGCAAACCAGAGCGCAGCCGTCCGCGAGCGGCTGCGTGTGGAAACCACAACGAAAACCGCGCCGAAGCATATGGCGATGATAAAATTCACCGCGAGGAAAAAGGCAGCCCCGTTCATCAGCCCATCAGTGCAGGAGACCTGCACACCACCCGGTTACCGTGTCCGGGCCGGATGTTAAAAGCGTATGAAACAAGAAACCGTTAATGCATAAACTGCCTTTTCACACTCACTATTGCGTCTCGGGAACTGCACGGTCCCTTGCTGACCGCCGCCCATTCGTCGCGCTGATCACACCCAACATCACTTTTGAAGTGATTACCGGCAAAAACAGTGCTAGAGGCGCGGCCACATATCCAAAACCCCACCCTGCCAGAGTTAGATCATGTCCAGGTTCAAGTCCGATTTCCTCCGCACGCTCGACGAGCGCGGTTTCATCCACCAGGTCTCCGACGAAACCGGGCTCGACGAACTGTTTTCCAAGGAAATCGTCACCGGCTATATCGGCTTCGACCCGACGGCGCCAAGCCTGCACGCCGGCAGCCTGATCCAGATCATGATGCTGCACTGGATGCAGAAGACCGGCCACCGGCCGATCTCGCTGATGGGAGGCGGCACCGGCATGGTCGGCGACCCCTCGTTCAAGGACGAAGCCCGCCAGCTGATGACCATCGACACAATCGAGGGCAATATCGCTTCGATCAAGCGCGTCTTCTCGAACTATCTCGCCTATGGCGAAGGCCCGAAGGATGGGCTGATGATCAACAATGCCGACTGGCTGCGCAGCCTCAACTACCTCGAATTCCTGCGCGACGTCGGCCGGCACTTCTCGGTCAACCGGATGCTGTCGTTCGAGAGCGTCAAGACGCGCCTCGATCGCGAGCAGTCGCTGTCCTTCCTGGAATTCAACTACATGATCCTCCAGGCCTATGACTTCGTGGAACTGGCCAAGCGGACCGGCTGCCGGCTGCAGATGGGCGGCTCGGACCAGTGGGGTAATATCGTCAACGGTATCGACCTCGGTCACCGCATGGGGACGCAGCAGCTTTTCGCGCTGACTTCGCCGCTGCTGACGACGTCCTCCGGCGCCAAGATGGGCAAGTCGGCGACGGGCGCCATCTGGCTCAACCCGGACATGCTGTCGGCCTATGATTTCTGGCAGTACTGGCGCAACACCGAGGATGCCGACGTCCCGCGCTTCCTGAAGCTCTACACGACGCTGCCGATGGACGAGATCGCGCGGCTTTCTGCCCTCGGCGGCTCGGAGATCAACGAGGTCAAGAAGATCCTCGCAACCGAGATCACGGCCATCCTGCACGGTCGCCCAGCGGCGGAAGAAGCAGCGGAGACCGCCCGCAAGACGTTCGAGGAAGGCGGGCTTTCCGAAAACCTGCCGTCGGTCGAGGTTCCCGCTGCCGATCTCGAAACCGGAATCGGCCTCCTGTCGCTGATCGTGCGCGCCGGTCTTGCCGGTTCGAACGGGGAAGCACGCCGTCACGTCCAGGGCGGCGCGGTGCGCATCAACGACCAGGCCGTCAGCGACGAACGCATGACCATCGGCACCGGCGAAATTACCGGCGACGGCGTCATCAAGCTCTCGCTCGGCAAGAAGAAGCACATCCTGGTGCGCCCGGCCTGAACCGCTCTCCTCAGCAATGAATTGAAACGGGCCGGTTTCGCGGCCCTTTTTCATTGGAGTTCAAAGATCTGGTTCATTGGAATTCAAAGATCTGGCGGAAAATGCCGGGCGCGATCAGCGACAGCGGGTTGACGGTCAGCCTCGGCTTTTCGAACGGGCCTTCGAGCTTGAAGGTGATGCCGAGCAGGCCGCGGTCGCGGCCATTGCCGAGAATGGCACCGATCAGCGGCAGCTCGCCGAAAAGTCGGTTCAGGCCGTAAGCCGGCATGAACGTCCCGGTCATATCCATATTGCCCTTGGCGTCGCGTACCAGGCCCTGGAAGGTCGCACCGATCTGCTCGCCCCGCACCACGCCGTTTTCTATGGCGAACGAGCCATTGCGATAAAGCAGGCTTGCAAAACCGCGCTGGAATTTTGCCGAATTGACATCGATGTTCTTTTTGGTGGCCGTGTTGAGGCTGCGGCCTTCCTGGTCCGGCGTCGCCACGAGAGACTGGAGCTTGGTTTCGTTGACCAGCGCGAAATTGCGCAGATCGATGGCACCGGTCCAGGCATCGCCCTGCGCCTTCAGGCGCAGGTTCAGGAGCCCGCCGCGCATGTTGTCGTAGAGGTTCATGAAGCGGATGATAGCGCCCGCGTCGCCGCTGGTGATCGAGATCGTGTCGCCTGCATTCATCTCGCTGACGACCGCCTGCCCGCTTTCCGTCGAGCCGGAAAAATCGGCCGTCGAGATATTGCCGCCGCGGCTTGAAAACAGGAACGACACGTTCGAGAGGGTCTGGTCGTTGAAGCCGATCATGCGGTCGAGCTTGCCACGGACGGTGGCGTTGCTCGTATCGTCGTCACCTCGCTTGGCGCCGCTGCCGCTCTTTCCGCCTCCGCGGATCTTGGTGACGACAGGCCGCATATCGACGACGGAGCCGCTGATCGAGACGTCGAAATTGCCCTTGGTGCGTTTGACGCTCACCGCATAATTGTCGGACGGCGAGAGCTGCATATGCGAGAAGTCCGCCGACGTCAGGCTCCCGCCATTGAGCGCGAAGCTGCCGCGCGCACCAAAACCGTCGCCGGAGAGTTCGAAGTTGCGGATATCGGAACGCTCTCCCGTGTCAGACAGCTCGAATTGCGCCTTGGCCGGAATGCCGCCGCCCTTGGTCCAGCCGAGCCACGGGATCGAAAGCGTCGCCCGGCTGAGATCGAGCGAGACCGTCTGACGGGTTTCATCGATCCGCGTCAGCTGAGCCGTCACCGTCCCGTCAATGACGTCTGAGAGGCCGGGAGCGAGTTTTTCTCGCTGATCGTTGTTGAGAACGGTCTTGATGATCCGCTCGCGTTTTGTCGGAGAGGCCGGACCGACGGGTTCGACCAGCGTGATATCGGCCGGCACGTCATCGATCTTCCCTTTGGCACTGAGCCGTGCCGTCAGGTTGTCGATGTCGAGCGTGCCATCGAGATCGCCAATCTTGCGACCTGAAAAATGCGGGCCGAGATCGACGCCTTCGAGAGCGACATGGGCGTTCCAGGTGGGCTTCGGCGGGTTGTGCGCCAGGATCAGCCCCATATGGGCCTTGAGATCAACGCGCGCATGGCCGGTAAAATCCTCCGGCTTGAATTCGGTCCCCTTCAACGCATTGATCGGCCGGAAATTCGCAAGCTCGGTCATCGCGTCGGCAGGTCCCGCAATCTTGAGCGAAAGGTCCGCCATCAAAGGCTTGGCATAGGTGGACGGGATCGAGAACCGGCCGCCTTCGACGGCGACGAACCGACCGGACGGGAAGAAGGAGGACGCACGCGCGACATCGACCTGCATCACCTCGCCTTTCAAATCGAACCGGCCGTCGATATCGCGCAGCGGGGGCACGTCGCCTGGCAGGTTGATCCGGGCATCGGCGAGATCGAAGCCGATCTGCAGCTCGTTCTTGTCGAGCTCCATCGGAATGCCCGGCCCCTTCATCCGGCCGGCCGGAATGAAGACGGCGATCGAACCGTTGGTAATGGTGCCGCCGAACATATTGTCCATCACCCAGTCGCGCGGTTTCCGCGCCATCCAGAACGGCCAGAGCTGTTTGACCCCGGTTACTTCCATATGCGGCAGTTGCGCCCCGAAACTGATCTCGGGAGACTGGTTGCCGAACTGCACTTTCAAGGATCCAGCCATGCGGCCGAGGGGGCTGGAAACCGCCATTTCATCGAACTGAAGCTCGCGATCCGCCGACAGGTAACGCCCGTTCGCCTTGAGGTCGAAGCGCGCAGGCTGCTCGCTTGTCGTGGCGCCGACGGCCGTCGCCCCGCTGAACAGAACGTCGAGGCCGAAACCGGGACGCTTGTCGTCCGGATTGAGCCTGTCGAGATCGATCATCGCGCCCGTGAACGGCAGGATGGTCGGGCCGAAACGGGCCTCGGACTTCAGCAGCTCGATCGAGTTCTTCGAAAAGTCGTAGGCGACATTGATATTGGCGCCGCTCAAGGTCTGTTCAATGCCGTCGAAATAGAAATGGCCGGGCGATTGGCGAAGCGTCGCGGTGATAGCCGGCTTTACGGCCTCGCGTGAGCGAACCGCCGAGAGATCGAGATCGAGGGAGCCCTCGATCCCTTCGCGCGGCCGGCCGTCCTCGGTTCGCTGCAGCATGAAAGATGTCACCTCGAGGCCCGTCAGTTTGGCCGAGAGCGACGAGGTGACCCCTTCGACGGTCTTCGACGCTGCCACGAGAACCGCCTTGCGGCCGTTGAGGCTGATCGCACCGTTGATCTCGACCTCACCTTCGGCGCTGCGCGTCAGCTCGAGATCGTCGACGGCCAGCGCGATCGGCTTGCGTCCAGGTGCTGCCGGCAGCAGGATTTCGATGCCGGCGATGCTGACGGAGCCCGTCCCGGTTCGCTCGATGAGCGCGCGTGCTTCGTCGAGGCGCTGGAAAATTTCTTCCAGCAGCGCCGGCATGGCATCGATGCGGACTTCCGAGATCGGCAACGGATCGCCGGAGGGCAATTGCGCGGTGTCGAGACGGATATGTTCCGCCTCCATATGCTTGATCGACACCCGGCCGCCGAGAAGCGCCAGCGGATCGACAGCCATGCGCATGGCGCCGGCGCGGCTGAGATGTTGTCCGGTGGCCTGTTCGACGATATCGACGTCGCGTGCCTCCAGCGCAAGGCGCAACCTCGAATCAAACCGGATGGCCGTCGAGCCGACAGTGGCCACATAACGCGGACCGATGGCGTTGTTGATGGCGCTCTGGGCGCGCGACGAAAGCGTGCTGTCGACCATGCCGCCCTCGATCGCGAAAACGGCGCTGCCGATCGCAAGAAACACCAGCAGGAGGAAAAGCAGCACGGTCTTGCCGAATCGCCTGCCCCGCCGGCTTGGCAGCGGGCAGTGCACGATGATCGGATCTTCGACCTGCGCGGAAGGCAATTCATGCAGCGGAACGAGTTCTTTCCGGCTGAAACTGACCCTTTCTCCGCGAATTTCCGACATCAGGCTGAGGACTCGTCTTTCTGCAATGGTATTCGGACCGGGCGCGACTGCTCTGGACGTCGCTCGGGCGAATATATACCGATTGCGGCAAATATCACTCACGATACCGGCGAAAGAAAGGAAATCCATGGCCAACCTGACCATTGGCGACATCGCACCGGACTTCGAACTTCCACGCGACGGCGGCGGCATCGTTTCCCTCAAGGCTTTTTCGGGAAAACCGGTCGTCCTCTACTTCTATCCCAAGGACGACACCGAAGCCTGCACCAAGGAAGCGATCTCGTTTACGGGCCTTTTAGCCGATTTCGAAAAGGCCGGCGCGCCGGTCATCGGCGTATCGCCCGACAGCGTCAAGAAGCATGACAAGTTCGCCAAGAAACACGCGCTTTCGGTCATTCTCGCGGCCGACGAGGACACCTCCCTTGCCAATCTCTACGGCGTCTGGAAGGAGAAGAGCATGTATGGCCGCACCTATATGGGTGTGGAACGCACGACCTTCCTGATCGGTGCCGACGGGCGCATCGCCCGGATTTGGCCGAAGGTGAAGGTAAAAGGGCATGCCGAGGAGGTGCTTGAAAGCCTCAAGGCGCTGTAAGGCAGGAGACGTCGATGGCGGGCGAGTTTTCGATCACGTCGCTTCGGGGCGGCGCAACGGCGGCAATCCTGTCGGCCGATCTCGATATCAAGACGCGGATGGCGCAGGAGACCGCCACCCGCTGGTTCGAACGGCGGCTGTCGCTCCGCTCGCCGCTCGATCCGCCCCTGCCCGAGCGGCCCGGCCGGCCGGCAAAGCCCGAGCTGGTGCCGCCGAAGGCAGTTGGCAAACGTTCGCTGCACACCGTCAACGGCCGTATCGCGACGCTGCATGCGATCGCCCATATCGAGCTCAACGCCGTCGACCTGGCGCTCGACATCGTCGCTCGCTTTGCGACGGAGCCGGTGCCGAACTCCTTCTTCGACGGATGGATGCAGGTGGCTTTCGAGGAGGCTAAACATTTCCGCATGGTGCGGGCTCGGCTGAGCGACATGGGCGCCGACTATGGCGACATGCCCGCCCATGACGGCCTCTGGCAGGCCGCCCATTCCACCCGCAACGACCTCACCGCCCGCCTTGCCGTCGTGCCGCTCATTCTCGAAGCCCGCGGGCTCGACGTAACGCCATCGCTGCAGGCGAAGATGCGCGAGACCGGCGATCTCGAAAGTGCAGCTGTTCTCGACGTGATCTACAATGACGAAAAGGGCCATGTGGCGATCGGCGCGAAATGGTTCCGCTTCCTGTGCGCCCGCGAGCGCAAGGATCCGGCAGCGACGTTCCAGCAGCTGGTGCGGGCCAATTTCCGCGGATCGCTCAAGGCGCCATTCAACGATATCGCCCGGGCCGAGGCGGGCCTGACGCCGTCATTCTACAGGTCGCTGACCTCCACCAGCTACGCTTGAACGCCTCGAATTAAAGCGTTCGTTAACCATATCCATGTGTAATCCCACCAATGGGAACAGCGGCCGGACGAGTCGCATCTCCGGGAGATCCGCGTGGCGAAGGGAACCGAAAACCGGGTGTTTGGGAAGCGGGCGCCCCAGCACGTTCTCATTTTCGCCAGCGGTGAAAAGATCCGCCACATGACCATCCGGCCCTGGATGGCCGCCTTGACCTTCTGTTTTCTCGGCGTTTTCGCGATCGGCTATCTCGGTGCCACCTCCTATCTGGTAATCCGCGACGACCTGATCGGCGCGACCATGGCGCGGCAGGCTCGCATGCAGCACGATTACGAGGATCGGATCGCCGCGCTGCGCGCCCAGCTCGACCGCATCACCTCGCGGCAGCTTCTCGACCAGCAGGTGGTCGAGCAAAAAGTCGAAAAGCTGCTGGAACAGCAGAACGCCCTCTTTTCGCGCCACGGCAAACTTGGTTCTCTTCTGAACCGCGCCGAGGAGTCCGGCCTCACGACGCCGGAAACACCGGCGCCGACCGCGCTTCAGCCGCCGGGCAAGGAACGCCAGGCTTCGCTTTCCGGTGGCAGCGGCGGCGTCAAGGCGATCGAGAAACTCCTCTCCGGCGAAACTTCCGCCACGCCGCTCCAGACGTCGACCGCGCTTGGTTATGCGCCGCTCCGCGAAAACATCGCCGACAGGGCCGATCGGGTCTTCTCCAGAGTGACGCTGTCGCTGAAGAACATCGAGAAGGAACAGCTTGCGAAGATCGCCAACCTGACGACCGGCGCCTCGGAAACCGCAGATGCGATCGCTGCAATCCTGAAGCGGACCGGCGTCGAGGTGGCATCCGCAGACAATGTGACGGAAGATTCCACGAGCGGCGTTGGTGGCCCCTATGTCGCGCCGCAAACCCAGATCGGCGCCTTCGATGCCTCGCTCGACGAACTCGATGCCGCGCTGAGCCGGCTGGAAGCCGTGCGCGAGACGGCGCGAGACCTACCCTTCGGCAATCCCGCGCCCGGCCGTCCGGTCACCAGCCGCTACGGCAACCGCATCGATCCCTTCCTCGGCCGGCTTGCGCTGCATGCGGGCATCGATTTTCAGGCCTCGACCGGCGACGACGTGAAAAGCACCGGCGCCGGCAAGGTGGTTTCGGCGGGCTTTGCCAGCGGTTATGGCAACATGGTCGAGATCGACCATGGCCAGGGCATCACCACGCGTTACGGCCATATGTCGAAAATCCTGGTGAAGGAAGGTGACGAAGTGGCTGCCGCGGACGTGATCGGCAAGGCAGGCTCGACCGGCCGCTCCACCGGCCCGCACGTCCACTACGAGGTCCGCCGCGACGGCAATCCCATCGATCCCGTGCACTTCCTCAATGCCGGCATGAAGCTCACCACCTACCTCAATTGAGGTAAGCTGTCGGCCAAAAGGCAATCCTTTGCCGGCGGAACGATAGCCGGCTTGCCCCGCGAGCATCTTCATTCACCAATCCGGCGGCCAATCGCCTTGCTTTCCTTGACTTTTGGACATTTTGGTCCTATGTCGCGGGCCAGTTGTCGAGCAGCCATGCATCGACTCCCATAGTGTTCGTACAGAACCGGAACGGAAACAGAATTCCCTTTGACCACATTTGCTGATCTTGGCCTGAGCCAGAAAGTCCTCTCCGCTGTCACAGACGCGGGTTATACGATCCCCACGCCGATCCAGGAAGGGGCAATCCCGCATGCGCTGCAGCGCCGCGATATCTGCGGCATCGCACAGACAGGCACGGGCAAGACGGCATCCTTCGTTCTCCCGATGCTGACGCTTCTGGAAAAGGGCCGCGCCCGCGCCCGCATGCCGCGTACGCTGATCCTCGAGCCGACCCGCGAACTCGCCGCACAGGTCGCCGAAAATTTTGAAAAATACGGCAAGAACCACAAGCTCAACGTCGCGCTTTTGATCGGCGGCGTGTCCTTCGACGACCAGGACCGCAAGCTGGAACGCGGCGCCGACGTGCTGATCTGCACGCCCGGCCGCTTGCTCGACCATTGCGAGCGCGGCAAGCTGCTGATGACCGGCGTCGAAATCCTCGTCATCGACGAAGCCGACCGCATGCTCGACATGGGTTTCATCCCGGATATCGAGCGGATCGCTAAGATGATCCCCTTCACCCGGCAGACACTGTTCTTCTCGGCCACCATGCCGCCGGAGATCCAGAAGCTCGCCGACCGCTTCCTGCAGAACCCGGAGCGGATCGAAGTCGCCAAGCCCTCGTCGACCGCCAAGACGGTGACGCAGCGCCTCGTCGCTTCGCACAACAAGGATTATGAGAAGCGCGCCGTGCTGCGCGATCTCATCAAGGCCCAGGACGATCTGAAGAACGCAATCATCTTCTGCAATCGTAAGGTCGACGTCGCCGATCTTTTCCGTTCGCTCGAGCGGCATGGCTTCTCGGTCGGCGCGCTGCATGGCGACATGGACCAGCGTTCGCGCACGACGATGCTGCAGAGCTTCCGTGACGGCAATATCCAGCTGCTGGTCGCTTCCGACGTTGCCGCACGCGGCCTCGATCTTCCGGATGTCGGCCACGTCTTCAACTTCGACGTACCGATCCATGCGGAGGACTATGTCCACCGCATCGGCCGGACGGGCCGCGCCGGTCGTTCGGGCCGCGCGTTTACCCTCGTCACCCGCTCCGACACCAAATATCTCGACGCCATCGAGAAGCTCATCAACGAGAAGATCGAATGGCTGAACGGCGACATCTCCGCCCTTCCGGCACCGATGGAAAGCCATGAGAGCGAACGTGGTGGTCGCAAGGGCCGGGATCGTGATAAGGAGCGCGGCCGCGGCAGACGAAGCGATTCGGGACGTGCTGATTCCGGGCGCGGGGATTCGAGTCACAAGGCTGACACGAAGACCCAAGATAATCAGATTGAAGCAGTCGAAGAGGCATTTGTGGAAGCTAGGGTGGAAACCGTGAAACCGGAACGCAAGGCAGACAGGAAACCGCAGAGCAATGGCGGCAACCGCAACTCGCGGCCGACACCTGCCCCGGCACCCGCAAACGACGACAATCGCGAGCGTCGCCAGCGTTACCACCGCGATCACGACGACGGCCCTACCCCGATCGGCTTCGGCGACGATATTCCGGCTTTCATGCTGATCGTCGCAAACGGCGGCAAGGCTTAACACTTCCGTGTTCACGCCCGGCGTTGATTTCCCTGGCGTCGGTGCCGGGCTGGTGATTCTGCGCGACGACGGCAAGGTTCTACTTTGCCGTCGCCTCAAGGCGCCGGAAGCGGGCTTCTGGAATATTGTTGGCGGCAAGGTCGATCCGATGGAACCTTCCTCGGAAGCCGCCCGCCGCGAGGCGGAGGAAGAAACTGGCCTCAGCATCGGCAAGGTCGATTTTCTCTGCGTGGCCGAAGAGATCATCGAAGCCGACCGGCAGCACTGGGTCTCGCTGATCTACGTCACCAAGGATTTCACCGGTGAGCCTTCACTCACCGAGCCCGACAAGCTGTCGGATATCGGCTGGTTCGACCCTCACAACCCGCCTCTGCCGCTTTCGGCCTTTTCCGCCAGGGCCTTCGCACATCTTCCAAAATGAACTCAAGCAAAAGCCGCTCCGGAAAACCGAAGCGGCCGACTTGATGAAATCATTTTGACAGAATTTCCGGACGCGACCCTGGCCGAGAGATTCGGCAGCCCACGCCCCTCAATACGAGGCGAACCTATGCGCTTCACATTCTGTCCGGCAAGATGCGAAATCTAGCACTCGAGGATCAGGCTCAGGATTTCGAGTTGGCGCGCACGGCCGCGTCGAATGCGAGCCGCACCCATTTGCGCATCTCGTCGGGGTCGTCGAAGGCGTCTTCCGGCACCGACCAATAGGGCATCAGCACCGGCTTTCCCTTCTTTCCCTCATAGAACCATTGCCTGGCGCCAGCCGCTTCGAATTCCGGCGCACTGACGGCATCCACCTTCAGCATGATCTCGCCGCGCAGATCGATCGCAACGATCAAACCATCGTAATAGATGCCCTTGCCGCCGAACATGCGGCGGATCGAGACCGGGCCGAGCCCCTCAAACATTTCCTCGATGTCGGAATTGTCCATTCGCCTACCTTTTCAAAATCCCGCCGGCGGCCGTCACCGCCTCCGGCGTATCGACGTCCAGATGCGCGGCGGGACCTATATCGACGTCGATCACCGAAAGTCCGGAGTTTTCGATGAGCGCGCGGGCACCGACATCGCCTTCCAGCCTCAACACGGCATCGAAAGCGATCCGCGGGAGAATAATCGGGTTGCCGCGTTTTCCGTCCGAGACCGAACGGACCACGACCCCGCCGCCGGCCTGCCGAAAGGCGGCGATCAGCATGTTCAGATGCTCCGTCGTGACGCCCGGCATGTCGGCCAGCATGACCAGGATGCCGTCCTTCTGGGCCAGTTCCGGACTGGAGAAACCGGCAACCAGCGAACTTGCCATGCCGGAGGCGTAGTCCGGATTGAAGTGAGAGCTGATATCGAGGCCGGCCAGCACCGTCTCGATCTCGTCGCGTCGATGACCGGTTACGGCGATGACAGGCGAGGCCTGCGAGGCCAGCAGGATACCGGCGGTGCGGCGGACAAGCGGAATGCCGTCGAACTCGGCGAGCAGTTTGTGCGGCCCGTCCTTGCCCATGCGCCGCGCCTGGCCGGCGGCAAGCATCAGGGCACCGACAGACAATGTCGCCGCCTTTTCCGCCGTGGCATCGCGCGGGCGCGGGCGGGTCGGGATCTCCATCAACAGGCCGCCGACGCCCATGCCGGTGATATCGAAGGAGGTCGGCGTCTCGCCGGCCATCAGCCGGTTCAACACCCAGTCGAAACCGTTTTCCTTCGGGGAGCGCGCGCAGCCCGGCGCACCCAGCACCGGGACCTTGCCGATCCGCCCGAGAACCAGCAGATTGCCGGGGTCGACGGGCATGCCGACCTGATCCACCTCACCGCCCGCGCGGCGGATGGCGGCCGGAATGACGTCGTCGGGATCGGCCACAGCCGAGGCGCCGAAGACGATAATCATAGCCGGCTCATTAATTTCCTCCAGCCGAAGCCGCTGAAGAACCTCGGTAAGGCGTTCGGCGGAATGGGGAATGCGGATCTCTTTTATTAGCCGACTACCGGATGGCGCGAGCCTCTGCTCCAGCAGCTTCGCGGTCCGATCCATGACCGACACTTTCAGCGAAGGAAGCTCGGTCGCGACCAGGGTCACCGCGCGGGGACTGAAGGCTTTTACCTCGAAGGCGACCGACTCTGCCAGCAGCGCCACGGCTTCCGTGACTTTCGCACCGCCGACGGCAAGCGGAATGATCTTCACCGTCGCCACCATGTCGCCGGCGCGCACCGCCACATGGTCGGCAAGACAGGCAAGCGTGATCGCCGGATCGATGCGGTTCAGCGCATCGACTATCCTCTTGTCGGCGACAAAAAGCCCATCCACCCTGGCATAGATGTTGACGCGGCCGGTCGTCGCCTCCGAGAAACGCAGATTGTCCGGCGCGATCGCATCGGCGACCGCCTGGGCCGCGTCGTCCTCCAGCATGTCACCGGGATCGAGCCGGACCGCTACGACGGATGCGACGCCTTCTTCCGAAAGTCTGGCGATATCCTCTCGCGAGAGAAGTTGTCCCTTCGACATGCGGCCGGCGGCCAGTCTGATACTGTGCGCCAGCACCACGCCTTCAGCTTCGCCGAGTTCGAACGTCCCGTATCTCATGACGTCACCCCGCGGTGACGAGATCGCGCCGGCGGAACGCCTGGACGATCTGGGCCAGCGTGGCGAGCGCGATCTCGGCAGGGCTCGCGGCCCCGATGTCGAGGCCGATCGGAGCGGCTATACGGCCGATCTCGTTGTCGGTGCGGCCCATTTCCTTCAGCCGCTCCACACGCTTCGCATGGGTTTTCCGGCTGCCGAGCGCGCCGACGTAAAAGCACCCGACCCGCAGCGCTTCCGACAGCGGGAAATCGTCGATCTTCGGATCATGGGTAACGGCCGCCAGTGCCGTATAGGCGTCGAGCGGGCGAGCCTTCAACACGTCTTCCGGCCAGTCGGCGATCAGCTCGACACCCTCGAAACGCTCCTCGGTCGCAAAAGCCGTGCGCGGATCGATGATCGTCAGGTCATATCCGGCGACCGGGGCCAGTCGTGCCAACGCCTGGCTGATATGCACTGCGCCGATCACCACGATGCGCGGCGGCGGCAGATGCACGTTAAGGAACAGCGACCGGCCTTCGACCTCGACAGTCCCCGCCTTGCCGCTGCGAAACGTCTTGGCGATCTCCTCGTCGAGCGGACCGGAGGCGGCCTCGCCCTCAAGGACGACCCGCGTGTCATCGCTGGCAAGATCGGTGACGACCACGGCAGCCCTGCGGGAGCGCCTTGCGGCGTTGAGTTTCGTTAGTACCTCGAGCTGCATCAGCCGAGCCTTTCCACATAGACGCGGATCCGGCCGCCGCAGGACAGGCCGACCCGCCACGCGGTCTCGTCGGCAACGCCGAATTCCAGCATTTTTGGCGCGCCGCTCTCGATGACGTCGATCGCCTCCGTGATGACAGCGCCTTCGACGCAGCCGCCAGACACGGAGCCTTCGAAATTGCCCTCGCCGTCGATGACGAGATGGCTGCCTGTCGGGCGTGGCGCCGAGCCCCAGGTCTCGATCACCGTTGCAATCGCCACGTTGCGGCCGGCCTGCTTCCAGCTCTCGGCGGTCAGCAAGGGGTCCAGAATTTCGGAAACAGTCATGCGACCCTCCTCATGTCCAAATAGCGCCGCGGGTCCGCGGCCTTTGTATGATCATCCGACAATGCAATCGCCAAATCGGCAAGCGAGCGCAGGTTATGGACGGCGCGAAACTCGTCCACATGCGGCAGCATGGCGCGTACGCCGCGCGCCCGGGCCTCGAAACCATCGAAGCGCAACAGCGGGTTCAACCAGATCAGACGGCGGCAGGAACGGTGCAGCCGGTCCATTTCCCGTGCCAGTTCCTCGACGCCTTCCCGCTCCAGGCCGTCGGTGATCAACAGCACGACGGCGCCCTGCCCCAGCACGCGGCGGGACCAGAGCCGGTTGAATTCGGCAAACGTGGCGCCGATCCGCGTTCCGCCGGACCAGTCGCGCACCGCATCCGTGCAGCCCGACAACGCTTCGTCCGGATCTCGGCGGCGCATCTGGCGGGTGACGTTGGTCAGCCGAGTGCCGAACAGGAAGGTATGTACGCGGGTGCGCTTTTCCGTCAGCGCATGCAGGAAATGCAGGAAGATGCGGGTGTACTGGCTCATCGAGCCGGAAATATCGGCGAGCACGACCAGCGGCGGCGGGGCAGTCTTTCGCTCGCGGAACCGCGGCAAAATGAGATCGCCGCCGCTCTTCATTGCCTGGCGCATGGTGGCGCGCGGGTCGATCCTCGGCGGGCGGCTGGACGGCCGGAACCGACGCGTCGCCACCTTGTCCAGGGGCAGAGCGAGCTTGACCATCTGGCGCCGGGCTTCGGCCAGTTCGGCCGCGCTCATCTGGGCGAAATCCATACGCTTGAGGATTTCGCCGGCAGAGGTCGTGAAGCGGGAGTCGACCTCGATCTCCGGCGGTTTCTTGCGGTTAGGGGTCTCCGGCTGGTCGGCGGTCAGCGCCTCGCTGACGCGGGTGGCGCCGGCCTTCTGCTTTTCCCTCTCGCGATTGTCGGCAGCCTTGGGCGACATCATCGCGATCATCTTGCCGACCAGATCGCGCGAACGCCAGAACAGGCGAAAGGCCTCGTCGAAGACCGGCTGGTCCTCGTGGCGCTTGACGAAAACGGCCGACAGCGCCGCGTGGAATTCCTCGCGCGAACCGATGCCGATCGCATCGACTGCGGCAATCGCGTCGCCAGCAGCGGCAGGCCCGGTCTTCAGCCCGGCACGGCGCAATACGCGTGAAAAATAGACGAGATTGTCGGCGAGCCGGCCATCGTCGGCAGACCTCGCCAGACCGAACCCTCCAGCGCCGGCCGGAACCGGGGGCGCAATCATTCCGTCGTCGTTCAAGCCTGCCATGGCCCTACCCTGCTGCCAGAAGTTCGGCCTTCACTTCGGAAAGCACCCGCTCGCCCTCGCCGCCTTTGATGCGGGCGATGTCGTCCTGATATTTCAAGAGCGTTCCGAGCGTATCGGCGATCGTTTCCGGATCGAGCGCGATCCGGTCGAGCTCGGTCAGCGCCGTCGCCCAGTCGATGGTTTCGGCAACGCCGGGGTTCTTGAAGAGATCGACTGTCCGCAGCCTCTGCACATAGGCAACCACCTGCCGCGACAGGGTTTCGGAGCATTGCGGCACCTTACGGCGGATGATCTCCAGTTCCTGTGCCGCATCCGGATAATCGACCCAGTGATACAGGCAGCGCCGCTTCAGCGCGTCGTGGATTTCGCGGGTGCGGTTGGTGGTGATGATGACGATCGGCGGCTCCTCGGCCTTGATCGTCCCAAGTTCCGGGATCGTCACCTGGAAGTCCGAAAGCACTTCCAGCAGGAACGCTTCGAAGGCCTCGTCCGTGCGGTCGAGCTCGTCGATCAGGAAGACCGGCGCCGGACCACCCGGCTGGCCGAGCGCCTGCAGCACCGGCCGGCGGATCAGGTGACGTTCGGAAAACAGATCCGCCTCGATGCGGGTGCGATCCTTGACGCCGGATGCTTCCGAAAGCCGGATGTCCAGCATCTGGGCCGGATAATTCCATTCGTAGACCGCCGAGGAGATATCGAGGCCCTCGTAACACTGCAGCCGGATCAGCGGCCGGTTCAAGGCCTTGGCCAGCGTCTTGGCAATCTCGGTCTTGCCGACGCCCGCTTCGCCCTCGAGGAAGAGCGGGCGCTTCATCTTCAGCGCCAGGAAGATCACCGTGCCGAGCGAACGTCCGGCAAGATAATCCTCGGCGCCCAAAAGCGCGATCGTCTCGTCGATCGAGGTCGGCAGAGCGCTCGTTTTCCCTTCAGGCATAATCACACCCTTTCAAACGGCATCCTATAAGCTACGAAAGCCGCGATCCAGATAGATGAGCGAGGGGTTCGCCTCGCCGAAATGCATGGCCTTCACTTCGCCGAACATGACGAAATGGGTCGAAACCCGTTTCATGTCGGTCAGCCTGCAATCGAAGCTGACGACGGCATCGGCCAGCACCGGAGCACCGGTCACCAGCGTCTTCCAATCTCCGAGTGCGAACCGCTCGTCGGCGGGAACGCCGCTCAGGCCCGCAAACCCCGTCGCCAGCGCCTGATGATGCGCCGCCAGCGAATTCAAAGCAAAGATGCCGCTCCTCTCGAAGATGGCATTGCTCGCGTTGCTGCCGTTCAGGCAGACGAGCACGGTCGGCGGATTGTCCGAGACTGAGCAGGCTGCTGTCACCGTCACGCCGCGCCGCACGCCTTCGAATTCCGTCGTCACAACCTGGACGTGGCCAGCGTATCGTGCCATGCCGTTCCGGTAGTGGACAGGATCGAGGAAAGGCTGGTCCGTCAAAGGCATCTCGTGAAAGGCATCGGGGACTGCTGTCAGTCCCGCATTACTCTTCGAGATATGGTGGCAAAAACCCTTGATGTCCACCGGAGTTACGGCTTTTTACTTCGACAAGCCGATTCTCTTTGACGGCTGCGATCAGAAAGCTAAATGTCGCTTCAAGAAAGAATCCCAGGAAAAACATGACAGCACGACGTTTCATCATCGCCGGACTGCTGGCTTCGTTTCTCGGATGCGGATCGGCACCGGCGGCAGTGATCGGGGTGGTCGCGCCGCGCTCCGGCCCATACGCACCGCTCGGCACTCAGGTCTTTCAGGGCGCACGCGCCGCAGCGGAGGCGGGCGGCGACACCGTCGTCGAGATCGATGAGAGCTGCGATGAAAACGGCGGTGCTGCCGCCGCCAAGGGCCTCGCCAGCGCGAAAGTTTCCGCCGCTGTCGGTTTCCTCTGCGTCGAGACGCTCTCCACCGCATTGCCGCTGCTGAAGGCCGCGCAGATCCCGGCCATTACCGTCTCAGTCCGCTCGAAGATCCTGATGGAAGACACGCTGCGCAATGGCTGGCCGTTCTTCCGCATGGCGCCAGCCGAAGGCGACGAGGCGGAGAAACTGTCCGAAACCATTCTCAGCATCTGGAAGGCGGAGCCGATCGCGCTGGTCGAGGACGGCACGATCTACGGCCGCGAGCTCGCCAGCGCCATCCGTCAGCGCCTCGAACCGATGGGCATCACGCCGATCTTCACCGACACGTTCCGGCCTGGTCAGGAGCAGCAGGTGGCGCTGGTGCGCCGTCTCGCCAAGGCGGGGGCAAGCCATGTGTTCGTCGGCGGCGACCGAAACGACATGGCGATCATCGCCCGCGACGGCGCTTCGGAAAACTTTCCCCTCACCTTGCTCGGCGGCGATAACTTGCGTGCGGCAAACCGTCCGGTGCCCCTGCGCGAGGGCGTCGTGGCCGTCGCCCTCCCGGACTATGCCACCCTGCCCTCCGCGGCAGCGGCCGTCGCAGCCCTGCGCGCGAAAAATATCGACGCGGACGGTTATCTGCTGCCGACCTATGCCGCGACCGAACTTGTTCACCAGGCGGTGACCGCGGCGGCAGGCCAGCCCCTGGCACAGACGATCGGCAGCCGCTCCTTCAACACCGTGATCGGCCCGATCGCCTTCGATCGCGGGCATGAACTGAGGGACAATCCGTTCCGCCTGCTCGAATGGCGTGGATCCACGTTCATCCTCTCGCGTCCGGCGACAGACTGACGATTGTTCCGCCCGCGCCGCAATGTTAGAGGGACCGTCGACAACCGGAGACTTTCGACCCATGACGCTCGCCACCGCCCTGCCGATCCGCATCGCCCCCTCCATTCTCGCGGCCGATTTTTCAAAGCTCGGCCAGGAAGTGCGCGATGCCGTCGAGGCGGGAGCCGAATGGGTCCATCTCGACGTGATGGACGGGCATTTCGTGCCGAACATCTCGTTCGGTCCTGACGTCATCAAGTCGCTGCGACCTTACACTACCGCGTTTTTCGATTGCCACCTGATGATCTCACCCGCCGATCCCTACCTCGAAGCCTTTGCCAAGGCCGGATGCGACGGCATCACTGTCCATGCTGAAGCCGGGCCGCACCTGCACCGCTCGCTTCAGACGATCCGCTCGCTCGGCAAGAAGGTCGGCGTCACGCTCAACCCGGCGACCCCCCTCTCGGCGATCGAGAACGTTCTGGACGACATCGACCTGATCCTGGTCATGAGCGTCAACCCGGGCTTCGGGGGCCAGAAGTTCATTCCCGCGATGACCGACAAGATCCGCGCTGCCAAGGCGATGATCGGCAGCCGGCCGATCGAGCTGGAAGTCGATGGCGGCATTACCGCCGATACGATCGGCGCGGCAACCGCTGCGGGCGCCAATGTCTTCGTTGCCGGATCTGCGGTTTACAAAGGCGAAGGAATCGCGGCCTATCGTGAGAACATCGCGCGGCTGAAAGCTGCGGCGGAGGACGGACGCAGATGATATCAGCCTTGCGATCTTCGGTTCCGGCACTTGCGGCGATGTTGTTCGCCGGTTCCACATCCGCGGCCGATATCGCAAGCGTCCGCCCGATCGGCTTTTCCTCCGACGGCGCCGTTTTCGCCTTCGAGGAATACGGCATCCAGGACGGATCCGGCTTTCCCTATGCCAATATCTACGCGCTCGACCTCGCCAAGGATACCTACCTGCCGGGAACGCCGTACCGGGTCCGGCTGGAACAGGATGGAGCGACGATCGCCAAGGCCCGCTGGCAGGTGCACAATGACGCGGATGTGATGATCGAAACCCACGAGCTTGCCAATCATCCAGGTGAACTCGTCGCTTTCAACCCGATCACCGAGATCGGCAACGACCCCCATCAGCTGCGCTATCGCAGCGTTCCGGCCGTACCGCCGGTCGGAGAAGCCAATACGCTTGTCCTCGACGAAGTCCCGCAACCGCTCGGGCCGCAATGTGAAGGCATAGTCGAAAAGACGGTCTCCTTGCGCCTTCGCTTTACGGAGCGGAACGGGAAGCCCGTCAACGACGTGGTTCACGAAGACCAGCGCATTCCGGCTTCGCGCGGCTGCGTCACCGGTTACCGGCTGGCTGGCGTCGTCAGCGGCTCGTCGCTCGAAGGCGCTCCGGTGGAAGTCGCGTTGATCATGGTCCTCAGCGCCGGTTTCGAGGGCCAGAACGGCCGCTGGATCGCCGTTCCGGTCAAGACAGCGCCCTAATCCCTGTTTGATTGCCTCAAAAACTTGAGCTTCGCCGCGCTTCTTGCTACAGCGCAGCCGACACTCGTGAAGGAAACGACAAGCCCATGATCCCCCGTTACTCGCGGCCCGAAATGGTCGCCATCTGGTCGCCCGAAACAAAGTTCCGCATCTGGTTCGAGATCGAGGCTCATGCCTGCGATGCGCTTGCGGCAATCGGCGTGATCCCGAAGTCGGCAGCGGAGACGATCTGGGCAAAGGGTGGCTCGGCCACGTTCGACGTTGCCCGCATTGACGAGATCGAAGCCGTCACCAAGCATGACGTCATCGCCTTCCTCACCCACCTCGCCGAATTTGTCGGTCCCGACAGCCGCTTCATCCATCAGGGCATGACGTCCTCCGACGTGCTCGACACCTGCTTCAGCGTGCAGCTGGTGCGCGCTACGGATCTGCTGCTTGCCGGTATCGACAAGCTGCTCGAAGCGCTGAAGCGCCGCGCCTTCGAGCACAAGGACACGGTCACGATCGGTCGCAGCCACGGCATCCATGCCGAGCCGACAACGTTCGGCGTCAAGCTCGCCCAGGCCTATGCGGAATTCGACCGCAACAAGACGCGCCTGCTCGAAGCCCGCGACGAAATCGCCACCTGCGCGATTTCCGGCGCCGTCGGCACCTTCGCCAACATCGACCCCCGTGTCGAGGAACACGTCGCCGCCGCCCTTGGCCTGAAGCCGGAGCCGGTCTCGACCCAGGTCATTCCGCGCGACCGTCACGCCATGTATTTCGCGATATTGGGCGTCATCGCCTCGTCGATCGAACGCCTGTCGATCGAAGTCCGCCACCTGCAGCGCACCGAGGTCCTAGAAGCCGAAGAGTTTTTCTCGCCGGGCCAGAAGGGCTCGTCGGCCATGCCGCACAAGCGCAATCCGGTGCTGACCGAAAACCTGACGGGCCTTGCCCGCATGGTGCGTTCCTACGCATTGCCGGCCATGGAGAATGTCGCCCTCTGGCACGAGCGGGACATTTCGCACTCTTCCGTCGAGCGCATGATCGGCCCGGACGCGACCGTGACGCTCGATTTCGCATTGGCGCGCATGACCAGCGTGATCGACAAGCTGCTCGTCTACCCTGAGAACATGATGAAGAATATGAACAAGTTCCGTGGTCTTGTTCACTCGCAGCGGGTGCTGCTTGCCCTTACGCAAGCCGGGATCTCCCGCGAGGACGCCTATCGCCTCGTGCAGCGCAACGCGATGCGGGTCTGGGAAGAAGGCAAGGACTTTCTCGAGGAGCTGCTGGCGGACCAGGAAGTGCGTGCCGCACTGTCCGAAGAGGACCTGCGCGAAAAATTCGATCTCGGCTATCACACCAAACACGTGGACACGATCTTCCGCCGGGTCTTCGGCGAGGCTTGATCTTGACCCTCCGCGAACACAGATAGGCGCCATGAAGGCATCCGAAGCAGATATATTGATCGTCCCCGGCTACACCAATTCCGGACCGCATCACTGGCAGACCCGTTGGGAGCAGAAGCTGACGACGGCCCGCCGGGTCGAGCAGGACGAATGGTCAAAGCCGGTGCGCGAGGACTGGATTGCACGGGTCGCCGAAGAGGTGAACTGCGCGACGCGGCCCGTCGTCATCGTCGCCCATTCGCTCGGCATCCCGACCGTCATTCACGCCATTCCGCTGTTCACGAAACCGGTGGCCGGCGCCTTTTTCGTGGCCCCGCCGGAGGTGGACAATCCGTCCATCCGGCCCAGGCACCTGCAGACCTTCGGCCCCTACCCGCGTGACCCGCTTCCCTTCCCGTCTCTGACGGTCGCAAGCCGCAACGATCCCTTCGGCTCTTACGAACATGCGGATGACATCGCTTCCGCCTGGGGTTCGATGCTGGTCGACGCCGGGGAAGCCGGGCACATCAACCAGGATTCCGGCCATGGGCCGTGGCCGGAAGGAACAATGGTTTTTGCCCAGTTCCTCGGTCGCCTCAAGCCTTGAGAATACGACGGAATAGGCGTTGGCCCCTAATTTTCGGGTGCGTCAATTCGAACAGCATTTTTAAGCTGGACTTAATTGACACTTGCTAAGGTACGCGCTCGTTTTCTAGCGCGCCAGGCTGTGCCGATGCCGTCAAATGTTCTCTCACGCCTATTGGACTCCGACCCGGGGGACGAGATCGGCGTTCTTGAGACGGTATTTCAGGCGGCTCCCTTCCCGATTGCCATCATCGATCATGCCGCTGTGCTGCTGTTCGCAAACAGCACATTCAAACGCGAATGGATCGGCGAAGGCGAGCCGCCGACTGCCCTGTCGGCCCTCCTGCATCCCGACGACCAAACCAAAGTCCTCCTGGCGATCCAGGGGCTGCACATCGATTCCCCAGCGGAACGTATGGAACTGCGCATCGTGAGCCCGGCCGGTTCTCAGCGATGGGTGGTGGCAACCGTCACGCCGCTCGGGAAAAATTTCAAAGGGCAGTGCATGTTTGCGGCCCACCTGACTGACATCACCGACCAAAGGCGGCAGTTCGAAGAACTTGCCGAACGCGAAAGCCGCTGGGACAACGCGCTGGTCAGCTCCGTCTCAGGCGTATGGGACCATAATTACGCGACCGGCCAGAAATATTACTCGCCGGTGTGGCGGCAGATCCGGGGAATGTCGGCGGAGGACCCGCTGGCCGCCAGTACGGAGGAATGGCTCAAGCTTGTCCATCCGGACGACCATGCGCGAGTCATCCATGCCATGGAGCGGCAGATCGCCGGGGATCCCGCCTACGCCGTCTTCGACTATCGCGAACGCCACAAGCAGGGGCACTGGGTCTGGATCGAATGCCGGGGCGCCTGTGTCGAATGGGACGCCAACGGCAAGGCGATCCGCGTGGTCGGCACGGACACGGACATCACCGCCCGGAGGGCCGCGGAGGAGACAACGGCGCAGATGTCGCGGCGGCTCGACATGGCGCTCGAAATATCCGGCATCGGCGTCTACGAATCCGACTTCTCCACCGGCGAGGTTGAATGGGACGAACGGATGTTCCGGATCTACGGGCTGGAAAAGAGCGAGGAAGTGAAGATCGGCGGTCTCTGGGAGAGCTTCCTGCACCCGGAGGATGCCGCACGCGTCCAGGCAAACGTCTCAGCCCATATCGATGAGGGCAAACGTTTCTCGGACCAATACCGCGTGATATTGCGGGACGGCTCCGAACGCGTCGTGCGCACCCGCACCATGTCTTTCATCGACGGTAACGGTCACCAGAAGATGGTCGGCGCCAACTGGGACGTCACGGCCGACGTGACGCTTCACCGAGAGCTCGAACGGGCAAAGACCCTGGCCGAGGCGCGCAACCGCGAACTCGAAGCCGCCCGCAGCAGCATCGAGCACAATGCGATGCACGACTACCTCACCGATCTCCCCAATCGGCGTTATCTCGACGAGATGCTAGATCGCATGGCGGCGGAATGCGCCCGCGACCGACACGGCATCGCCATCCTCCATATCGACCTCGATCGCTTCAAGCAGATCAACGACACGCTCGGCCACAGTGCCGGCGACATGATGCTGAAGCATACGGCGAAAGTTCTCAAAGGCACAATCCGCAGGGAGGATTTCGTCGCCCGTATCGGCGGCGACGAGTTCGTCATCCTGTCGAAATTCGAAGGATCGCCGCGCAAGCTCTCGCAATTGGCCGACCGCATCATCAAGGAGCTGCGCAAGCCGGTATCCTACGAGGGCCACGACTGCCGTTTCGGCGCCAGCATCGGCATCGCCTGCCATACGGGAGCGGATGTGGATGCGAGACAGCTTCTCCTGAACGCCGATATCGCGCTCTACCGGGCCAAGAACCGGGGCCGCAACCGGCATGAATTCTTCTCTGCCGAGACCCAGAACGAGATCATCAGCACCAAGCGCATTTCGGACGAGATCCTTCTCGCTCTCGAGCGCGACGAGTTCATTCCGTATTATCAGCTGCAGTTCGATGCGAAGACGCTGGAGATCGCCGGCGTGGAAACGCTGGCGCGGTGGATGCACCCGGAACGCGGCATGCTATCTCCGGACAAGTTCCTCGATATGGCCGAGGAACTCGACGTTGTCTCGGTGATCGACGGGACCATCCTCGACAAGGCGCTTGCCGATTTCCGGGACTGGCGCGCGCAAGGCCTTGCGATCCCAAAACTTTCGGTCAACGTTTCCTACCGGCGGCTGCGCGATGCCTCGCTGTCGCGCAAGCTCAGGAAACTCAGGATAGAGCCTGGCACGGTATCCTTCGAGCTGCTCGAATCGATCTTCCTCGACGACTGCGACGAGGATGTCCTGAAGAACCTGGCGCGCATCAGGAAGCTCGGCATCGAGATCGAGATCGACGACTTCGGCACCGGCCACGCCTCGATCATCGGCCTCCTGCGGCTCAATCCACGTGCGCTGAAGATCGACCGTGAGCTCGTCCGTCTCGTCTCGCAGTCGCAAAAGCAACGGAAGATGGTCGGATCGATCATCGAGATCGGCAAATCGCTGAATATCGAGGTTGTCGCGGAAGGCGTCGAGACCACCGAACAGATCCGCATCCTGCGCGATCTCGGCTGCGACATCCTGCAGGGTTATGCGCTCGCAAGGCCGATGCCGCGCAGCAGCATTCCGGATTTCATACTTTCCGGCCGCTGGCGCCCCGGCGAAAGCCGGCAGCCCGACAGCCGCAAGCGGCACCCCACCCGCGACTGAGAGCTCGACTTTGACGGGCATAAAGAAAAGCCGCGCCCGACAGGACGCAGCCTTCATATCAGGCTTTGAAGAAGCTGGTTACTGGTTCTCGATCTGATCAATCGCCTGAGCCAGAAGCTCCACCATCTTGGTGCGGATGTCCTGGTCGGAAATGGAGACGCCGCCGGCATCGAGATCGCCGCGTAGTTTGCGGAACACGTCCTCGTCGCCCGCCTCCTCGAAGTCGGCAACGACGACTTCCTTTGCGTAAGCATCGGCATCCGCCTTGCCGAGCAGGCCGGCTGCCCAGAGGCCGACGAGCTTGTTGCGGCGGGCGAGCGCCTTGAACTTCAATTCCTGGTCCAGGGCAAACTTGTTTTCAAAGGCTTTTTCGCGATCGCTGAGGCCACTCATCTCGGGTCTCCCAAAGTGAACTTTATAGAACCCCCATAATCACAAAGAGGAGCCAAGCGCAATTGGCGGGATGTCGATTCCGGCAGAGACGGAAGCGGAATCGTGGCAGGCAGTTGACGAATGCGAATTCCGCGCAGGGAACCTGCGCCGGGTGATCTTTCTCCGCGTCCTTCCTCAGCCGTGTGCGCCAGCAGGTCAGACCGGAATTGCTATACCGTCTGCGTCGAATTCATGACGCAATTTGATGGCTAAGTCCTGCGGAGCCTCCCTGCTTTTCCTGTTTATTACCGCCCTTTCAGCCCGGGCGCCCCCAGTTGTTAGAGCAAAACCTTCGAGAAGCCGTGTAATCTGAAGCTCACTGATTCCTGGTTGCGCGTCGCAACCCCTCGCCCACAAAGGTTTGGAGGCCCGCATTGTGAAACCCGTTCTTTTCCGATAAGGGACCGCTCAACATCATCCATTGCGTCCGCCAGGGGCGCCAACAATGAGACAAGAATCATGAACCGTCGCCGCCGTATCTACGAAGGCAAGGCCAAAATCCTTTATGAAGGCCCCGAGCCCGGCACGCTGATCCAGTTTTTCAAGGACGACGCCACTGCCTTCAACAAGAAGAAACATGACGTCATCGACGGCAAGGGCGTGCTCAACAACCGCATCTCGGAATACCTCTTCACCCATCTGAACAAGATCGGCATCCCGACGCATTTCATCCGCCGGCTGAACATGCGCGAGCAGCTGATCAAGGAAGTGGAGATGATTCCGCTCGAGATCGTCGTACGCAACGTCGCCGCCGGCTCGCTCTCGACCCGCCTCGGCATTGAGGAAGGCATGGTCCTGCCGCGCTCGATCATCGAGTTCTACTACAAGTCCGATGCGCTCGCCGACCCGATGGTTTCCGAGGAGCACATCACGGCTTTCGGCTGGGCGAACCCTGCCGAACTTGATGACATCATGGCGCTCGCCATCCGCGTCAACGACTTCCTGTCGGGGCTCTTCCTCGGCGTCGGAATCCAGCTCGTCGACTTCAAGATCGAATGCGGCCGCCTGTTCGAAGGCGACATGATGCGCATCATTCTCGCCGACGAGATTTCGCCGGACAGCTGCCGCCTCTGGGATATCGAAACCAGGGAAAAGATGGACAAGGACCGTTTCCGACAGGATCTGGGCGGGCTTGTCGAAGCTTATTCGGAAGTCGCGCGGCGTCTCGGCATCATCAATGAGAACGAACCTGTCCGCGGCACCGGGCCGGTTCTCGTCAAGTAATCTGGGGGTTGGATCAGTGATCAAGGCACGCGTGACGGTCACGCTCAAGAACGGCGTTCTCGATCCGCAGGGCAAGGCCATCGAAGGCGCGCTCGGCAGTCTCGGTTTTTCCGGCGTCGGACATGTGCGCCAAGGCAAGGTCTTCGACCTTGAACTCGAGGGCACCGACAAGGCGAAGGCCGAGGCGGACCTCAAGGCCATGTGCGAGAAGCTGCTGGCAAACACTGTGATTGAGAACTATACTATCGCCCTCGACTGACGGTTGCGGAGCGTGTGATGGCCGAGATCACAAGTGAATTGATGTATGAGCTTCTTAAGAAGATTCATCAGCGATTTGATAAAGTCGAGCTATCAATTGGTGAATTGCGAGCCGACCACATGACCTTGAGAGGACAGCTTCACGTTCTCCAAGGGGATGTGAATAATCTTCGCGTCACGGTTGGGCATATTGAAAACCGACTTGACCGTATCGACAACCGCCTCGAACTGCGCGAGCTCGCCGAGGCCCAGGCAAGGTTTGAACTGCACCCATGAAATCCGCCGTCGTTCAGCTTCCCGGTCTCAATCGCGATCGCGACATGATCGCCGCCCTCACCAAGATTTCCGGCAAGGCGCCGATCACCATCTGGCAGACCGAGACCGATATTCCGGATGATGTCGATCTCATCGTCATTCCGGGCGGTTTTTCCTATGGCGACTATCTGCGCTGCGGAGCGATTGCAGCCCGTATGCCGGTCATGCAGGCAATCAGGGACAAGGCAGACAAGGGTGTCAAGGTGCTCGGCGTCTGTAACGGTTTCCAGATCCTCGTCGAAGCCGGCATGCTGCCCGGCGCCCTGATGCGCAATTCCTCGCTGAAATTCGTCTGCAAGGAAGTGAAGCTCGAAGTGGTCAATGCCGAAACGGATTTCACCCGGGCCTATGAAAAAGGCCAGGTGCTTCGCTGCCCGGTCGCCCATCACGACGGCAACTATTTCGTCGATGGGGAGACGTTGTCCGGCATGGAAGATCGCGGCGAAATCGTCTTCCGTTATGCGGAAGGCACCAACCCGAACGGCTCCCTGAACGACATCGCCGGCGTCATGAACACGCGCGGCAACGTGCTCGGCATGATGCCGCATCCGGAAAACCTGATCGAAGCCGCCCATGGCGGCAATGACGGGCGCGGGATTTTCGCCTCGGCGCTCGATGTGATCGCCGCGACCGCCTGAACCTTCATCTTATCCGGATCGATCCCAGAATGATCGAAACCACGTCAGGACGTTTGATGCCGTTCACTTATCGTCTGCTCGCTGCATTTCCTCTCGCCGCCCTTGGTATAGCGCTTTCCGCCTGCCAAACGGAACGTCCGGCAGAGGTGACGGAGAACCGTGCGGCGCTGCCGACGATGGAGCGTGTGGCGATCGCCGCCAATAGCTGCTGGTTCAGGTCGGGCGACGCGGCCTTCAAGCCCTATCGGCTCGCACCGGAACTCAACTCCTTCTCCGGCCGGCCGCGCATTCTCGCCGTGCCGCGCAACAGTCCCGAATCGCGCCCGATGCTGGTGGTGCAGGCGGAGGGCAACCCCGCCCGTCTCGACGCTTTCGGTCCGATGATGGGCGGCCCGGAAGGCGAAAGAATCAAGCGCGATGTGCTCCGCTGGGCCCGCGGCGCGAGCGGCTGCTGATATTAACCATTTGAATTTACATCTCTGTAAACAATCTGTTGCAGCTCTGCACCGGCGCGCCCGAATCTTTGCGTTTTTTCGCCACAAGTCATAACGGTCGGTGAACCGGCGCTGGACGGGCGCTACCCGTCATTGTACCACTTTCGTCATCGAGAAGCGGGCGGCCCGTATCGGGATCGCGCCAGCCGCAGAAAATCGCGGCGCGTATGAGGGCGATGGAATGAACAAGGCAATTTTCGGATCCGTGGTCGGTGCAATCCTGGCGGTGTCGGCGCTGTCTTCCGCCGCCGTTGCGCAGGAGCGGCTGTTCGACGAAGTGCGAATCGGCGTTTCCGGTTCGATCCAGAGCAAGAGCACCTTCGAGAAGGGCGCATTCCCGTCCGCCACCGTCTTCTTCGACCCCTTCGACCAGCGCCATGCCCAGAGCTTCATGGACCACATGCTGCGTCCGCGCGTCCATGTCGGGGCGATCGTGTCGACGGCAGGCGAAGCGAGCCAGGTCTTTGCCGGCTTCACCTGGACGGCACCGATCACCGACAAGATCTTCGTCGATCTCGGCTTCGGCGGCGCCTTCAACAACGGCAACCTCGACAAACCGAACGACGGTCCGAAGCTCGGCTGCCATGTGCTCTTCCATGAGTCGCTCGGTCTCGGTTACAACATCACCAACAACTGGCGCGTCCTTGCGACCGTCGAGCACTCTTCGAACGCCGATCTATGCGATCACAACGACGGCCTCTCCTACGCAGGCATCGCGGTCGGCTACAAGTTCTGATCCCAATAGAGTATTTTCCAACTGAGGCGCCGGTTTTCCGGCGCTTTTTGTTTTCCGGCCGCCACGCCGTACCGCAGCATGGCAGTATTTTCCTGTCGCGCCGCATTGCGACATAGGTTAAAGAGCGCCAAGAGCTTGGCCCTTCAATCCAGAGAAGATCATGACCATCCCGAACAGTATCGCGATCACCCCTGAACTCGTCGCCTCGCATGGCTTGAAGCCCGACGAATATCAGCGGATTCTCGATCTGATCGGCCGCGAGCCGACATTCACGGAACTCGGTATCTTCTCGGCCATGTGGAACGAGCACTGCTCCTACAAATCCTCGAAGAAATGGCTGCGAACACTACCGACCAAGGGGCCGCGCGTCATCCAGGGGCCGGGCGAGAATGCCGGCGTCGTCGACATCGATGATGGCGATTGCGTCGTCTTCAAGATGGAGAGCCACAACCACCCGTCCTATATCGAGCCCTACCAGGGCGCGGCGACGGGTGTCGGCGGCATCCTGCGCGACGTCTTCACCATGGGCGCCCGCCCGATCGCGGCCATGAACGCGCTGCGCTTCGGCGCGCCCGATCATCCGAAAACCAAGCATCTTGTGTCCGGCGTCGTTGCCGGCGTTGGCGGTTACGGCAACTCCTTCGGCGTCCCGACGGTCGGCGGCGAAGTGGAGTTCGATCCGCGCTACAACGGCAATATCCTGGTCAACGCGTTTGCGGCCGGGCTTGCCAAGTCGAATGCAATCTTCCTGTCGGAAGCCAAGGGCGTCGGGCTGCCGGTCGTTTATCTCGGCGCCAAGACCGGCCGCGACGGTGTCGGCGGAGCCACGATGGCATCGGCCGAATTCGACGAGTCCATCGAGGAGAAACGCCCGACCGTTCAGGTCGGCGACCCCTTCACCGAAAAATGCCTGCTGGAAGCCTGCCTCGAACTGATGGCGACCGGCGCGGTGATCGCCATCCAGGACATGGGTGCGGCCGGCCTCACCTGCTCGGCTGTCGAAATGGGCGCCAAGGGCGATCTCGGCATCGAACTCGACCTCGACAAGGTGCCGGTGCGCGAGGACCGGATGACGGCCTACGAAATGATGCTTTCGGAAAGCCAGGAGCGAATGCTCATGGTGCTGCAGCCGGAAAAGGAAGAGCAGGCGAAAGCGATCTTCGTCAAGTGGGGTCTCGATTTTGCGATCGTCGGCAAAACCACCGACGACCTGCGCTTCCGTGTGCTGCATCAGGGCGAAGAAGTCGCCAACCTGCCGATCAAGGATCTCGGCGACCAGGCCCCGGAATACGATCGGCCGTGGGTCCAGTCGGATGCTCGCGCACCCCTGCCCGCCTCGCAGGTCGCGGCACCCGCTGACTATAACCAGGCCCTGTTGAAGCTCATCGGTTCCGCCAACCAGTCCAGCCGCCGCTGGGTCTGGGAGCAGTATGACACGCTGATCCAGGGCAATTCACTGCAGCGTCCGGGCGGCGATGCCGGCGTCGTGCGCATCGAAAGCCATCCGACCAAGGCGCTGGCCTTCTCGTCCGACGTCACGCCGCGTTATGTCGAGGCCGATCCGTTCGAAGGCGGCAAGCAGGCGGTCGCCGAATGCTGGCGCAATATCGTCGCCACCGGCGCGGAACCGCTCGCCGCCACCGACAACCTCAATTTCGGCAATCCGGAAAAACCGGAAATCATGGGCCAGCTGGTCGGCGCCATCAAAGGCATCGGCGAAGCCTGCAAGGCGCTCGATTTCCCGATCGTTTCCGGCAACGTGTCGCTCTACAACGAGACCAACGGCGTCGCGATCCTGCCGACCCCGACGATTGCCGGTGTAGGCCTCCTGCCCGACTGGCAGAAGATGGCGAAGATCGGCTCTGCCAACGACGGCGACAAGCTGATCATGATCGGCACGGACGGCAGCCATCTCGGTTCTTCGGTCTATCTGCGCGACATTCTCGACACGATCGACGGCCCGCCGCCGGAAGTCGATTTGAAGGCCGAGCGCCGCAACGGCGATTTCGTCCTCTCGCTTATCCGCAACGGCCAGGTGACGGCCTGCCATGACATTTCCTCGGGCGGTCTTGCGATCACGCTTGCCGAAATGGCGATGGCGTCGGCCAAGGGTATGAAGGTCAGCCTCAAGGAACAGCGCGGCCCGGCCCATGGGCTGCTGTTTGGCGAAGACCAGGCCCGTTATGTGATTGCCGTGCCAGCTGATCTCGCCAATTTCGTGCAGGCAAATGCTGAAGGCGCAGGCGTGCCCTTCCGCACGCTCGGCACGGTCGCGGGCGACAGCCTGGTGGTGGACGACCTCATCAGCATTGCGGTGCCGCAGCTTACCGAGGCTCATGAAAGCTGGTTCCCTACCTTCATGGCTTAACCCATCCGGATCAGCCTGCAGCCATAACCGCGGTTTCCAGATCGCGGTTTGTTTGCACAGGTGAACAAAATTTGAAGCCTGAGGGATTGATGGACTCGGGCTGTCCCGATAAGCATTGCGGCTTTCTGAATTAGGAAAGTAAGCGCAAAAAATGCTTATGCCGATTTTGACCTGGTTGAGGTCATCGGGCCCGACCTGGCACTACAAGCGCATCTGGCTCGATGCACTGATCATCACCCTTTGCCTGAACGTTCTGGCTTGGATGGTTTTTTCGAAGATGGGTATGACTACCCACGATATCTTCAATGAAGACGGCCCCATCGAAGACATTCAGTCTGCTTCACTTGCCATCACCGCCCTTTTTGCCGTTATGGCGGCATTGGGGACGCGGATATTGGCCCGTTTCGTCGCAATCACGACGGCCTGCATCTCCATCGTCTTCTTCATGCGCGAGATGCCAATATGCCGCGACAATGTGACAGTTTATTGCGTGTCGAAGACCTGGCTGCCGATTATTATCGGCGCGGCCGCTCTTATCCTGCTGATCGCGACGATCGTGTTCGAATATCGCCATAGAGGAGGCCTTCTGCGAGCCATTCATCCGCGCCTTTCCTGGCCGCTGGCCATGGTTGCCGGCGTTCTCGCCTGCAGCCAACTTGCCGAGCATTTCGATATCGTCGTGATGGAGGAGAGCATCGAATCCTACGGTTTCATGATCCTGACCCTGAGTTCCGTCTGGCTTTTCCGCTTCTCCCGCACGCAGCATCTTCCACCGCTCAGAACCCGAGCCAAAGCCAGCCTCCATAAGGTGAAACACGTATTCTTGCACCATTGAGGCGGAGCTGTTCGATCCAGCTTTGACCGGAGAGCAGCTTTGAGGCAGTGTATCTTGACAAAAGGTTCCGCGGTCTTGAGTCCCGCGGAGAGAAAAGGGATGACATCATGGCTATGAGACCCGGTGAAATCGAAGACCTGATCAAGGCCGGCATTCCCGGTGCCAAGGTCACCATCCGGGATCTTGCCGGCGACGGCGACCATTATGCCGCGGAAGTGGTGGCGGAAGCGTTCCGGGGAAAAAGCCGGGTGCAGCAGCACCAGATGGTCTACGAGGCTCTGAAGGGCAATATGGGCGGCGTGCTCCACGCGCTGGCACTGCAGACTTCGGCTCCGGCGGAGTGAGCGATGCCTGACCTGATCAAGGAGATCGTTACCGGCCTGGTCGAGACTGCCCTGAAGGAACTTCTCGGCAAGTCGCATGGCCGTACGCCCGCCAAACGCAAGAAGCGGCAGATCCGCTCGGCCACTACCGGACGTTTCGCCAGGAAGACTGCACGCACCAAGACCGCAGCCACACGCGCAGCGAAGCCGGCGACGAAACAGGTAAGCCGTCGGCGCACGACGGCAAGCCGCAGCAAGCAGCGCAGCCGCTGACCTCAATGTACCCGGTCCATGGGGTTAAACGGCAGTCATGCGAGGCAATAAGCGCCTTCCGACGGACTATTCCGCTGGAATTCCCGATGCCACGTTGCTATTTAAGGCAGATGACGCAGCGCAGCGGCCCTTGAAACCGCATGTGAAAGGATAGGACATGAGCGGAATTACCGATTTTATCGCCAACGAAGTGAAGACCAATGACGTGGTTCTCTTCATGAAGGGCACCCCGCAGTTCCCGCAGTGTGGCTTCTCGGGCCAGGTCGTGCAGATCCTCGACTATCTCGGCCTGGACTACAAGGGTGTGAACGTGCTCGCCGATGCGGAAATCCGCCAGGGCATCAAGGACTATTCCAACTGGCCGACCATTCCGCAGCTTTACGTCAAGGGCGAATTCATCGGCGGTTGCGATATCGTCCGCGAGATGTTCCAGTCCGGCGAACTGCAGACTCACCTGCAGGAACAGGGCATCAGCGTCCGCGGCGCGGCCTGAGATCTTCCGGGCTCCAGTCCGGGATTTTTATAAGATATTTTCAAGGCGCCGCCCCCAACGGCGCCTTTCACGTTGTTTTTAGGAAGCTGCTGTGACCAATCCTTCACAAACGGCCCCGGACCGCCTGCGCGGCATGGGCCGGGTCGAATTCATCGCGATGATGGCGATGCTGATGGCCATCAATTCGCTCGCCATCGACATCATGCTCCCTGGCCTGCAGGAGATCGGAGCCTCGCTCGGCGTCGTCAACGAGAACCATCGGCAATATGTCGTCTCAGCCTATCTCTTCGGCCTCGGCGCTGCGCAGATCATCTACGGATCGATCTCCGACCGTTTCGGTCGCAGGAACCCGATGCTCTTCGGCCTCGGCCTCTATTTCGTCTGTGCGGTCGGCGCCGTCGTCGCGCCATCGTTCGGAGCGCTGCTGGCCCTTCGCTTCATCCAGGGTGCCGGAGCGGCCGCAACACGGGTGATCTCTATTTCGATCGTGCGCGACGTATACGGTGGTCGCGCCATGGCGGAGGTCATGTCGCTGATCATGATGGTCTTCATGGTCGTGCCGGTCATCGCACCAGCAACAGGCCAGGTGATCATGCTGTTCGGCAACTGGCACCTGATTTTCGTGTTCATGGCAGTCGCCTCGCTCTGCATCGGCTTCTGGATGTATTCGCGCCTTCCGGAAACGCTCGATCCGGCGGATGTGCGTCCCTTCACCATTTCCTCGATCCTGCACGCCTTCCAGATGGTTCTGACCAATCGCCTCGCCCTCTGCTACACGATTGCCAGCACATTCATCTTCGGGGCCCTGTTCGGCTTCATCAATTCGGCCCAACAGATTTATGTCGGAATCTACGACGTCGGCGTCTGGTTTCCGGTGGTCTTCGCCTGCGTGGCGGTGTTCATGTCTGCCGCATCCTTCCTGAACGCCAAGTTTGTTGGGCGTTTCGGCATGCGGCGCCTTTCGCACGGCTCGCTGTTTGGCTTTATCGGCATCACGTTCGTTTGGATGCTCGTGCAGATCTTCGGGCCTCAACCCATGCCGCTCGTGATCTTCATCGTGTTTTTCGGGCTCGCCATGTTCCAGTTCGGCTGGATCGGCTCGAACTTCAATTCGCTCGCCATGGAGCCGCTTGGCCATGTCGCCGGAACGGCGTCCGCCGTACTCGGCTTCATGAGCACGGTCGGCGGCGCGCTGATCGGCGTCGCGATCGGCCAGGCCTTCGACGGTACGGCACTGCCCCTGGTCGCAGGCTTCTTCACCGTCTCGATCATCGGACTGATCTTCGTGCTGATCGGCGAAAAGGGAAAACTCTTCCAGCCGCATAATCCGAAGATCTGACCTACATTCCCCAACGAAAAAGGCCGGAGCAATCCGGCCTTTTCTTTTGATGGCCGCTATTTCAGTGGCCGATGATCTCGTTGCGCAGCATCTGCCAGCTTTCCTTGTCGGTGGCGAGCAGCAGCCCGCCATCGACATGGTGCGGCATGTAAGGAGAGCCGTCGAAGCGCGCCACGTAACCGCCAGCCTCCGTGCCGATCAGCGTGCCGGCCAGATGGTCCCAGGGCATCAGCTTGTTGTAGAGCACGAACTGCACATGCCCGCCGGCAAACGTGCGGTATTCATGGGCCGAGCAGCGATAGTTGGCGAAGAACCGGACCTTGGCGAGATTGCCGAGGATCCGCTCCCGCTCGCCGCCGAAGAAATACCCGGGCGATGCCATGCCGATCATGGCTTCGATCGGCCGGGCGTCGGCGACCGAAAGCCGGATCGCCTCGCCGTCCGGCCGCCTCATGAACGCGCCGGCGCCCCTTTCTGCCATCACCCAGTCGTCGCCCATCGGATCGTAGATGATCCCGGCGACGGTCTCGCCCTTCCAGACGACCGAGGCCATGACGCCGAAGGCCGGGATGCCCGAGGCGAAGTTGAAGGTGCCGTCGACCGGATCGACGACGACGGCGAAATCCGCATCGGCAAGCTTGGCGAGCAGCGACGGATCGGCCGCCACCGATTCCTCGCCGACGAAGAGCGCGCCGGGCGCAAAGGCTTCGAGTTCGCGGCGGATCATCCGCTCAGCGGCCTCGTCAGCCTCGGTCACTAGGTCGGACGGCTCGCTCTTTGAACGTACATCGGCGCTGCCGAGTCGCCGGAAACGCGGCAGGATTTCGGCCTTGGCGGCAAGGCGCAGAAGATCGGCAAGCTTCGTGATGTCGAGCGGAAGGGTCATGACGTGGTCTCTTGGGGATTGGTGCGGGAAGACTGGGTTCGGGAGGAATTCAGAGGTTTTGAGCGGCTTGCAGGCCGGAAAAATCGAAGAGCTTCGGATCGAGCAGGTGCGACGGGTTCACGTGGGCGAGCGCCCGCAGCATCGTATCCTTGCGGCCCGGCATGCGGGCCTCGATATCGGCAAGCATCGCCTTCATGGAATTGCGCTGCAGGCCATCCTGCGAGCCGCAGAGATCGCAAGGGATGATCGGGAACTGCATGGCGGCGGCGAATTTGGTCAGATCGTCCTCGGCGCAATAGGCAAGCGGCCTCAGCACCATCACGTCGCCCTCGTCGTTCAAGAGCTTTGCCGGCATCCCCGCGAGCCTGCCTCCATGGAAAAAATTCATGAAAAAGGTTTCGAGTATGTCTTCCCGGTGATGGCCGAGCACCAGAGCATCGCAGCCCTCTTCGCGGGCGATCCTGTAGAGGTTGCCGCGCCGCAGCCTGGAACAGAGCGAACAATAGGTGGCGCCTTCCGGGACCTTTTCCTTCACGATCGAATAGGTATCGCGATATTCGATGCGGTGCTTCACGCCGATCGAGGCGAGGTATTCCGGCAATATATGCTTCGGGAAGTTCGGCTGGCCCTGGTCGAGATTGCAGGCCAGGAGTTCCACGGGCAGAAGGCCGCGCCATTGCAGATCGAGCAGCACGGCGAGCAGCGAATAGGAATCCTTGCCGCCGGAGAGACCGACCAGCCAGCGTTTCTGGCCGTTCAGCATGCCAAAATCGTCGAAGGCCTGCCGCACCTGCCGGAGCAGGCGCTTGCGCAGCTTGTTGAACGAGACCGAGCTCGGCGCATCCCTAAAGAGCGTCGGCACGAGGCCGTTTTCGACCTCGTCCAACTCGTTGTCGATCTTGGCCGTCACGCCCATTGGTCTTCCTTTGAAACCGAAAAGCGGGCCATGCCCGCTTCCGGTGTTTGTCGTCAGGCGCCGAGAGCGGCTGCCACCGCGTCGAGCGCCTCATTGGCCTTGGCGCCATCGGGCCCGCCGGCCTGGGCCATGTCCGGACGGCCGCCGCCGCCCTTGCCGCCGAGTGCCACGGATGCGATGCGGACCAGATCCACGGCGCTGAAGCGGTCGACCAGATCTGGCGTGACCGCAACCACGGCGCTTGCCTTGCCGTCTTCCGAAACGCCGATCAGCGTGACGACGCCGGAGCCGAGGCTCGCCTTGCCTTCATCCGCCAGGCCCTTGAGGTCTTTGGCATCGATGCCGTTGAGCGCCTTGCCCATGAACTTGATGCCGCCGATCTCCTTGAAATCGCCGGCCGAACCACCCTGCCCGCCGCCCATCGCAAGCCGGCGCTTGGCATCCGCCAGTTCCTTCTCGAGCTTGCGGCGCTCGTCGATCAGCGCTTCGACGCGCGACACCAACTCCGCCGGCTGCACCTTCAAGGCGCTGGCGAGCGTCTTCACGCGCTCATCCTGCTCGCCAAGATAGGCCCGTGCTGCCTCGCCCGTCACCGCCTCGACGCGGCGAACGCCGGCGCCAACCGCACTTTCGCCGAGAACGCGGACAAGGCCGATATCGCCGGTCGCGTTGACATGCGTGCCGCCGCAGAGCTCGACCGAATAGGGCTTGCCGGCCTTCGGACCTTCGATCGCCTTGCCCATCGCCACCACGCGAACTTCGTCGCCATATTTTTCACCGAACAGCGCCATGGCACCCTCGGCGATCGCGTCGTCGACGCTCATCAGCCGGGTCGTGACCGGTGCATTCTGCAGGATGATGGCATTTGCCATGTCTTCGACCTTCTGCAACTCCTCGGCCGACATCGGCTTCGGATGCGAGACGTCGAACCGCAGCCGCTCCGGCGCCACCAGCGAACCCTTCTGGGCCACATGGGTGCCGAGCACTTCACGAAGCGCCTCATGCAGCAGATGGGTGGCCGAATGGTTGGAACGCAGGCGCGAACGGCGGACATGATCGACCGTCAGCGCCACCGCATCACCGACCTTCAACGTGCCCTCAGTGACGGTCGCGATGTGGACGAACAGGCCCTCGCCCTTCTTCTGGGTATCCGAGACATTCAGCTTGCCATTGTCGGTCGAGATTACGCCGGTATCGCCTATCTGACCGCCGGATTCGCCATAGAACGGCGTCTGGTTGACGACGACCTGCACCTGTTCGCCGGCGGAGGCGCTGTCGACAGCCTTGCCGTCGCGGACGATCGCCTGCACCACGCCCTCGGCCGTTTCAGTATCGTAGCCGAGGAACTCGGTCGCGCCGTGCTTTTCCCTGAGCTCGAACCAGATCGTTTCCGTCGCCTTGTCGCCAGAACCGGTCCAGTGCGACCGGGCTTCCGCCTTCTGGCGCTGCATGGCGTCGGTGAAACCGGAAATATCGACGCCGATTTCGCGGGCGCGCAAAGCGTCCTGCGTCAGATCAAGCGGGAAACCGTAGGTGTCGTAGAGCTTGAAGGCGGTCTCGCCATCGAGCATGTCGCCCTTGTGAAGCGTGTTCGTCGCATCCGACAGCAGCGAAAGGCCGCGCTCCAGCGTCTTGCGAAAACGGTTTTCCTCGAGCTTCAGCGTTTCCGAAATCAGCGATTCCGCACGCACCAGTTCCGGATAGGCGCGTCCCATCTGTTGAATGAGCGCCGACAGCAGTTTCCAGAGCAGCGGATCGCGGGCGCCGAGAAGCTGCGCATGGCGCATGGCGCGGCGCATGATGCGGCGAAGTACATAACCGCGGCCTTCGTTCGAGGGCAGGACGCCGTCGGCGATCAGGAAGGCGGAAGAGCGCAGGTGGTCGGCGATGACGCGGTGGCTGCCGCGATGTTCCCCTTCCGCCTTGATGCCGGTCGCCTCTTCCGAGGCAGAGATCAGCGCCCGAAACAGGTCGATATCGTAATTGTCGTGCTGCCCCTGGAGGACGGCCGCAACACGCTCCAGGCCCATGCCGGTATCGATCGACGGGCGCGGCAGGTCGATCCGCTCTTCCTTCGTCACCTGCTCATACTGCATGAAGACGAGGTTCCAGATCTCGATGAACCGGTCGCCGTCCTCTTCCGGCGAACCGGGAGGGCCACCCCAGATATGGTCGCCATGATCATAGAAGATTTCCGAGCACGGGCCGCAGGGACCGGTATCGCCCATCGCCCAGAAATTGTCGCTGGTCGGAATGCGGATGATCCTGTCGTCCGAAAGACCGGCGATCTTCTTCCAGAGGTCGAAAGCCTCGTCATCGGTGTGGTAGACGGTGACCAGGAGACGCTTGGCGTCGAGGCCGAACTCCTTGGTGATCAGGTTCCAGGCAAGCTGGATGGCATTCGCCTTGAAATAGTCGCCGAACGAGAAATTGCCGAGCATCTCGAAGAAGGTGTGGTGACGAGCGGTATAACCGACATTGTCGAGGTCGTTATGCTTGCCACCGGCGCGAACACATTTCTGCGCCGTCGTCGCGGTCGTATAGGGGCGTTTTTCAAGACCGGTGAACACGTTCTTGAATTGAACCATGCCGGCATTGGTGAACATCAGCGTCGGATCGTTGCGCGGCACCAGCGGGCTTGAGGACACGACCTCGTGCCCGTTCTTTCGGAAATAGTCGAGGAAGGTCGACCGGATTTCATTCACGCCGCTCATGCTACGCCCTTTTTACCGCCGGATGCGGTCCTATTGTTCGAAAACCAAAGGCTTGTATCGCCCACGCCCCCAACTGTCCAGCCGCCCCACCGCCTAACCGAACGAGAAACCGGCCGCACATCTTTCCATGCGCGACCGGTTCAAAAGCAATCAACCGAAGAAAACTCCGAGTGCGGCGGGAGGGCTTACATATCTGCAGCCGCGTCGCCGTCGTCAGCGTCCGGGCCGCCATTCTGCAGGAAACGGTCGGCGATGAGGCCGGCATTCTGGCGGAGCGACGTCTCGATCTCGCGGGCAAGTTCCGGATTATCGCGCAGGAAGGTCTTGGCGTTCTCGCGGCCCTGGCCGAGGCGCTGGCTGTTATAGGAGAACCAGGCACCTGACTTCTCGACGATGCCGGCCTTGACGCCGAGATCGACCAGTTCGCCGGTCTTGGAAACGCCCTCGCCATACATGATGTCGAATTCGACCTGCTTGAAGGGAGGCGCCATCTTGTTCTTGACGACCTTGACGCGCGTCTGGTTGCCTACCACTTCCTCGCGTTCCTTGACCTGGCCGATGCGGCGGATGTCGAGACGAACAGAGGCGTAGAATTTCAAGGCGTTGCCACCGGTGGTGGTTTCGGGGGAACCGAACATCACACCGATCTTCATGCGGATCTGGTTGATGAAGATCACCATCGTATTCGACTTGGAGATCGAAGCGGTGAGCTTGCGCAGCGCCTGGCTCATCAGGCGTGCCTGGAGGCCCGGCAGGCTGTCGCCCATTTCGCCCTCGATTTCGGCGCGCGGCGTCAGTGCCGCAACCGAATCGATAACGAGGACATCGACGGCACCGGAACGGACCAGCGTGTCGGTGATTTCAAGCGCCTGCTCGCCGGTATCCGGCTGCGAGATCAGAAGGTTCTGGAGATCGACGCCAAGCTTGCGGGCATAGACAGGGTCGAGCGCATGTTCGGCGTCGACGAAGGCGCAGATGCCGCCCTTCTTCTGGGCTTCGGCGATCGTCTGCAATGCAAGCGTCGTCTTGCCCGAGCTTTCCGGACCGTAGATTTCAACGATGCGGCCCTTCGGCAGGCCGCCAATGCCGAGCGCGATATCGAGGCTGAGAGAGCCGGTGGAAACCGTCTCGATCTCGACAATGCTCTCGTTCGCACCGAGCTTCATGATCGATCCCTTACCGAAGGATCGTTCGATCTGCGACAATGCTGCTTCCAGCGCCTTGCTCTTGTCCACGCCTTTATCCTCTACGAGCCGCAAACTATTCTGTGCCATCTGGTCCCACCTTTAGGTTATTGCCGCCGCGCACGCAATGAAGCAGCCGATAAAGGTGATGTACCTATTTTGTTCTCATTTGGCAAGGGTCTCCCAAGCGATTGAGTCAAAATAGATATTTCGATTTCGTTCTCAGGATGTTCACGCCCGCCGGGGTGTGGAAAATTCCCGTTTGAAATCAAAGCTGCGCCGCAATTTGACGAGGAAATCGCGGCGTTTGAAATTTATGAGGGACAATCCGATTCTCACTCCGAATCGAGCATTTCCCGGACCGCCACGGCAAGCTGCTTCAGCGAGAAGGGCTTCGGCAGGAAGCCGAACTTGGCGTCGGCCGGCAGGTTGCGGGCAAACGCATCCTCGGCATAGCCCGAAACGAAGATGAACTTCATGTCCGGATAGATCTTGCGCAGCTCGGTCAAAAGCGTCGGGCCGTCCATTTCCGGCATGACGACGTCGGAGACGACGATATCCACCTTGCCCTGCAGCTCTTCCATGATGTCGAGCGCTTCGGTGCCGGAGCCCGCCTCGTGCACGGTATAGCCACGGGTTTCCAGCATGCGCTTGCCGCCGCGGCGGACGGCCTCCTCGTCCTCGACGAGCAGGACCACCGCCGACTTCCCCGTAAGGTCGAGGTCGTCGGAAGCGGGCGTCGACACGACAGGCGCGATAACGGCCGGCTGCGCCTGCGTACCGGTTGCGGTAGCGTCCTGGACGACGACAGGCGTTTCGGGAATGTGGCGTGGCAGGAACATGCGGAAACTCGTGCCGCGTCCGACTTCCGATTCGGGATAGATATAGCCGCCGGACTGTTTGACGATGCCGTAGACCATCGAGAGGCCGAGGCCGGTGCCCTTGCCCACTTCCTTGGTGGTGAAGAACGGTTCGAAGATCTTGTCCATGATTTCGGGCGAAATGCCCGTGCCGGTGTCGGAAACCTCGACCATCACGAAATCTTCGGCCGGCAGATCCGCCTGGTTGAAACCACCGGCATCCTCGGCGGATACATTGCGGGTCTTGATCAGGATCGTGCCGCCCTGGGGCATGGCATCGCGCGCGTTGACGCAGAGGTTGATCAGCACCTGCTCGAATTGCGACAGGTCGGTGCGCACCGGCCAGAGATCGCGGCCGTAGTCCACTTCGAGCTTCACATTGGTGCCGGAGATCAGCCGGTCGACCAGCATGCGCAGGTCGCCGACGACGTCGGTGAGGTTCAGCACCGCCGGCCGCATGGTCTGCTTGCGCGAGAAGGCGAGCAGCTGGCGCACCAGCACGGCGGCGCGGTTGGCGTTGCGCTTGATCTCCATCAAGTCGGCAAAGCTCGCATCGGAGGGGCGCGCCTGCAGCAGAAGGTGATCGGAGGACAGAAGGATCGCGGTCAGGACGTTGTTGAAGTCGTGGGCGATGCCGCCCGCCAGCGTGCCGACCGCATTGAGCTTCTGGGTCTGGGCCATCTGGGTTTCGAGCGCCTTCTGCTCGGTCGTCTCGACGGCGTAGACGATCGCGGCTTCTTCCGGCGCCTCGTCGCTCTCGTCGATCACGGCGTTCACATAGAAGCGCACATAGCGGTTCTCGTCGCCGGGGTGGCGCGAATCGATCGGGGCGATATCGCCCTGCCCATCCTTGGCAGCGGCAATCGCCTGCATCAGATGCTGGCGGGAATTGTCGTGAACGATGCGGTCGAGTTCGATACCGGCATCCACGTCGTCGCGGGAAACGACGCCGGCAAACAGTTTGAGGAACGGCGCATTGATGCGCAGGATCCTGCCCTCGCCATCCACGGAGGCGATCGCCATCGGCGTGTTGTTGAAGAAGCGCGTGAAGCGCATCGCGGACGCCGACTGGTCGCCCTCGCCGCCCTTCGGCCGTGCCAGCACGATGGTCCGGCTCTCGCCCGGCGCACCATCGCGGGTGGCGCTGACATTGTGCACCAGGCGCACGGGCAGGCTCTGGCCGTTGGCGCGGCGCAGGTCGAGGTCGAGCGTCTCGGTGCGCTTCAGCCCGGGTGCTGCCTGTACCGACTGGATCAGCGCCATGCCCTCGCCCGCCACCAGGTCGGCGATCGTCACCGAGCGCGGCACGAATTTGGTCAGGTCTATGCCGAGCCATTCGGCAAGCGTGGCGTTCAGGTAGAAGATTTCGCCCTTCTTGCCGGCGGAGAAGAACCCGGCGGGCGCGTGGTCTAGATAGTCGATGGCGTTCTGCAGCTCGCGGAAGAACCGTTCCTGGTCGTCGCGTTCCGACGTAATGTCGGTGATCTGCCAGATATCGAGCTGGCCCTTGCGGCTGTCGGCGGGCGTCAGCAGCCGTGCCTTGAGACGGTACCAGTGGGCACCGGAACCGTTGCCGGTCGTCCGTCCGATCGGCTGGAGAAGCCGGAACTCCTCATGGCCTTCCCGGCCTTCGCGCAGAGCTGTCGTCAGCCGGTAAAGCGCCTCGGTCGATTCGCGGGTCTTGGACAGAAGCGCTTCGAGCGACTGCACGTTGCTCGCCTTGGTCGCGCCGGTCATCCGGCCATAGGCGGCATTGGCGTAGAGAATACGACCCTTGGCGTCGGTGATCAGAATGCCGTCGGGATGGTTGGCAAGGAAACCGCGGGCCAGCTCGTCGGAACGCGACTGCGGCATGACCTCGACGAGGCCGATGATCGACGACACCAGGAAGAAGATGCCGACCATGGCGAGGATACCGAGCAGGCCGAGCACCAGTTCATTGTCGAGCGCATGCTGAAACAGCACGAAGCCGGCGGCCACGCCACAGAGAACGAGCGCCAGGAGAACGATACGGATGATGGTGCCGCCACGCGTCCCTTTTTCCACCAGGGGCGCCTCGTAGTTGCCGCTCTGCTGCAACTTCGTCATCAATTCCTCGCATTTCGACCGACGCTGCGGCCATGAACATTCAGGGATCGGGAATCCCGCGATTCCTTATTAGCAAGTTGCAGGTTAAGCAAAAAGCTCTGCTTCGCCACAAAACCCGGGACAGTTTGGCGGAGTGACCTATCTTTGCTTTTCTACGCTGTTTTTCAGCGCTGGACAGTGACAGTTAGCAGCTTGCCTCGGTAGGAAAAAAGTCGTTTTTTACCGCGGCGTTCATATGAGGAGTGGCAAGAGATGTTCGAAGAGCTGATGGGCGCCTATGGAGGCCGCCTGGTGATCGCAGTCGTCGGCGTCGGCATTGGGCTTCTCGTCCTTATCGGCGTGCTCTGGCTCATCCGCAGCCGTTCAGGCCCCTCGCCCTTCGTGCGCGGCGGCAAGAACCGGCAGCCGCGGCTTCAGGTCCTGGATGCGGCGGCCGTCGATGCAAGGCGTCGCCTGGTTCTCATCCGCCGCGACGGGGTCGAACACCTGATCATGATCGGCGGACCGACCGATATCGTCATCGAAAGCGGAATATCGACGGCGGCACATGCCATGCCGGCGACAGCGGCCAGCCGGTTCCAGCCGATGGACATGACGGTTCCCGCTCAAGCCGCAGCCGCCATGGAAGCCCGACCGGCTGCCGTTGCCGAACCGCGCCCTGCCCCGATCCCACGTCCCGCGGCTCCGGAACCGCGCGTCGAGCCGGCCCGGGAAAGCGTTGTGCCGCCGCGAGAGACGCCGCGCGCCGCTCCGCCGGCGACTCCCGCCACCGGACCGATACCGATGAGCGGTACACTGGCGCCGCGGCCTGCATCGCCTGCCCCGGCAAACAACGCAGCAGCTCCCGAGCCGGCTGCCGCCCCCAGGATCGAACCGCCGGCCCGTCAGTCCCCGGAGGTGAAATCAGAACAGTTGCGGCCGATCGCGGCACTGGCAGCCGCTGCTGCACCTCCGCCGCCTCCCGCCCCAGCTCCTGCCCAGGTTCCGGCTTTCGACGATGCGGCCGACGTGCTCGACGCCGCCCGTGGGCGGGTCTTTCAGGAAGCACCCGAGCCGCGCGCCGTGCCCGTCAGCGCCGCGATCGTGCCGCCTGCCCTGCAATCGGCCGCCGACAAGCCGAAACAGCTCGGCAGCGACTTTGAACGGATTCTCGAAGAGGAAATGGCCAACAACCTTGCGGCCCGAGAAACTGCCGTCATCCCCCAGCCGAACCGCCAGATACAGCCGAGGAACCCCGGCGTCCCGCCGGTCACCGGCGCCACGCCGGAACCGAGCCTGCAGTCGGAAGTCGCCCGCATCTTCGGCGAGATGTCCGTCACTCGCGACAAGTGAGCCGGCACCCGCGACAAGTGAGCCGGCGCGAGGATTGAATTTTCCGCCAAGAAAAAAGGCACGGAAAACCGTGCCTTGAATTCGTTTTCGACTGATCGGGCGGATTATTCGTCCCGATAGACCTTTTCGCGGCGCTCGTGGCGTTCCTGTGCCTCGATCGACAGCGTGGCGATCGGACGAGCGTCGAGACGCTTGAGACCGATCGGTTCGCCCGTTTCCTCGCAGTAACCGTAGGTGCCATCTTCGATGCGCTGCAAGGCGGCATCGATTTTGGAAATCAGCTTGCGCTGGCGGTCACGGGCTCGAAGCTCGATAGCTCTGTCGGTTTCGGAGGAAGCCCGGTCGGCGAGATCCGGGTGGTTGGCGCTCTCTTCTGCCAGGTGACCCAGCGTTTCGCGCGCTTCTCTCAGGATATCGTTTTTCCAGGCGATAAGCTTTGCCCGGAAATACGCCTTCTGATTTGCATTCATGAACTCATCGTTTTCAGAGAGCACATAATTGCTAAGATCGATCTTCTCACTCAACGCGATTCTCCTGAAGAACATCTCATGCGGCGCTCTATATCCTATCCTCCCATCCCGATTCAAGCCTCGCGCTCAGTATTAAGGCATTTTTAAAACTGTCATGAAAATCCGCTAAACGGCTATTTTTTAAGCTTTTATTCTGAACGTCCGAAACTCTTCTCCACAGGAGGCTGCGCCGGGCCAGGCTATTTCAGAACATCTGCGGCAGTTGACGAGTCTCGTGCCGAAAGGCTACCCATCGCTTCCATCCTCTCACTAGCGGTGCCGGGCATGACGACGATCACTCCTCCTCCTTCCCGCATCTACCTGCTGCGCCATGCCAAATCCGGCTGGGCGGAGCCGGGACAGCACGATTTCGATCGCCCTCTCGACAATCAGGGTTTTGCGCAGGCCGAGATCGTTGCCGACAAGGCTGCCGATCGCAACTACAGGCCTGATATCCTTCTCAGTTCCACCGCCACGCGATGCCGCCAGACCGCCGAAGCGATCCGTCGTGCGATCAGCGAGGAGATCGAGCCTGTCTTCATCGACGAACTCTATAACGGCCCGCTCGGCACCTACCTTGCGATTCTTGGCGGCCAGCGGGACAGCAACTCGGTCATGCTCGTCGGCCACAACCCGACCATGGAAGAAGTGCTGGAAGGGCTGATCGGCGCCGACCAGATGGTGGCGGCCATCCCCGGCGGCTATCCTCCTGCCGGCCTCGCGGTGCTCGATTATCGCGGCTTTGTCGCCGGCTCGGATGCAGCCTGGACACTGACCGACTTCCTGACGGCCTGAACTGGACCCAAGCGACGGCTTTGCGGCCTCGCACGGGCTTCCTATATAGGCGTAAACTCTGGACCCGGAACGACGCCTTGCCGCCTTCGCTTACCAGCTTCTCGGATGACGCGCGCATCGCGCTCGACAATCTCGCCGACCGTGCCTCGGGCCTCGTGCATCCGACGATCAGGCTCGGCGTGACCGGCCTGTCGCGGGCCGGCAAGACCGTGTTCATCTCGTCCCTCGTCCACAATCTCCTGAACGGGGGCCGGTTGCCGCTCTTCGAGGCGTTCCGATCCGGCCGGATCTCCGCCGTGCGGCTCGAGCCGCAGCCGGACGATGCCATCCCGCGCTTCCAGTACGAAGATCACATCCAGGCACTGGTGCGCGACCGCATCTGGCCGGATTCGACCCGCGCGATCTCGGAACTGCGCATCACCCTCGACTACCAGAGCGCCAGCGGCTGGGGCCGGATGTTTTCGCGCGGCCGGCTGTCTATCGACATCGTCGACTATCCCGGCGAATGGCTGCTCGACCTGCCGCTGTTGGCGCAGGATTTTCGCACCTTCAGCGACAATACCGTAAACCTTGCCGGAACCGGCATCCGCGAGGAATTGTCGCGGGAATGGCTCGCCCTCGCAAACGGCATAGATGCGGACGCCCCGGCTGACGAAATGACCGCGAAGCGGTTGTCGGAAGCCTTTGCGGGCTACCTCAAGGCCTGCAAGGCGGACGAACGGTCACTTTCGACCCTGCCGCCCGGCCGTTTCCTGATGCCCGGCGATCTCGAAGGCTCGCCGGCGCTGACTTTTGCGCCGCTGCCGAACATGCCCGGGACCAAAGCGCCGAAGGGCTCGCTGCGGGCGATGATGGAGCGCCGCTACGAGGCTTACAAGAACGTCGTGGTCAAGCCGTTCTTCCGTGAGCATTTCGCGCGGCTCGACCGCCAGATCGTGCTGATCGACGCGCTGCAGGCGATCAATCGCGGCCCCGAAGCGGTGCAGGATCTCGAACGGGCGCTGACCGACGTGCTCGCCTGTTTCCGTCCCGGCCACAACAGCTTCTTCTCCTCCGTGATCGGCCGCCGGATCGACAAGGTCCTGGTCGCAGCCACCAAGGCGGATCACCTACACCACGAAAGCCATGACCGCCTGGAACGGCTCACCGGTCGGCTGGTCGATCGCGCCGTGCAGCGGATCGGCATGGCCGGCGCCGGTATCGAGGTCATGGCGATCGCATCGGTGCGCGCCACCCGCGAGGCGACCGTCAAAGAGGACAATCATCTCCTGCCGGTCATCGTCGGCACGCCTATCTCGGGCGAGATGATCAATGGCGAACGTTTTGACGGAAACAAGAAAACTGCGATATTTCCCGGTGACTTGCCGGAGAACCCTGAAGCATTCTTTCAACAGCTGGATTCCATCCACGCGGAGCTTCCGGAGATCAATGTGGTGCGCTTTCGCCCGCCGGCGCTGGAAGAGGCGAATGGCGGCATGAAGCTCTCCGTGCCGCATATCCGGCTCGACCGCGCCATGCAGTTCCTGTTCGGAGACCGCCTCGCATGAGACCGCCCGAATCACCTCAGAACGGCAAGCGCCGACCCGCATCCTTCTCGGTCGAAGAGGAAAGTGCTGCCCGAAACGAAACCTTGCCTGTCCCTCGCCGCAGCCCGCGCAGCTTCGAGGACGGCGTCGTGGTGACGCCCGACGAACAGGATCCGTTCGTGACGCCACCCGAACTCGCCGCAGAGGCCATCCCGGTCGCCGAGCCACGGGCGCGCAAGAGGTTCTCGTTCGTCAACCTGGCGGCGGCGGCTTTCGGCACCTTCCTGTCGCTCGCCTTCGGCCTGTGGGCCGACAGCGTCATCCGCGACCTGTTCACCCGTGCCGACTGGCTGGGATATGCAGCGCTCACCGCGCTTGCCGTCGGACTTGTCGCCGTTACCGTGATCGTCGGCCGTGAAATCTTCGGCATGATGCGGCTCTCCGCCGTCCAGACCCTGAAGGCCGAGGCGGAAGAGGCAGCCCTTTCCCCTCGCCCTGCAGCTGCGCGCACCGTCGTCGCCGCGCTCACCAAGATCCTCAGTCACCGGGCCGAGACCGCCAAGGGTCGCGCCAACCTCGACGCGACGAAAGACGAGATCATCGACGGCCCGCAACTCATCGAACTGGCCGAACGGGAACTCCTGGCGCCGCTCGACCGCAAGGCCCGCGCGCTCATCCTCGGATCGTCCAAACGTGTCTCGATCGTCACCGCCGTCAGCCCGCGCGCCATCGTCGATCTCGCCTATGTGCTCTTCGAAGTGACGCGGCTGATTCGCGCCATGGCCGAGCTTTACGGCGGCAGGCCGGGCACGCTCGGGCTGTTGAGGCTGATGCGGGACGTCATCGCCCATCTCGCCGTGACCGGCTCGATCGCCGTCGGCGACGGTGTCGCGCAACAGCTTTTGGGACACGGCCTCGCCTCCAAACTATCCAAGCGTTTGGGCGAAGGCGTGATCAACGGCCTGCTGACCGCGCGAATCGGCATCGCCGCCATGGATCTCTGCCGGCCGCTGCCTTTCCGGGCGGTCAAAAGACCGGGAATCGGCGATTTCATCTCGGATATCGCGACTGTCGGCGGGCGAAAAGATGAACAATAGAGTGTCCGACCCTGGCTCAGGGTCGGTCATCGTCACCACTCGTTAACCATTCCCACCTAAATTACGGGACACTTAAAGTTGCTGCTCGTCAGGGGAAAGTCATGTATTCGCGCTTCTTTTCGCTTCTTGGCGGGTTCGCCATTCTGACTGTCGCGGCCACCTCCGCCGTGGCGCCGCAGGCTGAGGCCGCTCCGCGTGACAAGGCTTTCTTCCAGTCGGTCGCCGGCGTCTGGAAAGGCCCCGGCGAAATCGTCGCCGGCAAGTACAAGGGCACGAAATTCAGCTGCAATTTGACCGGTGCAGCTATCCCGGACAGCGATGTCGGCATCAAGCTCGACGGGACCTGCCGCGTCGGCGTGTTCCAGCAACCGATGTCGGCCACCATCGCCCAGAGTGGCCGCGGTTACACCGGCAAGTTCCTGGACGGCGCCGAGGGCAAGGGGCTCGACATCATTTCCGGCTCGGTCAGCGGCGACAAGGTCGTCATGGGCATCAACCGCAATCAGCTCAACGGCGCGATGGTCGCGAGCCTGCGTGGCGAGAACAAGATGAACATCACCATCTCCATCAAGGTCGAAGACCAGATGGTTCCGGTGATCGGACTCAGCCTCGACCGCGACATGGATTCCATCGCCGTCGGTTCGATCCAACAATAAAATACCCAGGGCGCCTCAGGCGCCCTGCCACCAGTCCTGGCTGTCGCGCGCGACCTTGATGCCGGCAATATCGGCTCCACCAAGCCAGTCGCGCACTTTCCTTCCCTTCACCAGAAGATCCGGGGCGATATCGGCAAGCGGCATCATCACGAAGCCGCGGTCGGTCATGCGCGGATGCGGCACTTGCAGTTTTTCGCTTCTCTGCTCCCGCGTCCCGTAGGTCAGGATATCGATATCGATGGTGCGTGGTCCCCAGCGCTCCAGGCGAACGCGCTTCATGCCACGCTCGATCGACAGACAGACGTCCAGCAGGTCCTCCGGCTCCAATGAAGTTTCCACCAGAACGCAGCAGTTGAAGAAATCGGCCTGGTCGGTCTTGCCCCAGGGCGGGGTCGAATAGAGTTTCGAGACGGCGAGAACGCGGCAGTCCTCGCGCCCATCGAGCTGCCTGAGCGCCTCGGCCATGGACGACGGCGGATCGCCGATATTGCCGCCGAGCCCGAGAGCCGCGACCTCGAACGTCTTTTCAGACGAAATGCTCAACACGCACCTCCGCATAATCGAGGATGCCGGGGATCGGCACGCTCGGCTTGCGCACGACGATCTCTGCCCGGCGGATCTGCGGCGACCAGGCGCAGAGCGCCTTGGCGATGTCCTTGGCGAGCGTCTCAATGAGGTTGCGGCGGTGGCCGGTCACCACCTTCTCGACGATTTCGTAGGCGATGCCGTAATGCACCGTGCTCGCAACATTGTCGTTTTCGAGTGCCTCGTCCGCCTCGACGTCCATGATGACGTCGATGAAGAAACGCTGGCCGAGCGTGGCCTCCTGCTCGAAAGCGCCATGCTTGGCGTAGAACGCACAGTTCTTCAGCGTGATCGTGTAGGTCGCCATCAAAGGCCCTCTCTTTCTTCATGCGCGGAGGCCGCTTCTTCATGCGCGGAGGCCGCGGCGAGAACCGCGTCGGCCATTGCCAGCGCATCGCGGTTGGCGGCAACGTTGTGGACGCGGAAGATCGACGCCCCCGCAAGGCGAAGGATCGCCGTGGTCGCGGCGGTGCCGAGGTCGCGTTCGCTCGCTTTTTCCCGTCCCGTCAGCGCGCCGATGAACCGCTTGCGCGAGGTGCCGGCGAGCAGCGGAAAACCGAGCCTATGCAGTTCGGCAAAACGCGCCATCAATTCCATGTCGTCGTCACGGTCCTTGGCAAAGCCGAAGCCGGGATCAAGCACGATCGCCTCGTCGGAAATGCCGGCGCTGCGGGCGATCTCGAGAGACTGCTGCAGGAAAAATTCCTGGTCCTCGATACGATCGGGCCGCTTTTCCTGTTCGCGCCCGCGGCCGGTATGCATGATGCAGACCCCGGCAGATGTTTGCGCCGCAACGGTCGCGATCTCCGGCTCACGCTGCAGGCCGTGGACGTCGTTGATGATATGGGCACCCGCCGCCATCGCCAGGCGGGCGGTTTCGGCGCGGTAGGTATCGATCGAGATCAGCGCATCGGTCTCCGCGGCGAGTTTTTCGATCACCGGGAGGACGCGGTCCTGCTCTTCCGCTGCGGTCACCTCGGCGGCGCCAGGCCGCGTCGACTCACCGCCGATATCAAGGATGGCGGCGCCGTCGCGGACGCAGGAAACGGCGTGAGCCACCGCGGCATCGATGTTTGCGTAGTTTCCGCCGTCGGAAAAGGAATCGGGCGTGATGTTGATGATCGCCATAATCTGGCCTTGGCGACCGAGTTCAAGGACACGTCCCCGCCCGACACGCCAGGTGCTGTTGCGCTGCGATATCACCGGCCGGCCGTCTTTCGAAGGGTAACGCAAAATTTGATGCCTTTGTGTTGCGCTCAGGCTGGCTATGCCCCAAGGTCCCCATAAGTTCAACGTCGCAGGCCATAGAATGTTCTCCATGCGCAGAGTCCGCCGGTTTTTCGGTGTCTTTCTTCTCCTCTGCACGATCCCTGCGACGGCCATGGCAGAACCGATCATCAACAAGACCTATTCCTATTTCCGGATCGGCGGCCGCACGGCCGAGGACCTCGACAAGGAACTGGAAAACCGCGGCCCTCTCACCCGCAGCACCGGCCATCGCCATCCCGGCGCCACCGAAATCAAGTTCGGCGGCGACGTCACCTATGTGGAAAAGGGCGGGCGCTGCTCGGTCGGCGGGTCGCGTGTGACACTCCGAACCCACATTATCCTGCCGCGCTGGGGCAATCGCGGCCGTGCCACCGCCGATCTCGGCTTCATCTGGGATACTTTGTCGAAGGACATCAAGCGCCACGAGGAGCGGCATGCGGAAATCGCCCGCAACCACGCGCGCCAGCTCGAACGGGAACTGCTTGGCCTCCCCGCCAACAGAACCTGCGATGCACTGGAAAGACAGGTGGCGGAGACGACCCGCCGTGTTCTTGAGGCGCATGACCGGGAGCAGCTGCGGTTCGACCAGATCGAGGCGGCCAATTTCGATTCGCGGATGATTCGGCTGCTGCAGTATCGCCTGAAGCGATCCGGCAATTGATCCGCTTTTTGGCGTGAATCAGCCCGACCAACCGCATCCAGGCTTTTGCGGAGCTTGCGCCATCCCTCGTCAATAACGGGTGATTTATGGTGATAGTCTAAAATAGGAATCTCGGATACAACCTAAGACATAGCTTACCTACCAACGCTTCGAAAAACGAGGCACATGAGGTAGATAGCCGCAGGATCAGCGTACCTTTCCGGTTTTCGAACCGATGTGTCGGACGCGGTTGTTTCAGGTGTTCCTGAGTTTGGTTTCCGGTGTTTCAGTTCTCCTGGCGCGTCTTCAAGCCGCAGGTGGTTCCTCCCTCCCCTGCTGGTGATGCGCCCGCCTGGCCTCGCTTGCCGCTTTTGCGGAGCGAGGCTTTTTTTTGCCCGGAAACATCTTTTGCCCGGAACCAGGCATGTCGGCAAAGCGGCGATCAGGCCAAGATCAGGCTTGACGCTCTGGTACGTTGACCACGAGCCCGTCGAAATCCGCCTTGATCTTGATCTGACAGGAGAGGCGCGAGGTCGGCTTCACCTCGAAGGCGAAGTCCAGCATGTCTTCCTCCATGGGAGCCGGCGGACCGACCTTTTCGGTCCAGGCCTCGTCGACATAGACATGACAGGTGGCGCAGGCGCAAGCGCCGCCGCATTCAGCCTCGATGCCGGGGACGGAATTGCGAACCGCATTCTCCATAACCGTGGAGCCCGGCTCGGCTTCGATATCGAAGCGTGTTCCGTCAAAGGCTACGATGGTCAGTTTCGTCATGATAGGGAAATCCGGGATGTTGAAGGGTCAGGGCACACTATTTAAGGGCGCTGTCTTCCGATAAAACCCCCGCGCAGTCAACATTTTCGGGCGCCGCCGGCTGTTCAATCGGCGCCCTTGCGTACCGATTCGGCGAATCGCTCAGCGGCAGAGCTTGTTGATGAAGTTTTCGGCCTCCACGACGGCGGCAGCGACCGCGGCCCGCAACGAGGCGTCGGAGGCGTTGTCTTCAAGGCGCTCGGCAGCGGTCGAAACCTTGAAGGCACCGACGGCGCCGGCGGCACCCTTCAGGCGATGCGCGGCTGCGACGACATAGGCGCTGTCGGCGCTTGCGATGTCGTGCAGTGCGCGGCGTGCCTGGCGTGCGAACATCTGGAGCACTTCGATTTCGAGGTTCTTGTCGCCCATGGTTTGTGTCGCGAGATGAACGAGATCGATCGGACGGGACTGGGAAGGGCAACCGCCCCTCAGCGTTTCTGGAGCTTCGAACGCGATACTGACCGCTGCCATTGCCATGAACCTGTTTTCCCTGTTGCTCTTCTGATAATGTCCCGAATTGTGCGGGCCAATCGGAGCTATCCCGTTAAATTCCGGCACAATCTGGGCCGGTTTCTTCCCATATGGTTAATTTCTGCTAAGCTCCCGGGATTTTAGGAGTTTTGCATCTTCGTATGGTTTAAATTCTGTTAACAACATTCCACGGCATCGTTCGAAGGCAGGCGTCTTAATTGTGCAGGGTGGCCGAATGTGCCACTACAATACGCCTAAGGTGGCGAGGAATATCGTCCTTTTGCCCCGGATGGTAGGTTGGTAAGCTTTCATTATCATCCGTTTGAAAGAACGGCCATCCGACTTGAAAATGAATAGGAAACTGGAAATCCGCTTTGTGGGTGGAGAGTTTCCGGCAGGCAGCGTTCCATCTGTCGGTCTGCGGGCGGCAGCGCGTCAGATGGGATTTGCCGGGCGAGTATGTAACGAGGCGTAACCGCATGGCAAAGAACCCTAGCAGCGAGTCGATCGATGAGACGGCGTTCCAGGCGTTGGAAGATGCCCTAAAAATCAATTTCAACGATGATCAGTCGCGCCCTAGATCAGTGCCCCATGCCTCGGAGGCAAGAGTGTCAGACACCAACAAACCGCGTCAGACCCAGTACCAGGACGATGCCGCCGAATCATACAGATCGGCAGCCACCGAGACCGCTGCCAAATCTCCCACGTTCCAGCCCGCCAACGATGCGGGCAAACGCAGTTCGACTGCGATCCTGCGGACGCTGGAAGGCGGCGCGATGCGCTCGTCGATCCGCAATGCGGTGATCGTCTCGATCCTCTGGGCAATTGGCGGCATCGCGCTCGGGCAGATGATCTACGGCAACCAGCTCTGGCAGATCACCTCGGTCGAAGGCGTTCTCGCCGCTCCGGGCATCGTCGCGCTGGCGGTCTGTATCCTCATTCCCATCATGCTGTTCTTCGCCTTCGCGATCATGATGGCCCGCGCTCAGGATCTGAGAACCGCTGCCCGTTCGATGGCCGAGGTTGCGCTTCGCCTGTCCGACCCGGAAACCGTCGCCTCCGAGCGGATCATGAGTGTCGGCCAGGCCGTGCGCCGCGAAGTCTCGGCAATGAACGAAGGCATCGAGCGCACCATCGCCCGCGCCGCCGAGCTTGAGACGCTTGTCCATTCGGAAGTGAATGCGCTGGAGCGGAGCTTCACCGACAACGAATTGCGCGTTCGCGGCCTCGTCCACGAACTCGGCGCCGAACGCGACGCGATCGTCAACCATGCCGAGCGCATCCGCTCGTCGATCGTTGGAGCCCATGATCAGCTCAAGGAAGAGCTGTCGCTTGCGACCGAAGAAATCTCCATTCGCCTGGCGACATCAGGCGAAGCTTTTGCCTCGATGATCGAGACGCGCGGCGCGGCGCTGATGGAAAAATCCAACGCGGCCGGCGAAGCACTCGGCAGCCTGCTGACGACAAAGACCGAAAACCTGCTGCAGACGCTCAATTCCTCCGGATTCGCACTCGCCCACGAGTTCGACGAGCGCATGGATGCGATCAATACCGTGCTGTCGCAGCGCGGCCAGGCGCTTCTCAACGAATTCCAGACGCGCGCCTCCTCGCTCGACGCCAATACCGAAAAGCTCAACGCAGCACTTGCGGACCGCACCCGGCAGCTGAACGAGACGCTGCTTGCCCGGACGCGCGAGATCACTGACGGGCTTGCCGAAAGCGAACAGACGCTCACCGGTTCGCTCGGCGGTATCCTTGCGGCGCTCAACAGCTCGCTCGAAGAAAAGACCTCGTCCTTCCGTCAGAGCCTGCAAAGCACCGTCGAAGATGTGGTCCTCGACCTCGACATGCGCTCCGGCTTCTTCGAAGAACGCCTGCAGACGACCGTCGGCCTGCTCAGCACGACCTTCGACGACAGCATCTCGCAGTTCACATCCGCCTTCGACCAGCGTGCCGGCACGCTCGACAGCAAGCTGATGGACAGCCTCGCCCGCATCAACGAGACGGTCGCGAGCGGTTCGGATGCGATCGAAAACATCCTCTCGTCCAGCGTCGAGCGCATCAGTTCCTCGCTGACCGACCAGTCGCTCGCACTCGAGACGACGCTCGGCACCGGCCAGGAAATGCTGGATGCCATGCTCGGTAGCCGCTCGCGCGAACTGTCCGACGCATTGTCGGCCCGCAGCACCGAAATTCAGGATACGCTGGCCTCCCGCGCCACCGAAATCCAGGATGCGCTCGTGACGCACACGGGCGAACTCCAGGACGTCCTCGGATCAAGAACCAGCCAGCTTCGGGATGTACTTGGAACACGCACCAGCGAACTCCAGTCCGTGCTCGTTTCGCGCACCCAGGAACTTCAGGGAGCCCTTGAAGCACGCACCAGCGAGTTCCAGGAGGTCATCACCACCCGCACCGGCGCACTCCATGAAGCGCTGGAAACACGCACCACCGAACTCCAGGACGTGCTGACGACGCGTACCAGCGAACTCCAGGGCGTGCTCGCCTCGGGCACCGGAGAACTGCACGGAGTGCTCGGAACGGGCACCACCGAGCTTCAGGACGCGCTTGCATTGCGCACCGGCGAACTCAAGGACGTGTTTGCATCCGGCACCGGCGAACTTCACGCCGGCTTTGCCAGCGCGCGCCAGGACATCGAAACAACGATCACTGAGCGCAGCAGCAGCCTTCTCAGCACGCTTTCGGAAAACCAGGCGAAGTTCGAACAGAGTCTGGCCATCCGTTCGGGCGCCATTGTCGCCGCCCTTTCCGGCAGCCACGATCACCTGACTGAAGTGCTGAGCCAGAAATCCAGTGCGATCGAAACGCTGATGTCCGGCGCGCCGGAACGGCTTGCCGGCATGTTCGACGAAAAGTCGGAGCACATCTCCCGCACGCTCATTGCCAGCGAACAGCGGCTCGGTGACGAACTGGGGCGGCGCGCTTCCGAAATGCAGACGTCGCTCGATACCAACCGCGAGCGGATTTCCGAGATCCTCGAAGACAAGTCGATGGAAATCGCGACGTCCTTCGCGCTCGGTGAGGACCGCCTCGCCGGCATGCTGGAGGAGAAGTCGGACTCCATCACCCGCGCACTTTCGGAAACCGAACAGCGCATGAGCGGAGACCTTGCCCGCCGCACCTCGGAAATCAACGAGGCGCTTGGCGTCAACCGGGACAGGCTCGCGGAAATCCTCGACGACAAGTCGATGGAAATTGCCACGTCCTTCGCGCTTGGCGAAGACCGTCTCGCCAGCATGCTGGACGAAAAGTCGACGGCAATCGCCAACACGTTCATCGATGCCGACGTCCGCATCGAGCAGTCCTTCGCGGCCCGCGCCGAAGCGATCCGCAACGCCTATGCCGATAACCAGCTCAATCTCGACCAGTCGCTCGAAAATCGCACGGCCGAGATTGCCCGCGTTCTCGAAAGCGGCGGCGACCGCCTGGAACAGACCGTCGGCAGCGCAAGCGGCCGCATCGAGACCGCGCTCACAACCGGCGCACAGCGTTTCGAAACGGGCATGGCGGACGGACTGGAGCGGGTCGAAGCCGTTCTCGGCTCGACGCAGGAGCGTATCGCCGCAACCATCGGCCTTGGGCACCAGCAGCTGGAAACGACGCTCGGTTCCGGTTACGAGCAGATCCGCGACACCCTGGACGAACGCACGAAGTCGCTCGCGACAACGCTCAGCGACGCCCAGAGCCAGATCGGCGACCTGATGCAGGATCAGGTCACCTCCTTCGGAACCTCGATCGCGGCCAGCGCCGGAATGCTGGAAATGTCGCTCGAGACGCAGCAGAATGCGCTGCGCGGCGCTATCGACACTGCGGGGCAGTCTCTCGAAGAACGCCTGCGCGACAATGTCGGCACGCTCGCCGTCCGGCTTTCCGATGCCGCGAGCGAAATCGGCCACTCGGCCGACGCCTTCTCCAACCGCATCCGTCAGACGGTCGGCGGGGTTCAGGGCGCACTCGAAGAAACCGGCAGCCGCATCGAATCGACGTTCGGCGGGCTCGAAGGCCGGATCCGGGGCGAAATCCTCGAGGCAGCCCAGCTCGTCGACGAGGCTGGCGTCAATCTTTCCGCCACGCTCACCAACCGCACGGCCGACCTGGAACGTGTCGCCGTGGAGGCTTCGGACCGCATCACCGAGACCATGGACGGCCGCACCGCCCGGATCGAGGAACGCCTCGGCACGATCGACCGCGCGCTGACCATCGGTCTCGACAACGTCACCAAGACTATCGAAAGCAAGGCCGTCGGCCTTGCCTCGACACTGCGCGAAGCAGTCGGTGCCGCGGCCCAGAGCATGGACAGCGAAGCCACCCGCTCCGCCGAAGTGCTGGCGCGTGCCGGTGCCGAGTTCACCGAGGAACTCACCAACCGCAACGCCGAATTCACCAAGGCGATCGAGGAACGGTCGACCCAGATCGTCGGCCGGATTTCGGAAACCCAGAACCGGCTCGCCGGCCAGGCGGCAACCGTAGCACTTGCCTTCTCGGAAGCCGGCAATGCGATCGTCCACAAGGTCGCGGAGGCCGACAGCCTGGTGAAGCGCCAGGTCACGGCAATCTCCGAGGCGCTGGACGAAGCGCAGAAGGCGCTCGACTCGCGCGGCGACGGTATCCGCACCACGCTCGCCGATACGGCAAACCAGCTCGACACCGCCATGGACGCCGTCGACCGGGCACTCGCCGCCCGCGGCGACGCCATTCACTCGGCTCTCGACGCCCGCGCCCGCGATCTGAACTCCATGCTCGCCGGCCGCTCGGCTGAACTGGCACGCCTTCTCGATGAAAAGGCAAAGCCCATGGTCGAGGAATATGCCGCGACAGGCCGCACCGCCATCGAGCAGATGACGACCGCTGCCCAGCAGGGTGCGGAACGGCTCTCCTCCGTGGCGCAGGAAGCGACTACCCGGCTTGCCTCTGCCGCAGATGAGACGACCGCGCGGCTTTCTTCCGCGGCGGAAGAGACGACCACACGGCTTGCATCCGCGACGGACGAATCGACGGCGCGCATTCGCAACGAGAACTCGGCGCTTGTCGACGCGATCGCCGCGCGGACCAACGAGACGCTCGCCGCCATCACGCAGCGGACCGAGAGCGCCGCCGGCACCATGCGTCACGTCGAACAAGGCCTATCAGCCAGCGTCAACAGCCTCATCGACAAACTGGCGGAAAGCAATTCGAGCATTTCGGCGATGGTCCAGGAGTCGGCAAAGGAACTCGGCAGCACCGCCGATGCCGTCGCCCACCATCTTTCGGAAGCCGACCGCAAGCTCAGCGTCACGGCCAACCGGTTCGTTCAGTCGGCAACCAACTCCGCCGATATCGTTTCCGGCTCGACCCGCATGCTCGAAGACAATATCGGCCGTATGTCGGACGTCTTCGGCAATACGCTCGAGCAGGTCAGCAGCCTCGTCGGCCGCTTCGACGACCATTCGAGGGTGCTTGTCGAAGCATCCGAACTCCTCGGTGCAGCACAGTCCAATCTCGTCAGCACGCTGGACGAACGCCAGAATGCGCTGCGCAACCTGTCTACCGGCCTGGTCAAGCGTTCCGAGGAAATCGAGACGACGATGCGCAGCTTGACGACCTTGGTCGACGGCGCTTTCGAGCGGGCGGAAGAACGTTCGCTGCAGGTCGGCTCGCGGCTTCGCGAAAGCCTGCATGCCTCGTTTGCCGATATCGGCCGGACGCTCGGGGAAACCCAGCATCGCGCCGAAGTTACCGCCGATGCGATGCGCGAAGCGCTGATCAGCGCCGGCAGCGATGCCAACCACGCCATCGAGACGACGCTGTCTGACGCCGAGAAGCGCACCCGCGACCTTTCCGAGCGGATGCGCGGCAGCATTTCGCAGTCGCTCAGCGACGTCGAGCAGCTGCTGTCGGATGCCACCACCCGCTCCGGCAGCGCCGCCGAACAGCTGCGCGACACGCTCCGGGAATCGGTTGAGGAAGCCATCAGCCGCTTCGCCGGCGCGACCGACGAAATCCGCCGCTCGGCGCAGGATATCCGCCGCGAGCTGGATACGACCCGCACCGAACTCAAGCGCGGCGCCTTCGACCTGCCGGAAGAAGCCAAGGAAAGCGCCGCCGCCATGCGGCGTGCCGTCGCCGAGCAGATCAAGGCGCTGCAGGATATCTCGGCGCTGGTCGGTCGCTCGACGCAGAACTTCGAGATCTCCGAGCCTTCGGCACCACGCCAGGCGCCTGCTCCCGCTCCGCAGCCGGCTCCGGCCCGTCCGCAGCCTCAGCCTGCCGCCGCAGCCATCCCGCAGCCGGCTCCGCCTGCGCCACGCAATGATCCCTATGCTGGAAACGCCCTGCGCGGCACGCTGCCGCTCGATCGCCAGCCACAGGCGCCCGTCGCCCGCGCGCCGGAGCCACGCGGCACCGACGGCGGCTGGATCAGCGACCTGCTGCGCGGCGCATCGCGCGACGAGGTGGCAGAAACGCCTCCGGCACCCCGTCAGCAGCCGCAGCCGGCACCACGTGCCGCCGAACCGGCCCCAGCTCCGCGCGGCAACGGCGACAACCGCAACCCGCGCCACATGGTGGAATCGCTGAATTCGCTGTCGGTCGATATCGCCCGCGCCATCGACCATGACGCCTCGGTCGACCTGTGGCGGCGTTACCAGCGCGGCGAGCGCGACGTCTTTACCCGTCGCCTCTACACGCTGAAGGGTCAGCAGACCTTCGACGAGATCAAGCGCAAGTACGACCGCGAGCCGGAATTCCGCACCGCCGTCGACCGCTATATCGCCGATTTCGAAAAGCTGCTCGCCGACGTCGCCCGCACCGACCGCGACAAGACGGTCACCCAGAGCTACCTCACCTCGGATACGGGCAAGGTCTACACGATGCTGGCCCACGCCGCCGGCCGGTTCAACTAAAGAGCCGGATCGGAACCGCGCGAAATTTAAAGCCGCCTTTCGGGGCGGCTTTTTTGTTTGGAGATAACGAAGTCCGGATCAGAGATTGATGTCAAGAAGCGGCAAAGGCAGATCGGATTTCCGGTCGCTGGAAAAGAGGACATGCAAGGCTCTCGGCGGCCTATCCCATGACTCGCCTTCGGTCACCGGCTTGGCCCACTCAGCACCGATAGCGTCGAGAGAACTCACGAACCTTTGGAAAAGATTGGGATTGTGGCGATATAAGAAGACGCCGTTCAGTATAACAATATTGATACTACCGGTTTCGATCCAAGACAGATCGCACATGGCCTCATCGAAACCGTCCCAATTAAGCTGGCTATAGGGCATGGACAAGCCGCGGATGACGGCAGCGAAGAGGTCTTCTTCTTTCGTACATCCATGAAAATCGATTTCGCGGGGTTGGACGCAGTCACTCGTCGCGCTGATCCGACGAGACAGGGCATCCCGTCGACAGTGGACTGGATCACATAGGGTCGGCCCGCGGAATTTAGAACATCCCTGAGCCGGACTTTGGCCATTGATGCATCACATCGACTTCAGCGACCAGTCGACGATCTCGGCGCCGACCTTGGCGAAGGCGCGATCCAGCGCCTCGATGAAATCGCGGTTCTCGGCGCCCGATACCGGAGACGTCGCCTTGAACACGCTCTGGGCGCGCACCGTGCCGTTGCGGTCGTTGAGGATTTTTGCCGAGATCTCGACATTGGCGAGGCGGGGGCTGCCGGCGGTGACCTCGAAGGCGCGGATATCGGTGACGACCTGGTAATCGATCGCAAGGCCCTGCCCCGGCTTGCCGACGCCGCCGAGGCGGCCGGAATTCTCGAAGGCCTCGACGAGCTTCGACTGGACGAGCGCCGGCAAGCGGTCGCCCCAGCGGGAATCGGCGAGATACTGGATTTCGGAAGCGGAAACGCGCACCACGACCTGTTCGCTGTTCAGCAATTTCAATGCCGTCGGTTCGGGTACGAGGATCTGCCGGTTGCGGGCCGAGACACCCTGGCCGGACGGGGTGATCGACAGGTCGAACGTGTCGTTGTTGGCCTTGCTGCCGCAGCCGCCCAACAGCGCCGCGACAAGCGGCAGCGCAAGCAGAACCGGGGCACGGGCCGCGCGTCGCATCAGAACCTCAGAACCGGTCATCAAAATCCCACTCTTTCCAACACTGAAAATGCCCCGCCTAGCGCCGCGTTCTGCCGTCATATTCCTTCACCGTCTCGCCGCCGAAGATCAGCCGCTGCGGGTTCTGGTCGAAATTGGTGATCGTCTGGTCGAGCGACTGCACCGTGCGGCGCGCATCGTTGACCAGCGTCTGGATGTCTCTCAGGCCGCTTGCCGAAAAGCGCGACAGGTTGTCGGCGATCGGGCCGACCCGCGCGTTGATGTTGTCGGCCACGGTGCGGAAGGATTCGAGCGTCTTGCGCGCCTCGGCGAACAGGCCCTGCGAGTCGTCGCTCGACACAAGTCCGTCCACTTTGGCAAGAATGCCGTCGACGCGGCTGGAAGCGTCATTGAGCTTCTTTGCCAGATCGGTGAAATCGCCGATCGCGCGGTCGATATCGTCCTTGCGGTGAGCGAAATTGTCGACCACGCTGCGGGCAGAGCCGATGGTCTGGCGGGCGTCCTCGGAGGCGGCGGTGATATTGCGGATCGTCGTCGCGACCTGGTCGGTATTGACGGCACCCAGCACGGTATCGGCGCGCTTCAGAAGAACCTGGGCATCCGCTCCCGCCTTCTCGAAATTGGCCGCAGCGTTGCGGACATTGGTCACTAGGTCGTCGAACTTATCCGAGGCCGTGGCGATATTGCGCGTGGCGCGCTCCGTGTTGGAGACCACGGCGTTGATCTTTTCCGCATCGATCGCGCTCACCAGCCGTTCAGCGGCTGCAAGCGTGGAGTTCAGCGTTCCGGAGACCCGGTCGATCGTTGTCGAAAGCGTCGAGAGGCTGTTCAGGAACTTGTCGATGCTGTCGGAATTCTGGGCAAGCGCCGAGGTAAAGGTTTCCACATTGCGGATTGTCTGGGTCAGCGGACCTCTGGCATCGGCGACGAAGCCTTGGATATCGCTGATCGCCGCGTCCGCTCGGTCGAGGATCTTGTCGGCGGTGGCGAGCAGGTTGGTGACGCTCGACTGCTCGGCGATCAGCACGGCCGGACGGCCGTTCTCGATCGATTTCTGGAGGATGTTCTCCTCCCCCTTAGCGCCGCCGGAAAGCTCGATATAGGCAGCCCCCGTCAGGCCCTGCACTTCGAGTGCGGCCTGGGTGGACTGGTAGACGGGCGCATCGGCCCGCACTTCGGTGAATGCGATCGAATAACGGGGATCGTCCGGGTCGATCGTGAGGCTACGCACCGAACCGACCGGAATGCCGTTGAAGCGAACCGGAGAACCGACCGACAAGCCGTTCGCCGAGCCCGGGATGCGGATCGCCAGTTCGGCCGTCGGTCCGCCGCGGCCGGATTGCGCCATCCAGTAGACGAAGCCGAAAGCGGCAGCGATCACCAGCAAGGTGAAGAAACCGACAAGGGCGTAGTTGGCTCTGGTTTCCATAGGTTACGTCACTCTTCTACTTCTGCCGCAGGCTGCTTTTCTTGGACCACGACTGACCGCGCCCGCTTGCCGCGGAAATAGGACTGTACCCATGGATCGTCACAGGCAAACATATCCTCTAGCGTACCCTCGACCAAGACCCGTTTCTCTCCAAGCACAGCAATTCTGTCGCAGACCGAGAAGAGACTGTCGAGGTCGTGGGTGACCATGTAGACGGTCAGGCCCAGCGTATCGCGCAGCCTGGCGATCAGCGCGTCGAAATCGGCAGCGCCGATCGGATCGAGGCCGGAGGTCGGCTCATCGAGGAAAACGAGGTCCGGATCGAGCGCCAGGGCACGGGCAAGTGCAGCGCGCTTGATCATGCCGCCCGACAGTTCGGATGGATATTTGTCGGCGGCGTCAGGCGGCAGGCCGACCATCTCGATCTTCAGATAGGCGAGCTCGTCCATCAGCGACTGCGGCAGATCGAGATATTCGCGCATCGGCAGCTGAATGTTCTCCTTGACCGTCAGGGCCGAGAACAGCGCTCCGTGCTGGAAAAGCACGCCGAGCCGAGTGTCGAGCGCCATGCGCTCTTCTTCGGCAACGGTGTCGTAGTCGGCGCCGAGAATGTGGATCGTGCCGGAACGGTGCGGCAGCAGGCCCAGCACGGTGCGCATCAGCACCGACTTGCCGGTGCCGGACGCGCCGACGAAGCCCAGGATCTCGCCGCGATAGATGTCGAGATTCAGATGGTCGAGCACCAGCTTGTCGCCGAAGCCGACGGTCAGGTCGCGGACCGACAGCACCACTTGCCGGCCTTTCGACTTGTCCTTGATCGCGGTCTGCGGCACCTCTTCCAAACCGTTCTCCATCAGAAATCGATCGCGGAATAGAAAAGGGCGAACATCGCGTCTATGAAGATAACGGCGAAGATCGATTTCACCACCGAGGTGGTGACGTGCTGGCCGAGCGATTCGGCGCTGCCGCCGACCTTCATGCCCTCGACGGCGGCAACGATGCCGATCGCCAGCGCCATGAACGGCGCCTTGATCATGCCTGAGGCGACGGAGGTATGGTCGATCGCCTCATGAAGGCGCGACAGATAGGTATCGAAGGTGATGCCGGAATAGGCAAGAGCAACGACGGCCGCTCCGAACAGGGCCGAAAAGTTGGCGATGATCGTCAACAGCGGCAGCGCCACGGTCAGGGCCACGAGGCGCGGGAAGATCAGCACGCCGACGGGATTGAGACCGATCACCGTCAAGGCGTCGATCTCCTCGCGCATCTTCATCGACCCGATCTCGGCGGTGATGGCGCTGCCCGAACGGCCGGCGATCATGATCGCCGTCAGCAGCACGCCGATCTCGCGAAGCTGCAGGATGCCGACCAGATCGACGACAAAAATCTCGGCCCCGAAATATCGGAGCTGGAAGGCGCCCTGCTGGGCGATGATCGCGCCGATCAGGAAGGACATCAGCACGATGATCGGCACCGCACGCACGCCCATGCGGTCGATATGGGAGACCACCGACGCCGGAGACACGCCGGCACCGCGTCCGAATTTCATCTGCGCGCCGCGAACCGCCGAGCCGAGAATATGCATGGCTGCGTAGAAATCGCCGCCGAGCGAAACCATCACTGCGCCGATCGGCGCAAACAGGCGTTCGAACAGGGTTCCCTTAGCTCCGGCGTCCGCAGGCGGCGCAGGAACGTGTTCCGGCAAGACGCCGATCAACTCCCGGATCGGGCCTTCGCCGCCCACCAGGGCCGCTTCTCCGCCCTGCCCGCCCTTGGCGGTCATCAGTCGGCGGATGAGCCAGGCGCCGGCCGTATCGACGCCGGTGATACCGGAAAGATCGATCTCCACCTTGCCCCGGTTTGCGGCATTTTCGAACCGCTCGAACTCCTTGAGCACAGGTGCTATCGTCGGGCCGCGCCATTCGCCGGCCAGTACGTATCGTTCGCCGCCGTCGCCGGGCATATTTTCGGCCTTGATTTCGGCTGGCTGGAACGTCACGTGTTTCTTTCGCGCTTAAGCGTCAGGCGTTTCAATACGATGCGGTTGATCGCACTTTCGAGACCGGCAATATAGCTGCGTCATAGGGATTTGCCACAACGGGACGCGTAAAACCATGAGCCGTCACCTCGAAGCCACAATAGAGACGTTTCCGATCGCCGGTTCGTTCACGATTTCCCGCGGCTCCAAGACCGAGGCGGAGGTCATCACCTGCGTCGTCCGTGAGAACGGCGTTTCCGGCCGTGGCGAATGTGTGCCTTACAAGCGTTATGGCGAGAGCCTGGACGGCGTGATGGCGGAGCTCGAAGCGGTCTCCGATGCTATCCGCGCCGGTCTGAGCCGTGCAGAACTGCAGAGGCGGATGAAGCCCGGCGCCGCCCGAAATGCCGTCGACTGCGCTCTCTGGGACCTCGAGGCAAAGCTCGGCGGGCAGCGCGTCGCCGACATGATCGGCGCCACCAGCCGCAAACCCTTCGTCACCGCTTTCACATTGTCGCTGGGGGAACCGGAGGACATGGCGGCCGAAGCTGCAAGGAACGCGCAACGTCCGCTCCTCAAGGTCAAGCTCGGAACCGACGATGACGAGGCGCGGCTGAGGGCCGTTCGCGACGCCGCGCCGGCCGCGCGGATCATCGTCGATGCCAACGAAGGATGGACCGAGGAAAACCTCGCCCACCACATGGCGATTGCCGCGGAAACCAATGTGTCGCTGATCGAACAGCCATTGCCCGCCGGCCGGGATGCGGCGCTTGGCCGTATCCGCCGCCTCGTTTCCGTCTGCGCCGATGAAAGCGTGCACGCCACGGAGGACCTGGAAAGCCTTCGCGACCGGTACGACGCGGTCAACATCAAGCTCGACAAGACCGGCGGACTGACCGAGGCGCTGGCGATGAAGGCGGAAGCACAGCGGCTCGGATTTGCCGTGATGATCGGCTGCATGGTCGGCTCCTCGCTTGCCATGGCGCCGGCCGTGTTGCTGGCCCAGGATGCCGACTATGCGGATCTCGACGGGCCTCTGCTGCTTTCCCGCGACCGGCCGGACGGGCTGCGCTACGAAGGTTCCCTCGTCTATCCGCCGGAAGCGACCCTCTGGGGCTGAATTCTTGCCGCAAGCGCGATGATCGACAGGCCGACCAGCGCCAGGACCGACATCGCCACATAGCTCGTCGGGCCGAACTGGCGGTAGAGTACGCCGGAAAGCACCGTCGCAAGCGCCAGAAAGACGCCGTTGTAGAAGACATAGGCGCCCTGCATCGAGGCTTCCTGGTCTTCGCGCACTGCCTCGACCAGCCGGTGCTGGATGCCGATATGGACAAAGGCGAACGTGAAGGCGTGGGTGGCCTGCAGCGCCAGATATCCCCAGAAGTCGAGCGGCATCGGAAAGAGCGTCCAGCGGACCACCGCGACCGCGCACCCGATCCGCATCAGCGTCCAGGGAGAAATCCGCCTGGCGATCCAGCCCCCCGCGAAAAAGACGAAGATCTCCGACACGACGGCCGCGCTCCACAGGACGCCGATCGAGCCGCTCGAAAACCCGATCTGCTGCCAATGAATGGTGCCGAACGTATAGAACATGCCGTGCCCTGCCTGCGCCACCGATGCGCCGATCATCAGCACGTGCAGGTCGAGCCTTCTGAGCGAGCTTGGCTGAGGCATCCTGTCTGGGTCCGGCCTTGCAACCGCCCGGCCGAGCTTCGGAGCCGCGAAGGCAACGGCGACGGTCAGGAGAAAACCGAAAGCTATCGCCCACGGAATAGCCTGGAAACCCCAGAAGCCGCGGAGTTCTCCGACGAGGAGGGCCACGGCCACGAAGCCGACGGATCCCCAGACGCGCATCGAACCATACTGAAAACCCCAGCGCCGGACCCCGCTGACGGCAATCGATTCGACGATCGGCGCATAGGGTGCGAAGACCGCCGCCTGAACGGCGATGAGGGTGAGAACCGGCCAGAAATCGCGGGTGAAGAACATGGCGAATGCCGTCAACAACGACAACGCGCCGGACCAGGCGAGCATCAGGGTCCGTTCCGTCATCCGGTCGGCAAGCAGGCCGGCAACCGGGGCGGCAGCCACGCGCAGGAAAAGCTGGGCTGCGAGCACGAGGCCGATTTCGAATTCGGTAAAGGCAAGCCCGTCGAGCCAGACGGGCAGATAGGGCAGAATCACTCCGTTCACCCCGAGCGGCGCCCCATAGGCGATCGCACAGCGCAACTGGAAGAACCGGGGCGCTGTCTGCGCCGTATTTGAGGGAATCACGATTTCACGGGTGGGTTGCTGAAGTTTCAGCTTACCTAACACACACCCTTGTGCCTGCCTATGGCAAGATATAGCCCTCTGGCAGGCCCGTCCATCTGTTGCAGGCCGCTCAGGCGGCCCGCATGTCCTCGATGGATTGCGGCGCCGGCAAGGACTTGATTTCCGCCGTGGCGGCCATGTTCTGCCAGGAAATCAATTCCAGCGTGCCGTCGAAATTCTCGGCGATCGCCGTGCAGCTCTCCACCCAGTCGCCGGTATTGACGTAGTGGATGCCGTCGATGTCCTCCATGACGGCGTGATGGATATGGCCGCAGATGACGCCATCGACATTGTTGCGGCGGGCTTCGTCGGCGACGACCCGCTGGAACTCGCCGATGAAATTGACCGCGTGCTTGACCTGCAGCTTGGCCCAGGCGGAGAAGGACCAGTATGGCATGCCGAGGCGGCGGCGGATGGCGGCGAGCCCGATATTGATGACGATCGCCGCGTCATAGGCCCAGTCGCCGAGATAGGCGAGCAGGCGGGCGTTGCGGACCACGACGTCGAACTCGTCGCCATGCAGGACCAGGTATTTCTTGCCGTCGGCCATTTCGTAGATTTCGCGCTCGGCGACTTCGATGCCGCCGAAATGCGTGCCCGGGAAGGAACGCAGGAATTCGTCGTGGTTGCCGGGGATGTAGACGATGCGGGTGCCCTTGCGCGCCTTGCGCAACAGCTTCTGGACCACGTCGTTGCAGCCCTGCGGCCAATACCAGTTGCGCTTCAGCCGCCAGCCGTCGACGATGTCGCCGACCAGGAAAATGGTATCCGCTTCATGATAACGCAGGAAATCCAGGAGGAAGTCCGTTCGGGCTGCCTTGGAGCCCAGATGAACGTCCGAAATGAAGAGCGTTCTGAAATGTCTTGTATCCATCTCACCGGTCACGAAGTCGTCCTTTCGCTGCCGCTTCTGTTGGCTTCAAAACCAGACTCGTGTTTCAGGATGATGACAGGGGCTGGGAAAGGTCCGTTTCGACGCCTGATCGACGCTGTTCCAATTTCCGCCATGACCGCAAATTAGCTGCTGTTGCTTTGGGTCGTTTGATGTAATGAGGGGTTTCTCCTTTCGACCCCTCAAAGACAGAACAAGCAAGCCAGGAGGAAACATGAACGCGCAGGATAAACCGAAGTCGCCGGCCATGCCGGTCAGCGGCGATCTCGACGAGCAGGCGCTGTTCTTCCACCGCTATCCGCGGCCCGGCAAGCTGGAGATCCAGGCGACCAAGCCGCTCGGCAACCAGCGCGATCTGGCCCTTGCCTATTCTCCGGGCGTTGCAGCCCCATGTCTGGCGATCCGCGACAACCCGGACTTGGCCGCGGACTATACCGCCCGCGCCAACCTCGTCGCTGTCGTCTCCAACGGTTCGGCCGTGCTTGGGCTCGGCAATATCGGTCCGCTGGCCTCCAAGCCGGTCATGGAAGGCAAGGCCGTCCTCTTCAAGAAGTTCGCCGGCATCGATGTGTTCGACATCGAGATCGACGCGCCCGGCATCGAGGCGATGGTCTCAACCGTTTCGGCGCTCGAGCCGACCTTCGGCGGCATCAACCTCGAAGACATCAAGTCTCCGGAATGTTTCGAAGTCGAACGCCGGCTGCGCGAAAAGATGAACATCCCGGTCTTCCACGACGACCAGCACGGCACGGCGATCATCGTCGCCGCCGCAGTCCTGAACGGGCTGGAACTCGCCGGCAAGAACATCGCCGACGTAAAAATCGTGACCTCGGGCGCAGGTGCCGCAGCACTCGCCTGCCTGCATCTCCTCGTTTCGCTCGGCGCGAAGAAAGAAAATATCTGGGTCCACGACATCGAAGGCCTCGTCTATGACGGGCGCAATACGCTGATGGACGAGTGGAAGGAAATCTACACCCAGAAGTCAGACAAGCGTGTGCTTGCCGACAGCATCGGCGGTGCCGACGTGTTTCTCGGTCTGTCCGCCGCGGGTGTACTGAAGCCCGAACTCCTGGCACAGATGGCCGAAAAGCCCCTGATCATGGCGCTTGCCAATCCGACGCCGGAAATCATGCCCGAGCTTGCCCGCGCCGCCCGTCCCGACGCGATGATCTGCACCGGCCGTTCGGACTTCCCGAACCAGGTCAACAACGTGCTGTGCTTCCCCTACATCTTCCGCGGCGCGCTCGATTGTGGCGCCCGGACGATCAACGAGGAAATGAAGATGGCGGCGGTCAAGGCGATCGCGGCGCTTGCCCGCGAGGAAGTCTCCGACGTCGCGGCACGCGCTTATTCCGGCGAGTCGCCGATTTTTGGCGCAGACTATCTGATCCCCTCGCCCTTCGATCCACGCCTCATCCTGCGCATTGCGCCTGCGGTCGCAAAGGCAGCGGCCGAGACCGGCGTCGCCGCGCGGCCGATCCAGGATTTCGAGGCCTATCTCGACCAGCTGAACCGCTTCGTCTGGCGCTCTGGTTTCGTCATGAAGCCGATCTTCAGCGCCGCCAAGGTTTCCGAAAAGAACCGCGTGATCTTCGCCGAGGGCGAGGACGAACGCGTATTGCGCGCCGCGCAGGTTCTGCTGGAGGAAAAGACGGCAACCCCGATCCTGATCGGCCGTCCTTCGGTCATCGAGGCGCGACTGGCGCGTTTCGGCATCCGTATCCGGCCGAATGTGGATTTCGCGGTGGTCAACCCGGAAGACGATCCGCGCTATCGGGACTATGTCGATGAATATTTCACCCTGGTCGGTCGCGAAGGTATCAATCCGGAAGCGGCACGCACCATCGTGCGCACCAACAATACGGTAATCGGTGCACTGGCGGTCAAGCGCGGTGATGCGGACGCGCTGATCTGCGGCGTCGAGGGCCGTTACGACAAGCATCTCAGCGACGTAAACCAGATCATCGGCAAGCGGCCGGGTGTCTGCGCCTTCTCGGGCCTCAGCCTGGTCATCTCCCAGCGCGGCGCGATGTTCTTCACCGACACGTTCGTCAACTACAACCCATCCGCGCAGGAGATCGCCGAGATCACCATTCTGGCGGCAGAGGAAATCCGCCGGTTCGGCATAGCCCCGAAGGCTGCGCTGATCTGCCACTCGAACTTCGGCTCGCGCGATTCCGAAAGCGCCCAGAAGATGCGGGCTGCCCTGAAGCTGGTCCGCCAGCGGGCGCCGGAGCTGGAAGTGGACGGCGAAATGCAGGGTGGCTCGGCATTGTCGGAAACGCTGCGCAAGCGGGCCATGCCGGACAGTTCGCTGACCGGCGAAGCCAACCTGCTGGTTTTCCCGAATCTCGATGCGGCAAACATCTCGCTCGGTCTGGTCCGCAACCTCACGGACGCACTGCATGTCGGCCCGATTCTTCTCGGGGCGGCCCAGCCGGCGCATATCCTGTCGTCCTCGGTGACGTCTCGCGGCGTGGTGAACATGGCGGCGCTCGCCGTCGTGGAAGCCTCGCAGCCAAATCTGCAGATTCTATCCTGAGTTGCCAATCTTCTCATGCTTTGGCGCGAGCGCCGTTCGGGGCTCGAACGGCGCTTGGGATCGATTTCACCGTGCGGTGATCGCGGCTTTATGAGATTATCAACCGGCACGTTCCATGATGCCATCTCCCATTTGGAGAGGATGCCGGAATTGCCAATACCGCTTCGCGGCCTGCTGACCATACCGCTCTTGCTTCTGCCTGCCGCAGCGCTGGCGGGGGACCCTGCCGTTTGTGCAGCCCTTTACCGGAAACTTGGAAACAGCCCGCAGATCATCGGCAACACGTCTGCAGCGCGCAGCTACGCCCAGCAGCTTGGCGAATACAATGCCGATATCCGGGAATTGCGGGTCGACATGCGCCGCGCCGGCTGCGGCAATGGCAGCGTGGTGGTTCTGGGTGGCCCGAATGCCGAGGTCTGCGGCCAGATGCGGGATGCGCTGGAAAGAATGGAACAGAGCCGCGACGCGCTGGCGGCGGAACGGAACAGTTCGCGGCAGATGATCCTGCCCTCGGAAGAGCGGAATGCCATTCTCGCCGCCATTCGCGAACAGCGCTGCATCCCCTCCTTCGAGCCGCTGCCGCCTGTTGTCGATGACCGCCGAAAGGTGCCGGGCATCGAACTTCCGAGAGAAGAGCAGCCCTATTCCGGGATCACCAAGCTGCAGACCCGCCCGCAAAAGCCGCAGGCCGCGGTCCAGCCGCCCGCTCCACCGCCGCAGGAGCGGCCATACGATCCAAACAAGAAGGTGCGCACCGTCGGGCCGGCTTTCCTGCCCGAAGCGGATATCGACCTCAGCAATCCGAAATCGGCAGGACCGCAGCCGCAGCAGTGATCAACGGTTATCCCAGCGATCCTGAAAGATCAGCTCCTCCAGCGCCAACCGCTGGCGCCAGCCCTTGAGCGCCAATTCCGGCTCGGCATAGAGTTGATCGACATAACCGAGGCATAGCCACGCGACGATCTCGACGCGGTCGGGAACGCCCAGCAGCGCACGCACGTCCTCCTCGCGAAAAATGCTGACCCAACCGACACCGACGCCCTCGGCCCTTGCCGCAAGCCACAGGTTCTGCACGGCGCAGACCGTCGAATAGACGTCCATGCGCGGATTGTGGGTGCGGCCGAGCACCACCGGGCCGGCACGATCCGGATCGCAGGTGACGCAGATCGAGAGCGGCGCCTTGACGATGCCTTCGAGCTTGAGGCTGCGATAAAGGTCGCGGCTCTCCTCCGGAAACATCTCCACGGCTTCGTCATTGGCGCGCGAAAAGGCGGCACGAGCCGCCTCCCGCAGCGCCGGATCGCGGATGAGGATGAAGTTCCAGGGCTGCATGAAGCCGACCGAGGGTGCCGAATGCGCGGCGCCCAGCAGCCGCTTTACCAGGTCGTCCGGCAGCGGATCGGGCAAGAACTGGTCGCGCACGTCGCGGCGCGTCTCGATCGCCCTGTAGACGGCCGCACGCTCGGCCTTCGAAAATTCACCGGCAGGCAGCAAGGCATGCGCGAAAGGATCAGGTTGCATCGTTTGTCCCCAACAATGCCGTTGCTCCCTTGCCTTTCAGAAGCAAGGAGAGGTCCGAAACCTTTCCGCCGTCCGCGCGGGGTCGGTCTATCGTGTCAGGCCGGTCTTCTGACTTGGCTTCATCCGCCTCAACCGCCGCCTTCCCGGTTTCCCAGTGGCTTATCCTGCGGCCGAGCATCCACCTCACAGCGTTGGGCACGTTCCGGTTCCACCCCGGATTCCCGATTCTCCGGCTTGTCGCCGGCACCTGACGGGATCGGTTATGCCCTCACGCCATCCTCGGCGCAAGGCGCTCATGCGACGGGAAAATAGCGCACATAGGCAAACTCATCGCCATCAGGCGACCAATTCGGCGAGTTCATCGTGCCCTGCCCGCCGAAGAGCTCGAAAAGCGTTTCGACATTGCCGCCGTCCATGTCCATCAGCCTGATGCGGACGTCGAGATCGCGCGGGTGATCGAAGACATCGGCATCGTAGGAGACAAAGACGAGCTTGTCACCCTTCGGTGACGGATGCGGAAACCAGTCGCCGTAACCGCCGTCGGTGATCCGCTCGGCCATGCCGCCGGCGGCCGGAACGCGCCAGATCTGCGTCAGCCCGCTGCGACTGGAATTGAAATAGATCCATTTCCCATCCGGCGAATAGTCCGGCCCGTCATTGCGGCCCTCGCCGAATGTCAGCCGCGTCTCTGCGCCACCTTCGATGCCGATCGTATAGATGTCGAACTCGTCGCCGCGGATGCCGCAATAGGCGAAGCTTTTTCCGTCAGGCGACCAGCCATGCCAGTAGGACGGCAGGTTCCGGGTCACCAGCCTCGGCACGCCGCCACCGGCGGCGGAAAGCACATAGATCGCCGACTTGCCGAACTCCACCTTGTCGGAGATGGCGATCAGCGAACCGTCCGGCGAAATGCCGTGGTCGTTGTTGCATTGGCGGGCAAAGCCGGTATCGACCAGTTCAGGCCCGTCATCACCCTCCGGTGACAGACGATAGATCAGGCCCTCGCTGTTGAGCATCAGGTAACGCCCGTCGGGCGACCAGTTGGGCGCCTCGAACAGAGCTTCCGTCTGCCAGACCACCCGCATCGTCCTCGTCCGGATATTGAAGATCTCGACCGAGCTGCGCAGGGCCATGATCCTCTCCTACCGATCGCGGAACCGGTTGGTGATCGGATAACGCCGATCGCGGCCGAAGTTCTTCTTGGTGATCTTGACGCCCGGTGCCGACTGGCGCCGCTTGTATTCAGCGAGATAGAGCAGGTGCTCGATCCGGTGAACGGTTGCGATGTCGTGGCCGCGGGCAACGATCTCCTCGGTCCCCATTTCCAACTCGACCAGGCATTCGAGGATATCGTCGAGCACCGGATAGGGCGGCAGCGAATCCTGGTCGGTCTGGTTGGGTCTGAGTTCCGCGGACGGAGCCTTGGAGATGATGTTCTTCGGGATCACCTCGCCGCTGGGGCCGAGAGCTGTCGGCGGCAGGTGTTGGTTGCGCCAGGCGGCCAGCGCATAGACCTGCATCTTGTAGAGATCCTTGATCGGGTTGAAGCCGCCATTCATGTCGCCGTAGAGGGTCGCGTAGCCGACCGACATTTCCGACTTGTTGCCGGTCGTTACCACCATCGAACCGAACTTGTTGGAGATCGCCATCAGGATCGTGCCGCGCGCGCGGCTCTGGAGGTTTTCCTCGGTGATGCCCTCGTCGGTTCCTTCGAACAGCTCCGCCAGCGCCGACGAAAAACCGTCCACCGGCTCGGCGATCTGCACGATATCGTAGCGGCAGCCGAGCGCCTTGGCGCAATCGGCCGCGTCCTTCAGCGAATCCTCTGACGTATAGCGGTAAGGCAGCATCACCGTGCGCACCCTCTCCTCGCCCAGCGCATCGACGGCGATCGCCGCGCAGATGGCGCTGTCGATGCCGCCCGACAGGCCGAGCACGACCGACTTGAAGCCGTTCTTGTTGACGTAATCTCGAAACCCCAGGAGGCAGGCGCGATAATCCGCCTCCTCCTTTTCCGGAATGCGGGCCATCGGCCCGCGGGCGCAATGCCAGGTCTCGCCAATCCGTCTCCATTCGGTGACGGCGACGGCCGGCTCGAACTGGCTCATCTGGAAGGCAAGCGACTTGTCGGTGTTGAAGCCGAAGCTTGCGCCGTCGAAGACCAGTTCGTCCTGACCGCCGAGCTGGGCGGCATAGACCATCGGCAGGCCGGTCTCAATCACCTGCTTCAGAACGACCTGATGGCGGATATCCACCTTGCCGCGATAATAGGGCGAACCGTTCGGCACGAGCAGGATTTCCGCCCCGCTTTCCGAGAGCGTCTCGCAGACGCCGAGATCGCCCCAGATATCCTCGCAGATCGGGATGCCGAGCCGGACGCCGCGGAAATTGACGGGGCCTGGCATCTCTCCGGCGATGAAGACCCGCTTCTCGTCGAACTCGCCATAGTTCGGCAGGTCGATCTTGTCGCGCACCGCGATCACCTTGCCGCCGTCGAGCACGGCGATCGAATTGTGCCGGCCTTCCGCGCCCTGACGCGGGAAGCCGATGATGACGCCGGGGCCGCCGTCTGCCGTATCGGCCGCAAGCTCCTCCACCGCCTTCAGGCAGGCGTTGAGGAAAGCCGGTTTCAGGACGAGGTCTTCCGGCGGATAACCGGACAGGAAGAGCTCGGTGAACAGGATGAGATCCGCCTCTTCGCGGGCGGCATCCTTTCGGGCTTCTCGGGCCAGCGCCAGATTGCCGGCGATATCGCCGACGGTCGGGTTGAGTTGGGCGACGGCGATGCGGAAAGTCTGGCTGATGTCCTGGGTCATGGTACCGATTTAGCGCCAGCCGTCGGTGGCGGCAACGTTGTTCCGAGAGTTTTTTATGGTTCAGGCGGATGCGGGGCGATCGCCCGGATAATGCGGCACGCTGTCCTCGGGCAATTGGTAGAAATCCCCCTTGTCGGCGCAATAGATATGCTCGCCCATGACAAGCCCGCTCGGCTGATCGAAAGCGCCCGCCAGGATCGAAATGCTCGCCGCGCCCTCCTCCTGCCAGAACAGCGCGGAGCCGCATTGCGAGCAGAAGCCGCGCCGCGCCTCGTCGCTGGCGCGATACCAGCTCAGCGCCTCCTCGCCTTCGAGCGTCATGTTCTCGACGCGAACGCTGGTCGCCGCGTAATAAAGCCCGGTCTGGCGGCGGCATTGCGAACAATGGCAGGCCGTGACCGTCCGCAGCGGACCCACCGTCTCAAACCGGATCTCGCCGCACAGGCAACGACCACTGTTCTTCTGCTCCATGCACCATCCTCAACGAAGCGACGGCCGAGTGTCGCGAGCGCGGGCCGCGAGGTCAAATCTATTCCGCTGATGATGATCATCAATGGAAGCCATATCAAGATGCAGAAAGGCCGGCGTCACCGCCGGCCTTCTTCGATTTTCAGCGATGATGCGCGGCGGTTCAGCCGTTGACAACCATCCGCTTTTCGTCGCGGCCGCTCTTCATCCGCTCAGCGAGCAGGAAGGCGAGCTCCAAGGCCTGGTCGGCGTTGAGGCGCGGGTCGCAATGGGTGTGGTAGCGGTCCTGCAGGTCGCCGGCCGAGACCGCACGAGCACCGCCGGTGCATTCGGTGACGTCCTTGCCGGTCATCTCGATATGGATGCCGCCCGGATGGGTGCCTTCCGCACGATGGATCTGGAAGAAGCTTTCGACTTCCGACAGGATCCGGTCGAACGGCCGGGTCTTGTAGTTGTTGAGCGTGATCGTGTTGCCGTGCATCGGATCGCAGGACCAGACGACTTTCCTGCCCTCCCGCTCGACAGCGCGGATCAGCTTCGGCAGCGCGTCGGCGACCTTGTCGTAACCGAAACGGCAGATCAGCGTCAGACGACCGGCTTCGTTCGTCGGGTTGAGCGCGTCGATCAATTCGATCAGGTTGTCGGCCTGCAGCGACGGACCACACTTGAGGCCGATCGGGTTCTTGATGCCGCGGAAATATTCCACATGTGCATGGTCGAGCTGACGGGTGCGGTCGCCGATCCACAGCATGTGGCCCGACGTCGCATACCAGTCGCCCGAGGTGGAGTCGACGCGGGTGAACGCTTCTTCGTAGCCGAGCAGCAGCGCTTCGTGGCTGGTGAAGAAGTCCGTCTCGCGCAGGCTCGGCTGGTTTTCCGAAGTGATGCCGATCGCCGTCATGAAGTCCATGGTCTCGCTGATGCGGTCGGCGAGCTTGCGGTAACGTTCGCCCTGGGGGCTATCCTTGACGAAGCCGAGCATCCATTTGTGGACGTTTTCGAGATTGGCATAGCCGCCCATCGCGAAGGCGCGCAGCAGGTTGAGGGTCGCGGCCGACTGCCGGTAGGCCATCATCTGGCGCTCCGGATCCGGCGTGCGGGCCGCCTCGGTGAACTCGGTGCCGTTGACGATGTCGCCGCGATAGGTGAGCAGCGTCTTGCCGTCCTGGGTCTCGTGCGAGTTGCTGCGCGGCTTGGCGAACTGGCCGGCGATGCGGCCAACCTTGACGACCGGAAGCTGGGCGCCATAGGTCAGGACAACCGCCATCTGCAGGAACGAACGGAAGAAGTCGCGGATATTATCGGCACCGTGTTCGACGAAGCTCTCGGCGCAGTCGCCACCCTGCAGCAGGAAGGCATTGCCTTCCGCGACGCTGGCGAGCTGCTTCTTCAGGCGACGGGCCTCACCGGCGAACACGAGCGGCGGAAAAGTTGCGAGCTGAGCTTCGGTCGCTGCCAACGCAACCTTGTCCGGGAATTCCGGGACCTGCTGGATCGGTTTTTGCCGCCAACTGCTCGGGGTCCAATTCTGTGCCATCTCGCTCACCTGTTTCAGCCTCGGCCATCCTCCGCCGGGCAAGTCTTTAAAATCGAGGCGGCTTATAAACCTTAACAGCACCGTTGCATAGCCGTTTTGCCCGCTTTCGCCGCCGGCCCGTCCCCGCGCTAAAGGCCAGGAATATCAAGCTGACGCAGTACCCGGTCGCATCGCGTGCAGTATGAAATCAAGACATGCCTTGTATTTTAATTCCGTTCTTAGCCACAATTTCACGAATTTGCGCGACGTTCCTGCAAGGTTTTCTTGCTGGGGAGCAGGCGATGCATCAGATGACACGTTTCTGGAAGGATCGCGGCGGCAATTTCGGCGTCATGACCGCCTTTCTACTGGTTCCACTGATCGGAACAGCCGGCATGGCGCTCGATTTCGGCCACGCACTTACAGTCAAGCAGCAACTCGTCGGCGCTGCCGATGCGGCTGCCGTCGGCGCGATCGCCGAAAAATCGAAGGCTGTCGCTCAGGCGATGCAGCTGCCGGGCGACGGAAGCGTCGCGCTTGATCCGGCCGAAGCCCGAAGCATCTTCCTCGGTCAGATGTTCGGCGAGCTTTCCACCCTTCCCGTCAACGTCGATATCGAGGTCGCGAAAAACAACGGCATCCTGACCTCGCGCGTATCGTTCAGCGCGACCTTGCGGACCACTTTCATGACGATCCTCGGCAAGGACGACATTACCGTTTCCGGCCAGGCCACCGCGCAGTACCAGACGCCGTCGTTCCTCGACTTTTATATGCTGCTCGACAACACGCCTTCCATGGGCGTTGCTGCCAACTCGCAGGCCATCGACGATATGAAATCCGCAACTCGCAACGGTTCGGATGGCAAGGGCAAGGACAAAGAGTGCGCCTTTGCATGCCATATTGTCCATGAGGACGGAAAGGAAGATCCGAACAGCTATTACAACGTCGCCAAGCAGAACCGCATCCCTATTCGTATCGATGTCGTCGCCGAAGCAACCGAAACTTTGATGAAAACTGCAACGGATACGCAGACCGTGCCCGGCCAGTTTCGCATGGCGGCCTACACCTTCGGAGAACGGGCGCAGGACGCACAGCTCTTCAAGGTCGCCGAACTGAACGAAAACCTCACTACGGTCGGCGAGGCAACTGAAAAAATCAAACTGATGAGCATTCCAAAGCAGAACTACAACAGCGATCAACAAACCAGCTTTGATGACGCTCTCACGCGCATTGGGGATGAGATTCTCAGTAAGCCGGCATATGGCCTTCCGGGAAACGGCACGAGTAAGGCCGACCGCCAGAAGATTGTCTTCCTGGTGGCAGACGGTGTGGGAGACAGCTACAAACCGAACGGCTGCACCAGCGAGAAAGGTCTGGTGACCAACACGGCGGGCCGTTGTATCGAGCCTATCGATACAAAATTCTGTCAGGCGCTGAAGGAAAAGAACATCCGTATTGCGGTACTCTACACCACCTATCTGCCGCTACACAGCAATGAGTTTTGGAAAAAGTGGGTAAAGCCGTTCGATGGCGGGATTTCCGCGAAGATGAAGGAATGCGCGAGCCCCGGTTATTTCTTCGAGGTCTCGCTCGAAGAGGGCATAGCGGGCGCCATGAATACCCTTTTCCACAAGATCGTCAGCACCCCGCGGATCACCAGCTGACGCGGCGCCGAAGTCGGGAGTGCGTCAGACGCGCTCGCCGTTCTTCACCCGGTAGCTCGGGTTGTACATGGTGACGAGTTCTTCCGAAGCCGTCGGATGGACGGCCATGGTGCGGTCGAAATCATCCTTGGTGACGCCGGCCTTCAGCGAAATTCCGAGAAGCTGCGCCATCTCGCCGGCATCGTGGCCAAGGATGTGGGCACCGACCACCCTGCGGGTTGCCGCATCGACGACCAGCTTCATGATCATCTTTTCCGACCGTCCCGAAAGCGTCGCCTTCATCGGCCGGAATTCGGCACGGTAGACCTCGATCTCCGGATAGCGCTTGGCGGCCTCCTCTTCCGACAGCCCGACCGTGCCGATCTCCGGCTGCGAGAAGACGGCGGTGGCGATCAGGTCGTGGTCGGGAGCGGTCGGATTGCCCTTGTACTCGGTTTCGATGAAGCACATCGCCTCGTGGATCGCCACGGGCGTCAGCTGTACCCGATCGGTGACATCACCGAGTGCATAGATATGCGGTACGCTGGTGCGGGAATATCTGTCGACGACGATGGCACCGCGCTCGTTCAGCTCGACGCCCGCGGCCTCTAGGCCCAGCCCCTTGGTATTCGGGTCGCGCCCAAGCGCCAGCATGATGGTATCGACGGCAATCGTCTCGCCGTTGAGCGTCCTGGCAACAAGCCCACCGGCCGGCGCCTTGGTGACCTCCTCGATCACATCGGTCAGCACGATGCGGATGCCCTTTTCGACCATCGCCTTGTGCAGGCCCTGGCGCATGTCGTGGTCGAAGCGCGACAGGATCTCCTTGCCGCGATAGATCAGCGTCACGTCGACGCCGAGGCCGTGGAAGATGTTGGCGAATTCGACCGCGATATAACCGCCGCCGGCGATCAGGATGGAGCGCGGCAGTTCGGGCAGATCGAAAGCCTCGTTGGACGAGATGCAGAGCTCATGGCCGGGCAGCGCCGCATGCGGGTTGGGCGCGCCGCCGGTGGCGATGACGATCTTTTCGGCGGTCACGGTTCTGCCGGTCTTCACGAGCCGGATCGTATGGGCGTCGACCAGCTCGGCGCGGGTCTCGAGGACTTCCGCACCGTTGTTTTCGAGACCCTTGCGATAGAGGCCTTCGAGGCGGGCGATCTCCCTGTCCTTGGCGGCGATCAGCTTCTTCCAGTCGAACGTGCTCGCTCCGACTTCCCAGCCGTAACCGACCGCATCCTCGAAATGTTCGTGATATTGCGATGCGTAGACGAAGAGCTTTTTCGGCACGCAGCCGCGAATGACGCAGGTGCCGCCGAAACGATATTCCTCGGCGATCGCAACCCTCTTGCCGAGCGATGCCGCCACGCGGCCCGCCCTCACCC
>NZ_PVBL01000023.1:0-121438 GCF_002968555.1 Neorhizobium sp. T6_25
AGGAGCATGATATCGGGCCATTCAAAACCAAAGCTGCAGCGATGACTGAAGCAGAGCGCCTTGCTGCCCTGCAGTGACAATGAAACCAGTCAAGCCCTGAATACCCTGGTGTCAGAACAGCGCTTACGAAGCAGCGGCAGGAGGGGCCTCAGAAAATTCGGAAGCGACGAGGTCGGACGACGCTCCGGAACACCAAGATCACGCTGGATTCGGACATATTCGTGCGGCAATGACGATGTGGACCACGATACACCGCACCTCGCGCACACGTAGCCTCTGCTCCGGCTGACAGCCGAACCTCATTCTGCAAATTTCATGAAGTGCTTCCTCGATCACTCGCCGCTAACTAAGGGGGAGTGACAAATGTTCGTGACTACCAAACCGCCTACGCATCCAGATGAGCTTGCCTGGTCGCAGTGATGAACGACTGCCGCGCCGCATCACAGCTTGCTTCTTTCCGGAGAGCGGCAACACAGGTGTGTTTCGCGCGATCGAAAGCCGCGTTATCCACGACGGGCGAGCGGCGCGTGAGATATTGCAGAGCCTGGCGGGGACCGCGTACAGCCTCGGGTGTACCTGCAGCAGTCTTAACCCAGACAGGTTCTCGCCAGCGGACGTCGAATTTTGTTTCGATGACGATAGACATTCAGCTCTCCTATGTGTCGGATGGGACGAACAGGGGAAGCGGAGAGAAGTTTCACGTTCGTACGATACCAGACGTGGAATGGTGAACTAAGGTCCTCGCGACCGGAACCATCATCGCCGCCATCAGTTCGATCGCCTCCAACAGAGGAGAAACGACGACGCCTGACCAGTTCGGCGCCAACAATTCCAGCTTGAAGGATCTTGCGCTGTCCCTCTTCGGGGGCATGGCGACGATGGGACACACATTGGCCGGGAGATCCTCAAGAACTAGTTTGCAAACTTCGCCGTTGAACACTTTGAGATCGACGCGTACAAATCACTGCTGATCCTGGCCGAACTAGCCGGCATGGGAATGCCACTTCAACCTTATTGGCCAACCTCAAAGAAGAGGAGGCCATGGCGCGGCGGCGGGACGAAAACCTCCCAGCCGTCACGACGCGGTTCGCCAGCCTCAAAGAGGAAGGACGGCCTGCGAAAGTCTGATCGACCGTGATGCCCGTCACCGCAAACTTCGGAGATGGGTATTTCAGACAGATCTCAGATGGGAAATCGCCCCACCCTTCACGAATGGCGTTATCTTCTCGATCAACGAGGCCGGAACGGTTATCTCCGCACCGAACTGGCCGGCGAGACGAAGTTTGATGCTCTTGCCCATCTCGATGCCTTCAACCACCGCGGCCAAATTCTCACCGGCGCCAACGACATCCCTCGCATATTCCGAGACCTCCGACGGTTCCATAAAGCCCTGGTCCATCGCGGCCGCGAGGCAGAGCAACATCGCAGCATCCCAGGTTGTGACGGCGCGCTGAGGGAGAATGAAGGGCAACTCCTCGCCCTCGGGAGGCTCGTCGCTGGGAAACAGCAGCTCCGCGCTGAGCAGGAAACTACTGTGGTGAAAGCCCATTTCGTCGGCGAGCATGCCGCAAAACTGTCCGAACTTCATGACTTACAGCAACCTCCAGATTGTTGGGATCATCATGAGCGTCCAGGTCCGACGATCGGAATGTCAGCCTCTCGCGCGGCAGCAAGGAGAGCAAATCGTGCGTGTTCAGGATCTGCTTGTCCTTTGAGTGCAGCCCAGCACACGCAGAGTGCGGCTTCATAGGCTAGGCCACGGTTGCGTGGCCACTCATCGGCAAGCACCTCGCGGCGTCTTTTGCGCTCGAGACCACCCGATAATGCTGCTGCCTTGGTGACCCTTCTTGTCGTTTTCGGCAGCCGTTGCCGTCGGTTGACGTCGTTGGAAACCTGACTTACATCTGTTCTTGTTGCGCTCCGCCACCCGGCTTGGCCGGACCAAGTACCGGTTTCTGCCCCAGAGCCGCCGTCATCGGCATTGGCCGGAACTGGCCCTTGCCATCCATGGAAGATCCCTGCGACCAACGACCGGCTACTGGATCGCTGCCATCCGCCTGGAAGCCCAGGAAGGCGTAGCTGAATTCCTGGTTTTCCTGCTCCTGCGGAAAACTGTTGGGAATCGGGAAGGCGCCGGCCGCGCCGCCAAGCTCTTCGAGCGCGGCCATCCACTGGTTCTGGTGCATCGTGTCGCGGGCGATCAGGAAGGACAGCATGTCCTTCATGCCGGGGTCGCTGGTCATGTTGTAGAGGCGGACGGCAAGTACGCGGCCGGTCGACTCGGCGGCAACGTTGGCCGTCATGTCTGCTGCAATGTTGCCGCTCGCATAGATATGCGACATGTCGAACGGCACGCCATCGGAATCGACCGGCATTGCTGACAAGCCAGCAGACAGAAGATTCTTCAAGTTGATACCGCCCAGCACCGCGCCGCCGACCGGATCGGCGGCGATTTCCTCCTTGAGCTTGAGGGGAGCGCCTTCCAGGTTCATAGCAACTGCCGTCGCCAGCATCTCGATATGGCCCAGCTCCTCAGCCGCTGTATTCATCAACAGATCCCGGAACTTCGGGTTCCCGCGCGCACCACATGCCTGGAAGAAATATTGCATGGCAACTCGGATTTCGCCTTCAATCCCACCGATCGCCTGCTGCAGCGCTCGTGCGAACAAAGGGTCGGGGGTCTCGACGCGAACCGGATACTGCAACTTGCCGTCGGTGTAGAACATGACGCTCTCCTTTTCTTGATGAGGATCCGCTCGAACAGCCGAGGCCGGTCGGAGTTTCGCGAACGTCCCGATTTTTTTGTCGCGACGCGTCGTCCGGGATGAAACTTCACGCAGCCAACACCGTTTGCTGCACTTCGTCGAAGGAGATAATAATGGTTGTCCAACTCTCGCTTCAAGACAGCGATCTGGCCCCCACAACCGAAGCCGGTTCCGGCACACTGGCCGTCGGTCAGGATCTAGCCTATATACGCCTGTCGATCGTCAACGTTGTTTTCTACGGCGACGCCTCCAGGGGGAATCACTGGGTGCTGATCGACACGGGATTGCCGACGTCCGAGAACGCCATTATCGAGGCAGCCGAGCATCGTTTTGGCCGCGACGCCCGCCCCGCGGCCATCCTCATGACCCACGGACATTTCGACCATGCCGGCTCCTTGGAAAAGTTGGCGCGTCGATGGGACGTTCCGGTTTATGCCCATCCGCTGGAATTTCCCTATCTGAACGGGCGTTCGTCCTATCCGCCGGCAGACGCCCTTGTCGGTGGCGGCGCAATGGCTCTCCTTTCGCCCCTGTTTCCGCGATCGCCCGTGAACGTCGCGGCCTGGCTGAAAACGCTCCCGGCCGACCAGAGCGTCCCTCAGATGCCCGGATGGAAATGGCTGCACACGCCTGGCCACGCGCCGGGGCATGTTTCTCTGTGGCGGGAAGAAGACCGCGCGCTGATCGCTGGAGATGCCATTGTGACCACCGGTCAAGAGTCGATTTATGAAACACTCACTCAAAGGCCTGAGATGCACGGCCCGCCCAGCTACCTGACAGCGGATTGGGACGAAGCCGAACGGTCGGTCGCGCTCCTGGCCGCCTTGGAGCCGGAACTTCTGATCAGTGGACACGGACGTCCCATGAAGGGCGAGCATATGCGAAAGCGCCTGCACGAACTATCGATCAATTTTCGAGAAATTGCGGTCCCCAAAGGACGAGCGTATGCGCGCGATCCAGCGAAACCGGGCAAAAGCAGCAATGACGCCTATAGATAGAAACAGCAACAAAGAAAAGGAGGAACGAATGGATGGGCGAGCCGAGGCGACCCGGCTGCGCGCATACCAGGGAAAGCGAGGGGCGGCCCGAAGGTCGCGATGCGGATCACTGGCAGCGGGCTCGGGAGCAGCTTGGCTCCAGTTCCTCGCCGGTTCCAGCACCGGTCGCGATCGTCTTTATCCCAGTTCCTTCAGAAGGGCTGGGAGCGACTCCCGATGCGTCCAAGCATCCGGAAGCAGATTGAGATTTCGATGTTGTTCCACCGGCGCATCCAATCGGCTTCAGTGGCGAAGACTTTTACTTGCGCCTTTGGTTCGCCCATTCTGTGGCGTAATGACCATAGCTCGGCTTCCAAACCTCCGTCACAGCGCGGCGATCGGGGGGCCACCGCCTCGACGAAGGCCAGCGCAGCCATCTATTGCCCTGCTTGATGATCTTGCCGTGATAGGTCTTGCCGCCGCTCGAATAGGTCGAGGGTACCAGACCGGCATAGGCGGCAAGCTTCTTGGCATTGCGGAACGGCGATATGTCGTCGATCTCCGCGTCGATCAGCCGGGCGAAGAACTCGCCGATGCCAGGGATCGTCTTCAACAGCTTCACATTGGCATTTGGCCTTGGTCATCGCCCGGATCGGTCAATTTCCGAGACCTTCACTTGCGCCAGCTGGACACGGCCGGCCTTGCCGAACAGGTCGCCGAGCTTCTTCATTTGAGCCGTCTGCTCCGGATAGCGATCAAACACCGTGACAAGGCGGTTCTTCGTCATCGTGCGCAGCCGCACGTAAAACATCCGCTCGCGCAGGGCGACGCGCAGCTCCCGTGACTTCTCGGTTGGCGCCCAGGCCTCCGGCACCAGGTCGGCCCGCAGCAGATGCGCCAGAACCGTCGCATCGATCTTGTCGGTCTTGATTTTGGCGTCGGCGATCGCCTTGACCTTCAACGGATGAGCGAGACCGACATCATCACAAATGTCGTCGAGCCAGTCGTACATCACCATCCAGTAACGGGTCTCCTCGACAACAGCATGCGAGTTCTCGCGATATCGCTCCAGAAACCCGCCATGCGACTGGCGGTCGTTCTTCACCCGGCGGGATCTCAGCGTCCTGCCGCTGCTGTGCTGGACAACCAGGTGGCTGTAGGATTTGTGTTAGTCCACGCCGATCTGGTATTCATAACAGGCAGTCATGCTTCCAACTCCCTTATTGAGATCTGCCAAACCCGATACGGTAAGCCGAAAGGCTGGAATTGTGACTATCTGTCGATCTTCACCTGCATCTCAGTGATCCGTTCTCTCAGTGGGAGTGGCCTCTTTCATGCCACCTCCTTTCCGCTGAGGGTAACGCTTGGGAAGTTTCCAGAGCTAATGTCTTTCTTGACCGTTAGCGGACCAATTTTATTCTTCCGACCGGTCGCAGAAAGGAACTCCTGGCGGGCTTGCCTGTTGGATTGAAATCAACAGGAGGATGAAAAAATGGGAATGAACTCCCCTAAGGCCGGGCCGGCCGGAACGACGAGCCAGTCTCCACGATGGGAAGGACCGGAGGAAAGTCGTCCACGCGGCTATCTTCCGGCATCGGACAATCCAGACCAAGACCGAGACGCGTTGGGAGAGAACAATGCCGATCCGTCACGGGAAAAATTATCTGATGCGGGCAAGACGAAAGGCGATTGAAATGTCTAGTCCAACGGCAGATGCAAGGGGCCAGTATGCAAAGTCGCAAGCAGATCCCCGGTCTACTGGCGTAGCCAGCGCCAAGCCTACCGCCATTACCGGTTCTGAAGATGCGACAGCGCACAAGACACCGCCGGGCAAGAACCCAGTTAAGGAATGGGAGGTCGGCTATGACCCTTCGGAAATGAACGAAGGTAGCTTCAGGGGCCATCGCTGACGGGCGGCTGCCAGGCGATCCAGCAACGCCCCCGTCCGCCGAGCGTCAAAGTGCCGAGCTCTGCGCCTTGAGATCCGACGATCTGAGCATGCTGGCGCCCTGGTACCCGTTGCGGTGTTCCATGTTCTGATTCGGAAGCCGGCGGATCAAGTGCCTTTGACGAGCTGGCTTCTCCTTGATGGGGAAGGTCCGCTTCGGTGGGCCTTTCTTTTTCGTTTGCGGCCGCTGGTAGAAAGCGGACGCCTTTGTCCGTACGTCACCGTACGGAAACTATCGTCGCAGCCGCGAGTTCGGGCAGCTTCGCGCCGAACAAGGAGCGGCTGATGCAAATGTATTTTCTCCACCTCAACGTCGCGCAGGAACATGTAGTTGATACCGATGGAGTGGAGCTTTCCGATCTGGAGGCTGCCAAAAGTGAAGCGCGCGAGACCATCCGCGAACTCGCAGCTGAGTACATCAAAATGGGCAAGCCACTCACACTGTGGAGCATTCGTGTCTGCGATGCGGATGGCCGCCTTCTGGCCGAAGTCGCCGCCGCAGAGGCGCTTCACGAAGTCATTGCACCTGTATTCGATGGACCGCGTGGCCCTGACGGTCACCTATGATTGGACGTTGGCACAGTCTCATGCGGTTGCGCCGGAACAGCACGTTTCCACGGAAGTCCGGTTGCTCAAATCCAGGAAGAACGCACGCCCCGGCATTACTTCCGCGCCCGAATGCACGGCCTCCATGAGAAAGACCCTGAAGGTAGCGAATTTGCATCGGCGGATCTCGCCTATGATGAGGCCCTCAAAGGTATTCGGTGCCAACGGCGATATTGTCGCCATCCTTGCGATCAAGTCGGTTGTCAGGTTCGAGTGACGCACACACAGCGATTTGAGATGCGGGCGGCACAAATCATCCTTGAGACGCTTGTGAGGCGGCCTGCCCCGTCGGGGCCCAGCGGCTTGCCGCTCCAGGAGGCCAGCCTTGATGCCTGGTTATTTGGAGGGCGGCGTACGGAGCCGACGATCTTGGGTAATGAAGTCGACCTTGTTGTAAGCCCGTGGTCTCCCACGAACTGCGCCAGAAGGCGACGTCGTGGTGTGGACATTCACCGCTTGATAACCAAGACACAATGCGGAGTCGCAGAGACAAACTGCGCCTGATAAAAATCCGCCACCGCAGTGGCCCCTCTGGCCATACCCCCCTGCGGGAGAGGCCTTGCACGGCACCTCTGCCGTTGCGGACCTCCCTGAGACTCTGGGATCGAATTGCGAGCTGTATTCTTCCATGAGCTTCAGGGCCGCGCACGAGAGCTCATGCCCACCGTTCCGGTTGTGCGTATGAACGCCGACAGCAGCCACGATTGGCGGTGGGAGTCCAATAGCATTATCTTGGGCAGGCTTATCGCCGTGGCACAGCTCACGGTAGCTGTCTCGCAGCGGATTGGTCCGATAACGCACTCAACCAGACTCCTTCGCTCACCCGTGTATATTGTGCTTCCACGTACTCCAGAGCCAGGAGAGGCAGCTATGTCGTGTGATCATCCTTTATTTCCGCACGCAATGAACCCGCACGATCTGAGAACGATGCGAGATGCGGTGTGCCGTGCCCTCGAACTCAGCGACGAACCAGACGGCGCGGAGAAAGAACAGCTCGCGAAGATCGTCTACCGCTTCTATAGGCGCGGTCTGGTCGATCCGGAGAAATTGGCAGGCATGGCAGTGTTCTTGTCCAGTTCTCGCACATTTCACCGAGAGACATCGCATACGGATGCCGGGGCCGAGGGTTGCGCCAGGAACCCAACGTTATCGTAGCACTGGCTTATTGGCTGCAGTACACTGTCACCTGGTTCACCCGGTTTTGGCATCTTGGTCTGGTCATGCCCCAGGCACTCCGCCTTCGCCCAAAGCCGGCACCGCAATCCCTGCAACAGTGTCGTTGATACCTTCTTAGTCGGCTGGCGCCGCACCACCAAGGAAAGCGTCAGGAGTAGCGTTTGCCGTTCGAATACTCGAAGCGGACTGGCCTCAAAAAGAAGCCCGCCGAAGCGGGCCAAGTCGAGGGATTGTCTGGAGTAGTCTGGAACGTAGCGGAGCTCGGGGAAGTGCTGATGAGCGGAAGGGCTGTCGCCACGTCGGTTGTTCCAACTGCGACTGAAGCCAAACGTTCCGCCGTCGGCCAACAAGCCGAGGGAGCGCGACGTATATTAGCGGTGCAGGCCCCCGTCTGGCGGTCTCCGATACGATGCCGTATTAAATCCTCCAGGTCGAAGACCTCTTCTAGAGCTTCCATAGTGGTCACCTCAGCGAGTTTGGTTCCTTCTGCATCGCCTATGAGCACGCTGCGCAGAGTGAACGTACGCATTCACGAAGGCGGTGGGCGGCCAGGTCGCGGATTATCTGGCGCGCCTCGTGCTTCGCTGCATCCAGGTCGCAAAGCTCTGAACCTTCGTCATCGGATATAACGTCGTGACCATGATTGAGATTGAAATGAAACTGCAACGTAGTCTCCTCCCGCAACTAATGGAGGGCTCCTTTCGATGTTCCCGTGCGTTAACGTACAGAAGCAACAAAGACCTAGCTATTGTTTGGAGAACGCTTACAGTTGATCTCTCGCCGCCGGATACTGAAACTGTACGAGCACCCGCTCCTACTGCGAGGAGCATGCTATGAAGCAGGATCAGGTCCGCAACAGGCTTCTGAAAGCCCTCCCAAGCTGGGTCTTCGAGCTGCTACAGCCCCACATGGCAGCCGTTGAACTGCCACTTAAGACGGTGCTGGTGGAACCGAACGAGATCACCTCGCACATCTACTTCATAGAGTCAGGGCTTGGATCGATAATCGCGACCAGCCCAGACGGCGAAGTGACTGAGGTTGGGCATGTTGGTTTTGAAGGCATGTCGGGAAGTCACATCGTCTTGATGAGCCAGCGAGTCCCCAGCACCACTTTGATGCAAGTTGCGGGGTCTGCCACGGCCCTTCCCAGTGAGGCGTTTTTCGACATCATCGAGAGAAGCTTTGACGCACGTCGGATCCTACTCCGATATGTCCACGCCTACCAGATCCAACTGGCATACACTGCGCTTGCGAACGTTCGATACGACATGCCGCAGAGGTTGGCCCGATGGCTGCTGATGAGTCACGACCGGCTGCAAGACGATGACATGCCGCTCACCCATCAATTCCTATCGATCATGCTGGGCGTCCGCAGGTCGGGAGTAACTGATCAAATTCACGTTCTTGAAGGACTCCACGCAATCAGGTCTACGCGCGGCGTTGTCCACATTCGCGACAGGGGCAAGCTCCGAGAAATAGCAGGTGGCTGCTATGGCGTGCCTGAGAAAGAATATGAGCGGCTAGTGGGCGAGGCCCTGAAGCCAGCCGACACGGACGATGCGGCACCTCCAAATGGGATAGATGCGCCCCGACAGTCACGAACGCACATGCAAAGCAGGACACCCCCGCTGCGCGACCCCATAGCAGTCCATTACGAGCGGGAAAAGACGTCTCACTAGCGCACGCCTCCGGACGTTGGAAATCCTTATACAGCCGCAACAACCGCGCGAGGGGCCACTGGGAAACCGCGCGTTCTTCTACTTCGATTGCCCGCTCAGTTTTCCGCTGAAATCAAAGCCGCCTGATCCGCAGCCCGATATTCTTTGGGAATTCCTGCTCTGGAGTGCCAAATGATCCGCCGGCGACGTCCATCAGCTTTAGCCGATCCAGCACTTTGAGCGGCGCCGATCCGAAACGCTGGCGAGGCTCGCCATCATGCCGAACCGTGGTTATGCCCCGGCCGCATCGGGGCCGCCGGGCCGGTCGAGGTGTATTGGACGCGATGAAAAAAGAACGGGCTGAGGAACCAGCGGCTCATTCCCGCATTTTTGGGACATCGCGAGCGCGAATCCCCCGTCCCCGATTAGATTGTTCGCCCCAACACGCTCTCACGACGCTCTTCTCTTCGGTGTAAGCCGATATCTTCGTCACCCCGCAATTTGGGTTCCCCGCGCCCTTGGCGACGACACCTATGAGGGTGTTGCTTCTCCGGGGACTATATGGAATCGGTCGTGTTTGGCTACCAGATCACGCCTGGCCAGGACGAGCCCTTAGCATTTGCGTCTCCCCTTGAAGAATGCCAACGGGACACCCTGTCCGAGCGTGAAGAGCTTCGGCGGAGTGACCCGGATCTTGGGCCGCTTGGCGCGATGGCGATCTACCGGTTCACCTTGACCTGGTACCGACGAGCTGCTTGCCGTGTTGAACGAGAACCCGCTGCTCGACGCCATTGTCATCGATCGCACGCATGGAGGCCTGGTGGCGGACTGAATGCCATGCTCTTTGAGTGAGAGCTGGTAGGTAGCATCATTTCTCAGCCAAGATCTGCCAGTAGCCCTGCGGTAAGATCAACATAATTGACCTCGTGGCAAAATATCCCGTGCAGCGATTGATGCTCTGCGAATGCACCGCCCATCGTGGCGAACAGGGTGGCGGGTAGCGCGCAGATCATCATGACAAGCAAGACTAGCCGCAAAGCCCTTTCCGAGCGACTAAGCGTGTGGTGAATTGCCGTTTCCTGTCGCTTCATGCGCCCACTCCCTGTCATTGATCGACTCTTCGGCTGATTCTGCCGATGTGTCGACTACTTCCTGTGGCCGGAGCGGGCCTTGCACAGTGTGACGGTAAACCCGTAATGCTGGAACGCGATACATAAAACCGGGCTAATTGGCTAGGTGACGAACCACGGCCGCGCCTTCGCAAGGTAAAGCCCCCGTCAATCCGCGGAGGCGCGGGCTTTCGCAGCCGGGGCTCTTTTTATGCCCTACCAATTCCTCAACGAAAGACTGGACCCCTGAAGACATCAAATTTCCCGAAAAGGGTACCAACGGTTTAGAAAGAGGGCTCCATGTGAGGTGCTAACGAACGCAATGACAAAAGAGGCCCGCCAAAGCGGGCCCCAATCTTACGATAGGTTCGTTGGTGAACGCGGAAGTTTTTTGGGGAGCAAGGCTTCGAGGAGAAGAACCTCCGCGTTCCTGCATTTAACCGAGGGGGTAACCATTAGTTTCAGGCACAAGAAAAATTGGCGACTTAGTCTGATATCGGACCAAGCGAGAGTTATTCTTGCCAGACCACAAGGACCGGATTAATGCCCAATTGCAGGGAGGCAGCGCCCTGTAGAATATCGCCCATATTAACGAAGCTTCCTCCAGATCTCTCCGCTCGGTGTGAAACGTCGGGACCTCACTATGGGGTTACTCATCAGTTGTGGTCGTCCGCTATGTTGGTCGAGAGCGCGGCGACGGAAGAGCGCATCTCCGACGATATCGCCACCATCAAAGACTCGATCTGCTTGAACCCGAAGCGCATTTCGCTCTCCAACTGGTATTCACGGCGATTGAGATTAGAACCCCGCTCCCCGAGTTGGGCGGTCGTGGCATCCGAATAAACTCTGTGTTCCGCGCCATTGGTCCTGCTGCCCTTTCAATGCGTCAGGGTGAATTTTGGTTGTTCCAGTTCCGGTCTCGTTGACCAGGCGGCCGGCGACTGCATTTGTCGGTCGACAGCGGAGGCGCGATCATGTCCCAACATGGCGGGTGGGACGCACCCGCCTGATATGCAGGAGCTGCGCCTATGCTGTCGGGACAGTTCCTCCATCGATCGTATGCTCGCTACCGGTAATCGATGCAGCCCGGTCCGAGGCGAGGAAGGCAATCAGGTTCGCGACTTCTTCCGGTTTTGCGGGACGACCGAGCGGTATGCCGCCCAACCCGTCCATAATGATCTTTTTGCCCCCCTCAAGGTCTGTTCCGGCCTGCTTCGCCAGGCGCTCTGCAAGGTGGACAGAAGCTTCCGTTTCGATCCAGCCCGGCGACACCCGGACGACACGAACACCTTTGGGCGAAACTTCCTTCGACATCGCCTTGCTGTAAGTGGAAAGCGCTGCCTTGGCCGCAGCATAGGCCGTCGTCGATTCCGGAAGCGGCAGGACTCTCTGGATGGATGTCACATGTACCACCACACCGTTTCCTCGAGCGATCATGTCCGGAACCAGTTGCCGATCCAGGCGAACGGCGGGAAAGAGGTTGAGCGACAGTTCCTTATGCCAGTCGTTTTCCGACAGTGCAGAAAATCCACCTCCGGCCGCTGAAGAGCCACCCAGCATATGGACGATGACGTCGACGCCGCCAAGGCGCCGCCGGGTGGCCTCTGCGACGATGGCACATCCCTCTTCGGTGGTCAGGTCCGCTTCCACGAACTGCTCCTCCGACAGGCTTTCCGGACGGGCCCGAGCGGTTGTCAGCACCTTTGCGCCGAGCTCCCGAAACAGACTGACGGTCGCAGCGCCGGCACCCTTGGTTCCAGCCGTAATGAGTGCACGTTTGCCCCGCAGGTTGAGAAAGTCGGTCACGGACGAATCTCCAGTCTGACGATCCTGTCGTCCTTGATGGTGAAGGCGTGGGTGAGCATCACAGGGGGAAACCGGCCGCTCACCCTCGCCCAGACGAGTGCCTTATCGCCGCCAACCGTGGATTCCACGGGTTCTGCACGATATTGGGTCGCCTTCTTTGCAGCCAACCACCATTCACGGACTGCAATACTTCCCTGATGGCGCACATTTTCGTCCTCGACCACCGCTTCGACCGCAAGGGTTTTCAACAGCGCATCGACATCATTGCGACTGTCGGCAACAAAATACATGTCCACAATAGAGGGCATATCCATCAATTTCTCCTTCTGAGCTGCCCCTAAGTTAGCGCTCGACCATTGCCTGGATAAGTGGGATAAACCGGCATGGGGTATTGACCAGATCGGGATAATGGAACACGCCAGCCTGAAGGAACTCGAAGCGGCTGTTGCGATTGCCCGGCGCGGGACATTCCGCGCAGCGGCCATTGATCTCGGCATGTCGACGACCGCGCTGAGCCACACGATAGGAAGGCTTGAGGCGGGGCTGGGTGTGCGATTGTTCAACCGCACCACGCGCAGCGTGTCCCTGACAGATGCCGGCAGACTCTTTGTGCAGCAGGTCGCGCCATCGCTCCAGGATCTTCATTCCGCCCTGGATCTGGTACGTTCGCAACGCGAGACACCCTCCGGAACGATAAGGATCAACGCGGCCCCGTTTGCGGCGCGCGCTATAATTTCACCGCTCGTGCTTGAGTTCCTGCGCCGCTATCCCGACATGAATATCGATATCGTCACCGAAGGGAAAATGGTGGATATCGTCAAGGATGGTTTCGATTTGGGCCTCAGGGTTGCAGGCCTCGTTCCCAGCGACATGATCGCCGTTTCGCTCGGCCGGCCTCAACGACACGCCGTGGTTGGTTCTCCTGACTATTTCGAGCAGCACGGCAAGCCCATGGTTCCTCCTGATCTTCTCAATCACAGATGCATTCGTGTTCGGTTGCCGGACGGCTCCTTGTTTAGATGGCGTTTTGAGAAGGACGGCGAGCAGGTGCAGATTGATGTGCGGGGACCGATTGCACTCGATGAAGCCAGCCTGACGAGGACTGCAGTGCTTGAAGGTGCCGGCGTCGGTTATATCTTTGAACAAGACATTCTTACGGAGATCGAGGCGGGGCGCGTCATCCGTATTCTGGAAGATTGGACGCCCCCGTATCCGGGGCTTTGCCTGTATTATCCCGGCCGCCGAAACCTCTCGGCCGGAGTCAGAGCGTTCCTGGAACTCGCTCGTGAACTCTCGCGACCGGCAGACGGGTGAACCGCTCACGAAGCGCCGTTAAAACCCAACTGCCTCGCCTTGAACCGTCCCGAACCGTCAGTGGGTCGTTTCGCCCACCGCAGGTAAGTGTCATGAAGACGTTCCTGCCACATCAGTGCTCAGGCTTTTCTCTTGCCGTCGGGGATCCGCTGGCGGGTGTCTTCCCGACCCCGAGCCGCGACAAGACGCGCCATTGGTAACTGGAATTTTGCCCACCGCCGGCTCAAGGACTGCGGATCATATCAGAGGCTTTTTCGGCGATCATGATCGTCGGTATGTTGGTGTTTCCGCCTGGCTCTTCCGGCATGACCGAGGCATCGACGACGCGCAGCCCTTCAACGCCGTGAACCTTAAGCTTGGCGTCGACTACGCTCTCGCCTGTGACGCCGATGGCGCAGGTTCCCAAAGCATGTTGGCGTACAAGTGCCGTATTGCGGATGACAGCCTCGAGCTCAGCGTCGGTCTTCACGTCCTTGCCTGGAAACATCTCGTCTTCGATCAGATCCTTTTGCCGGCCAGAATTGTAGATCTCGCGCGTCAGCCGCATAGCCTTGATCATATCGTCCATGTCGGAACGCTCAGTAAAGAGATTGAACTGAATGCGAGGGGAGGCCTCAGGGTCTGCGGATCCGAGCTTTACCCAGCCTCGCGAACGTGGATAGAGGATTCCGACACGCGCCGTGAAAGAATGGATGGCCGGCGGGGCGACACCCGGGAACCACAGTTTTGCATCATTGGCTACCGAAGAGCAGACAAGCTGCACATCCGGACGGTCGACATGCGGCTCGGTCCTGGCGAAGATCACCGCGGCAGCCCCGTTGTTGGTAAATGGGCCGTTGCGAAAGAGATGCCAGCGCGCGCCTGAGACGACCGCACGGTCGAGCCGGAGCTGCTCCAGGAACGTGCCCCGGCTCTTTGCCTTGAAGATCGCCAGCATGTTTGGATGCTCGGAAAGGTTCTGTCCAACGCCCGGCAGATCGTGGATCACATCTATGCCGACTTGCCGCAGATGGTCTGCCGGCCCTATGCCCGACAGCATCAGCATTTGTGGCGACTTGTAGGGTCCCGCGGACAGTATCACTTCGCGGTCGGCCCAAGCTGTCCGAAGCTCGCCGTCCCGCTTGTATTCGATACCGATCGCGCGGCCATTTTCGATCAGGACCCGGCGCAAGGCGGCCGCGGTCTCGACCGTCAGGTTGGCACGGGAAAGGGCCGGCAGGAGATAGGTCTTGGCGGTGCTCTGGCGTACGCCGTCGCCGACCGCGAGCTCGATCTTGCTGATACCTTCCGTATCCGCGCCGTTGTAATCGTCCCGTTCGGGAAGACCATGCGTGACCGCGGCGTCGCGCAAGGCGTCATAGAGCATCTGGGGGTGTCGGGTCTGGCAGACCTTGACGGGGCCTTCCGCGCCGTGGAATTCGCCTGCCCCGCGCCAACTGTTTTCGAGCCGCTTGAAATAGGGGAGCACATCCCGATAGCTCCATCCCTCGGCGCCGCTCTGGCGCCAAGTATCGTAATCGCGTGGATTGCCGCGGGCGAAGATCATCCCATTGATCATCGAGGTCCCGCCCAGCGCACGGCCGCGGCGCAGGAGGATACGACGACCGTTCAGGCCCGGCTCCGGCTCGGTTTGGAACTGCCACGTATATCGCTTGTTGAACGACATCATGTAAAAGGCGATCGGCATCTGAAGCCAGGGATGGCGAGCTCGCCGTCCCGCCTCGATAAGCAGGACGCGTGTCGTGCCGTCTTCGGTAAGCCGGTTGGCAAGCACGCAGCCTGCGGAGCCCGCGCCGACGATGATATAATCATAGGTGGCGGTCATGCTTGTGTTCCGGCGCTTCGAGGAAATTGGCTCCCGTCCCGAGGGCGGGAGCCGGGCGCAAGGCCGGTCAGCCGGCCTGCGGAATATTGGCGATGCGGATGAATTCACGCCACTCGTCGATCGCCTTGATCAGCATCTGCTGGGAGTTTTCGGGAGAATTCGCCCATGGATCGCCACCGGAATCGTTGAGAAACTTGATCGTATCGGGCTGCTTCAAAGCGCTTCCGAACCAGCTGTTGATCTTGTCCACGACGGATTTCGGCGTGCCAGCCGGAACGGCTGCCGAGAACCAGGTGGTGACATCGATCGGCAGCCCTTTTTCCTTCAACGTCGGAATATCGGGAATGGATGCCAGTCGTTCGGCGCTGGCAACGGCGAGCACGCGCAGGCGACCTTCGCGCTGCTGTGCCAGCGAGAATACCGGGTCCAGCGCTCCGAACAGGAGCCGGCCGGACAGGAGATCGTTCAGCGACGCCGCAGCGGATTCGTATTTCACTTGGACGGTTTCAAGTTTGGCGGCCTGCTTGTAGAGTTCCCCGAGAACCATGCCGGAATTGGCGGCAGCCGCATAGGACGCCTTGGCGCCCTCGGCCTTCAGCTTTTCCGTCAGTTGCTCCAGCGTTTTGAGGTCGGTCCTGGCATCCACGACGATCATGAATGCCTGGCGATTGATGGTCGCGACCATCTGCAGGTCCTTGGCGACGTCGATTGGCGGCTGCTTGAAACGCGACATGATCGAGGCGATCGTGGTGCCTGCATCCATCAGGATGGTATGGCCGTCGGCCGCCGAGCGCGCCACGAATTGGGTGCCGATGCTGCCGGCCGCGCCCGGCTTGTTTTCCACAATAATCGTGGTGCCTGGAGCCTGAGCCTTGATCTTTTCGGCCATGAAGCGCACGAGAATATCCGCGCCGCTTCCCGCCGGGAAAGTGCAGATGATACGAATGTCCTTGCTTGGATAATCCTGCGCCTGGGTTCCAAGCGGCATTGCCGCGGCGAACGCCAGCGCCATGAAAGTTCTGCGAAACATCGTCCTCTCCTCCCTTTTGTCGGCCGTCAGACCGACATGCCACTCTGACTGCAGTCTCATTGCAGCTCACCGGCACGACCTCCTCTGCCGTACCGAAGCCGAGGGGTTTCATGCCCCCCGCGCGCATGCGTCCAAGCCTCGTCGCTCAGAGCGCCATGGCCACCGACTTCAACTCCGTATAGGCTTCGATACCTTCGCGCCCAAGTTCGCGACCCCAGCCCGATTGCTTAAATCCGCCGAAGGGCAAGGCCGGGTCCAGCCCACCGCCATTGACGCGAACCGTGCCGGCCTTGAGTTTCTTCGCCATTTTGTGTGCAGTCGAAAGGTTTTGAGTCCAGAGGACCGCACCGAGGCCGTAATTCGTCGCGTTCGCCTCGCGCGCGATGCGGTCGAGATCAGCTTCGTCATAAGACATGGCGCAAAGTACCGGTCCGAAGATTTCCTGCTGCACGACATCCATGTCCCGCCGCGTTCCCGTCAGAACCGTCGGCTGAATGAAATAGCCCTCGCTGCCTATCCGGCTTCCGCCGGCGCGGATTTCCGCCCCCTGGTTCTGCCCTGACGCGATAAACCCGGAAATCCGCTCAAGTTGCTCCTGTGAAACGACCGGCCCCATCTGCGTCGAATCCGCAAGACCGGCGCCGACACGAATTTCGCTTGCCCGGCGCGACACGCCGTCCACCAGTTTCTCGAAAACGTCCCGATGTGCGTAAAGCCTGGAGCCTGCATTGCAGATCTGGCCAGCGTTGGAAAAGATCGATCGGGCTGCGCCCTCGATCGCCCGGTCGATATCGGCGTCCGGAAAAACGATAACCGGCGTCTTGCCGCCAAGTTCGAGCGTAACGCGCTTGAAGTCGGTGGCGGCGGCCCTGATGATGAGGCGCCCGACCTCCGTCGAACCAGTGAACGTCACTTTGTCAATACCCGGATGCGCCGTCATGGCCGCGCCTGCGGTCTCGCCGAAGCCGGTCAGGATATTGACCACGCCATCCGGAAAACCGACATCGAGGATCAACTGGCCGAGCTTCAAGGCCGTCAAGGGCGTCTGTTCAGCCGGCTTCAGGACGACGGTGCACCCAGCCGCAAGTGCAGGCGCAATCTTGGACACCGCCATCATCAACGGTGCATTCCAGGGTGTGATCGACCCGACGACGCCGACAGGCTCCCGTGTCGTATACGCATGCCATGTGCCGGGGTTCGAAATCGAGATGGATTCACCGTTCAGCTTGGTGCACCAACCCGCGAAATAACGCAGGACCTCGATCGCGTGCGGCAGATCGACCACTTTCGCATCGTTCAGCGGCTTGCCGTTATCCAGCGTCTCGATGAATGCGAACTCCTCGGCCTGTGCTTCCAGCGCGTCCGCAAGCTTCCAGATGAGCTTCGCCCGCGCCGCTGGCGCCATCCGCGACCAGGGGCCATCGTCGACGGCGCGGCGCGCTGCCATTACAGCCAGATCGACATCAACTGCCTCAGCCGCGGCGATGTCCGCTAGCGGGCTACCATCGGCGGGGTTGTGGGTGGAAAAAGTCCTTTGCGACGCGGCAGAAACCCACTTGCCGTCGATCAGCAACCTGTGAGGCCCGCGGATGAATTCGCTTACGGCAGCAGGGATCGCCGCCATTGAAACGTTGACGCTCATGCTTCCTCCTCCTCGCCACTCCATCCGGGTGCTCCTTCGCGAGTATCAGGCAACCTTAGTATTCATTATGGACAAACACAATCCATCATCGTACAAATCCTCACACGCTGAGGCATCATCGCGACGGGAGGAAAACGTGGCAGATCGCATTATCGGATTCATCGGGCTCGGCAACATGGGCTCGCATATGGCCAGGCATCTGGTGAAGGCTGGATACGAAGTTCTGGCCTATGATATCGACCCGGAAAAACGAACAGCCTTTGCCCGGGAGAATGGAACGGTGGCCCCCGGGACGCCGGCAGACCTCGCTCCCGCCTCGGTCATCCTGACCATGGTGCCGACCGGTGCCGTCGTGCGCGCGGTGCTGAACGAAGGTGGCGAAAAAAGTCTCCTCACAGGCCTTAGGCCCGGCAGCCTCGTCATCGACACGACGTCTTCGCCACCGGAAAGCACGCGCGAACTGGGCGCCGATCTCGCGCGCCACGGCCTCCTTCTGATCGATGCGCCGGTCTCCGGCGGCGGGATGGGCGCACGCGATGCCAATCTGGTATTCATGATGGGTGGCGATAGCGAAGCGGCGGTCGATCGTGCAGCGGCCGTGCTTTCCCATCTCGGCAACAAGATATTCCGGCTTGGCAAACTCGGTTCCGGCCACGTGATGAAATCAATGAACAACTATGTCTCCGCAGCTGCCTATGTCGGCGCCTGCGAGGCGCTGATCATCGGCCAGCAGTATGGGCTGGATCCTGCTATGATGGTGGACGTTTTCAACGTCTCAACCGCACGCAGCTTCGCCACGGAAACCTCCATCCGCCGCATCATCGCGGGAAACGAGAGCCGCAACTTTGCGCTCGACCTCTTCACCAAGGATTTAAAGATCGCCGTCGACCTTGCCGACGCCAAAGCAGTGAAGGCGACGCTGACGCATGCAGTTCACGACCGCATGGTCGAGGCACGCGATGCGATCGGCGGCTATGGCGATCACACCAAGGCTTATGCCTTCTGGGCATCCGAGGTCGGAGACGACGATGGTCGACGAAACGCATGAGGTCGACATCGTCGTCGTTGGGGCAGGCAGCGCCGGATGCGTTGCCGCAGCGCGGTTAAGCGAAGTCAGCGGGTTGAAGGTGGCGCTTGTCGATGCGGGTACGAAAGACAGCCTGCGCCTGACGAAGATACCGGCTGCCGTGCTAAAAACCCTCGGCCATCCCCGCTACGACTATCGCTTCAAGACGGAGCCGGACCCGACCCGCAATGGCCGTGTCGACCAGATCGCCCGCGGCAGGGTGCTCGGCGGCTCGTCGGCCATCAACGGCCTGATTTTCGCGCGTGGCGCACCGGTGGATTTCGATCGCTGGTCCGCAATGGGCAACGACGGCTGGGATTGGCAGAGCGTGCTGCCGCTGTTTCGGCGCCTGGAGAATTCCGATCTTTCGAACAACTCTCTGCGTGGTGGGCTCGGGCCACAGAATGTGACGCTGCCGACCTACCGGCATCCCCTGACGGACCCCTTCATCGCCGCGGCCCAGAAGTGCGGCATACCATTCAATCCGGATTACAACGGCGAAACGCAGGAGGGCATCGGCTATGTGCAGGGCACGATCCGGCGCGGCGTGCGCGTGTCTGCCTATGACGGCTACGTCGCACCCAATCTGCGCCGATCCAATCTGCACGTCTTTGAAGGTTGCCGCGCCGAGCGGCTGACGTTTGATGGCAATCGCGCAGACGGGCTTATCGCGAGGCGGGGCGACCGGCGCCTGCAGTTCAAGGCGCGGCGTGGCGTCGTCGTCTCGCTCGGCACCTTCAACAGCCCGCAGCTGCTGATGCTGTCGGGCATCGGCCCAGCTGCGCGATTGCAGCATTGCGGTATCGACATCCGCCGGGACTTGCCCCGCGTCGGCCAGGATATGCTCGACCATACCGGCTTCCGGATGATCATGGCGGTCGATACGCCGACCGCCAACAATCAGTCTCGCGGCTTTCATGCGCCCTATCATATTGCCCGGTGGCTGTTCGGCGGCCATGGCCCGGTCGGTGCAGCTTCGGCAGAAGTGGTCGGTTTTTTCCGGTCCGAGAAAAGTGTCGCGACACCGGATCTTCAGGTGACTTTTTTCCCCTATGCCAGCGAATTCACGCCGGCTGGTCGGGCGAGATTGGAGCCCAGACCGCTCATTTCCGTCGGCGTCAACATCAACTATCCCAAGAGCCGCAGCCACGTATCGATCCGTTCGGCGGACCCGGCCGACCCAGTTGAAATCCACTACCGGCTGTTCGAAAACGAGGACGATCTGGAGACGCTGATGCGCGGCCTGAAGATCATACGCACATTGGTCGCGGAGAAGCCGTTCGACAGCCATGTCGTTGATCGGTCGCTTTATCCTTCGCGCGAGGCAGGCGACGCGGCAGACAGGGACTTCGTGCGTGCCAACTCCCGCAGCTACATGCACCCGATCAGCACCTGCCGCATGGGGACCGACGCCAATGCTGTTGTTACACCCGATCTGAAGGTGCGCGGCTTCGATGGCCTCTGGGTCGCAGATGCATCGGTGTTCCCGGATCATATCAGCGGCAACATCAACGCGACGACGCTGATGATCGGGGAAAAACTGGCCGATCTGGTCAAGTGCGACCTTCGGCAATCTTCATGATGCGGCAAGGGCCGGCCATCCGCCAACGCTTGCCGCAAGCTTTCATTGCGGCTCGATATTGCCGACCTTGACGTAGCCCGCCCAGTCGTTGATCTCCCGTTCGACCATCTTATAAGTCGCGTCGGCGGAAGCCGCGGTCAAAGGTTCGCCGCCGTTCTTGCCGACGAATTCGCGGGTGACATCGGAGGTCGCGATCTTGGTCAGAAGCGCGTTCAGCTTGTCGACGACCGGCTGCGGCGTCTTTGCCGGGGCGGCCACCAGCCACCAGATGTTCAGGTCCACATCGACGCCCTGATCCTTGAACGGCGGCACATCTGATATGCTGGAGATGCGCTTGGCGGTACTGACGGCCAGCAACCGGCCGCTACCGTCTCGCACCCGGGCCAGCCCGAACACCGGGTCGGACACGATGAAGTCGATTGAGCCGCTATTGAGATCGTTCAGGACATCGGCCGTCGCCTTGTAGCGAACCTGGACCGTCTCCAGCCCAGCGCTCTGCTTGTAGACTTCAGCCAGAATGGTCGAGACATTGTTGGACGTTGCGTAGGAGGCCTTTGTCCCCTTCTGCTTCATTGCGGTGGTGAGGTCGGCAAGCGATTTGTAAGGTGACTTCGCGCCGACGAGCATCGTGAAGCCCTGGCCGAAGATCGGCGCGACGTAGACGAAGTCCTTGCGGGGGTCAAAGGGCGACTGCTTGAAGACGTAAGGTGTGGCGCTGAACGTATCTGCGCCGCCGATGAACAGCGTGTAGCCATCTGGAGTGGCCCTTGCTGCGGCCACCGCCGCGATGCTGCCGAAACCGCCCGGTTTGTTCTCGACGACAACCGTCTGCTTGGTCGCTTCTTCCAGCTGTTTTGCAAAATAGCGGGCGTAAATATCAGCGCCGCTGCCGGCGACAAAACCGGTGATGATCGTCACCTGCCGACTTGGATAGTCAGCATCCGAGGCATATGCACCGCCAGTCATCAGGCATGCAAGAACCACCAGCGCCAAGCCGCGGGTTACAAAGCGTCTCATCGATTTCCTCCCAAACCAGGCCCAGTCGCTCAGGCGATACCGGACGATCACGGTGCGAAAGTCTCCTCCATTCGCATCAATGAAGCTATCCAGATATTGTATTTTGGTCAAATGGCATTTTATATTGACGAATGAGGCGCGCCGCCGGTCTTGCTGGAGCAGCGGGATAATGGGCGAAATAATATCGGGAGGAAGCATGAGGATCAGAGCCGCCGTCGTTGGCAAGGACAATGCCATCACCATTCGCTCCCTGGATCTGGCCGGGCCGGCATCGCACGAGGTTCTGGTGAAGATTGTCGCCGCCGGCGTCTGTCATACGGATCTGAAATGCGCGGGGTCCAATGTCCTGGTGAAAGCCCGCCCCGTGGTGCTTGGGCATGAAGGAGCCGGCGTCGTAGAGGCAGTCGGCACCGCGGTCACCGAACTGAAGGCCGGCGACCATGTGGTGATGACCTTTGCCTATTGCGGGACCTGCCGGAGCTGCCGGGAGGCCGAACCCGCCTATTGTTATGAGCAGTTTCCGCTCAATTTCAGCTGTGCGAGGCCGGGGGGTGGAGGTAGCTATCTGTGCGATAATGGGGAGGATGTGCACGGTGACTTCTTCGGCCAATCGTCCTTCGCGACCTATGCCATCGGCACGGAACGCAACGTCATCAAGGTTCCTGACGACGTGGCCCTGGAAATCCTGGGTCCGCTCGGCTGCGGCATTCAGACCGGCGCGGGAGCGGCTCTCAATGACCTGAAGGTCGGTCCGGGCGATCGCTTTGCGGTCTTCGGCGCGGGCAGCCTCGGCCTGAGCGCCATCATGGCCGCCCGTTATGCCGGAGCAAGGACGGTGATCGCCGTCGACCGCATCAGGGCACGGCTGGATCTGGCACTCGAACTTGGCGCCGACCACGCTATTCTCGCAGGTGATACCGATGTGGTCGCGGATATTATGCGACTGACCGGCGATGGCGTCGACCAGTCGCTCGATACGACAGCGGTGGCCGCGGTCATGCGACAGGCGATCGACGTCCTCGCCCCTCGAGGCATTTGCGGCTTCGTAACCGCGCCAAGCGATGGCTCGGAGCTTCCGATCCCTGTTCGCAGCATGCTGCTCGGCAAGAAGGTGCGTGGCATCGTCGAGGGCAACAGCAACCCCAAACTCTTCATTCCCTTCCTGATCGATCTTTATCGACGCGGACAGTTCCCGTTCGACCGGCTGATCCAGTTCTTTGATTTCGAGAACATCAATGATGCCTTCCACGCTCAGCACAGTGGCGAAGCGATCAAACCGGTCTTGAGGATCGGCTAACGTCTCTCAAAGGATCTTCGCCGTCGGAGCGGTTTGCGGGAGGACTATGTGTTCCTCCGCCCTTGGATGCTTGGATTGGCCTGTCTTTGCCGCAAAACGGGAGCAAAACCGCAGGGCTGGCATGGCTCACCAGGCATGCGATCTGCGAAAATGCTCAGAATTTTCCCGATGAGGCCTTTCCGGCGGGGCCGCGCGGTGGTTGCCGCAGGGGCAATCGAGGCTCTCTGCGGGCGCACCAGTGCTCGGTAGGTACGCCAAAGAACCAGCCTGCTCGCCGAACGCGACATAGGAGTGGAGCCGCCAGGAGCGGTGACCGGGCGTGGCGATGTTCAAGACCGTCAATCAGGCCAATTGCTCAAGCGAGCTATTGAGGCATCTGCGAGACGGATGCGACTTCTATGTCTCCGGTTGCAGATCGGACGCTGCCGAAAACCGATGACAATCGCTGAAGGATGTTCTCCGGCAATGGCTCGCTGTTGATGGCTGCGATATTGTCGTCAAGATGGCCGAGGTTTCCGGTGCCCGTCAGGACGACGTCGACACCTGAACTGTGGCGACAAAAGCGGTAGGCAGCTTCTGTCAACGACCCCGAGATCCCCGGCTCAAGAAGAAGATCGCACAGATCGTTCGTGTCGACGGCTTGGGGATCAATTTCACCGATGCTGATGAGTTTGGCGACAAGATTGTCAAGCCGGTCCTTTCGAGCAAGCGCTCCGCGGACTGCGTACATTGCCATCACACCGAGATTGGCTTGCATGGCGCGAGGTAACAGATGTTGCATCGCTGATTGATTGACGAAGTTATGGCCCAGCATAATCACGTCCCAAACCCCATCGCCAATCGCGCGTTGCATGACTTGACGGGAAGGATCTGTGCCAAATGCTTCGGTAATCCCGAGAAAGCGGACTTTCCCTGCATCACGAACTCGCAGCAGTTCAGGCAGTAACTCGTTCAAGCAGAACTCATAATGATGAGGGCGCACACCATGGAGATGAATGAGATCTATATGGTCCGTCGCGAGAACCCGGAGACTTTTCTCCACGCTTCTCGTGATGTCACCGCGTTTGACGAAGTCGGCACCTTCATAGCTTGCGCCGGGCAGAGTTGCTTTGACTTTGGTCGAGACGATGATCTTGTCGCGGCAATTGCGAATAGCCTGCCCAACCACGCTTTCCGTGCCATAAGCAGGTGCGGTGTCAATAAAATTGATACCTCGATCGATCCCCGCGCGAACCAGATTGACTGCTTCCGTCTCGCTGGCTCCGGTGCGCAAACCCAGCCTGCTGCTTCCCCCCGCCCCAAGCGCTGCCACGCTGACTTTCAGACCCGTCCGGCCGAGGATCGCTGTATCCATGTTACCGTCTCCTGACCAACAAGAATTGGCCCAATGTTACAATAGGGCTGGGCGCGCAATAACCTGCTTCGCGTCAGCGGTTCTTCCAGACCGGCTTGCGTTTTTCACTGAACGCCTTAGGGCCCTCGATGAAATCCTCGGTCTCGGCGAGTGTGGAATGGATGGGATAACTTGCCCGCAACGCATCTTCCAGGGTCGGCTTATCGAGACTGCTGTAGACAGCTTCCTTGGCGGCTCTGACCGAGAGCGGGGCGAGTTCCAGGATCTGGTCTGCCCAGACCATTGCCGCCTCGAGGGCTTTCGAAGGCGGCACCACCTCATTGACAAACCCGAGACGCCGGCCCTCTTGCGCCGTTACGCGGCGGCCGGTGAGAATGATGCCAAGCGCCTCTTTTTGCGGAATGATGCGCGGAAGCCGCTGGACGCCGCCGCCGGATGCCATCATGCCGACCTTTCCCTCCGGCAAGCTGAAATAAGCATTTTCAGACGCAATCACCAGATCGCAAGCCAGAGCCAGTTCGAAGCCTCCACCGACCGCCAGCCCGTTGACGGCGGCGATGATTGGCTTTGTCAGGTCGCAGCGCATCGCCAGCCCTCCGAAGCCCGTATGTGGGCGCGGCCCCCGCTTGCCAGCGGCCTGGGCCTTGAGGTCATTGCCAGCCGAGAAGGCGCGATCGCCCGCCCCCGTCACGATGCCGATCCACAGATCGTCATTGGCAGCAAAGTCATTCCACACAGCCTCCATTTCGTGGCTGGCTTCGCGGTTGAGCGCGTTCGCCACCTCCGGTCGATTGATCGTCACGATTCGGATCCGTCCCCGGTCCTCCACTTTGCAGTAAAGTAGTCCGTCCATGGTCTGTCCTCCCAGCCATCAAGGTTCAGGCACTCACGATCGTTAGGCGCCGATCGACGTCGGCGACCAGTGGATCAGGGTCATCTCCTCGTTGGGCCCGGCCGCGACAAAGCGACCGGTGAGAGACATCCCAATCGTCACCGCAGAAGGGTCGACATCAACGACGTTGCCGATGATCCGCACGTTCGGAACCACGTCGAGTGCAACAAAACCGACCGTGTACGGCGTGGACGAAAATCCTTTCGCGGTCGGGCGGCCGACGATCGTGTAGGTGAACAGGGTGCCGCGCGGTTCGACAGCCACCCATTCGACCTCGGCCGACCGGCAGGCCCGGCAGGTCATGCGCGGCGGCCAGCGATGGGTTTCGCAAACGCCACATTTCTGGATCATCAATTTGTGAATATGCGTACCTTCCCAGAACGGCGCAAAATTTGGATCGGTAAGATCCGGCACAGGGATCTGTTTGAGATCACACATCTTTTCCTCCCAGAACGGCGAAGCTTCCGTCGCCCAGTTGCCCCCATCCGGTCACCGCGATAAGTCGGGCATTCTCGACCTGACGGCCACCGCATTCCTGCCGCAACTGGCGAACGGATTCGATCACGTGGTTGAGGCCGGCCTGGTGGGCTTCCGACAACATCCCTCCATGCGTATTGATCGGCAATTTCCCACCCAGACGAATGCCGCCATCGGCAATCAGCGCGGCCGCCTCCCCGTGCGCGGCAAAACCCGCCTCTTCGATCTGGTGCAGTACCTCGAAAGTAAAACAGTCGTAGATCATTGCGGCGTCCATATCTCCAGGTCCCATGCCCAGATCGTTCCAGACCTGATTTGCCGCTTGTGTCAGTCCGATATCGAGGAATGGATCGCGGTTGGACGTATCGTCGGGCGAGACGCCCTGGGCTTCGGCAACCGACAGGATGCGAATATCGCGCGCCCCGTTGCGCGCCGAGACGATAACGGCGCTTGCTCCGTCCGTTTCCAGGCAGCAATCGAACAGGGTATAGGGGTCGGCAATCATCCGCCCCGCCAGATAGTCCTCCATCGTCAGTTCGCGGCCGTGCATCTGGGCGTTCGGGTTGAGGTTCGCATGGGCGCGCGCGGCCAGGGCAATCTCGCCTAGCGTGCGTCGATCGAGCCCGTATTCGTGCCTGTAGCGCTGGCAGAGAACCGCATAACGCTGGGCCGGCGTGTTCATGCCATACACATGTTCGAGATGCCGACGGAACGGCTGGCCAGGCAAGAAAGACGGGCGATCCGCCTTGCGCGTTCCGGAACTCCCCTTCAATCCGCGAAACAGCAATACATGATCGGCCGCACCGCTGAGAACCGCCATCGACGCAAGCCGAAGTGCCGACACTGCGCCGCAGCCGCCCATGTCGATCGTCGCCCGGAAGCGCGGATTGAGCGATAACTCCGCTTGGATAACGTCATCGCCCACATGACCGGGATAGGGTATGATCCCGTCGATCTGCCGCGCATCGATCCCGGCATCGGCAGCTGCCGCCAGCACGGCCTCTATTGCCAGCACTTCGGCAGGACGGTCGATCTTCTTGCGGTATTCGGTATTGCCCACCCCGATTATGCGGGCCTCGTTCTTACTGCCGACCACAGTCTTCCTCCCCGTATCACTGATATTGGCTAGTTCCACACGGCGCGGCCATCGACGATCGATACCACCCCGCCCGAGACCATCACCGGATTGAGATCAACCTCCGCCAGCGCCTCCCTTTGGCCGAGGGCCCAATCGCCGAAATCCGCAAGGAATGCCACCAGTGCGTCCCGGTCGGCAGCAGGTTGGCCGCGATAGCCCTCGAGCAGCATGTTCAAACGAGCGTTTCGCGACAAAAGTCTGCGGAGCATAGGAGGTGTGGTAGGTAGAACAACGGCTGCGACCTCCGCATGCAGTTCCGCCAGCGTGCCGCCGAGCCCAACGACAAGCACCAACCCGAAAGACGGGTCCCGCTTGATGCCGACCAGGATTTCCACACCCTGCGACATCTTCTGGACCAGCACTGATGTTGCGGCGAGCTTCTTTCGCGCGGCTATTCCCTTGAACATTTCGGCCGCAACCTCAACCGCCGCCCTGTCCCCAAGCCGGATGGCGACGCCACCGTCATCAGACTTGTGATTCATATCAGGCGAGCTGAGCTTGAGGGCAACCGGAAAGCCAATCTGTTCGGCGCGGGCACCGATTTCGGCGGTATCGAGGGCCGGAACGATGTCGAACGCCGCACACGGCAGTCCTGCCCGCCTCAGGTTTTCAAGCGTTTCCGTAACGGTCCAGATGGATTGAGCCCCGTCTGCCGGGACGGCCGATACGTAGATCTGCGCTCCATCCAGGAGGCTCATCAGCTCGACCGCTCCGTCCTTATCCGCCTGGCTCTCCGAAAACTTCGCACAGGCCTCCGCGGCGCGGGCCGCCAGCGGAAAATCGCCGAACGCGGGAATGCCAGCTTCATCGAAAATCGCCTGTACTTCCGCGGAAAGTCCCACCCAGGCGACGAACACGTCCTGCGCAAGGTCCTCCACGGCCGCCACGACCGCCCGTGCAACCGCCTCAGCAAAGGTACCCCCGGCGCCCAGCGACAGAAAGATCGTGTCGATGCTGGCGTCCTGAGCGATGGTATTTATCGCCCGCCTGACCTTTTCCGGGTTGCGCCAGACGCCGCCGATATCGGCCGGATTACGAATGCCGCCCTGCCCGGTCGATTCCGCAATCGCTGCGACCATCGCTGGCGAAAATTGCGCCAGATCCCAGCCGATCGCCTCAATATGATCGGCGCTTAACGACGCAGCACCGCCCGACACTGTGACGACCGCCGCACGCCGCCTGCGCGGCAGATGATCGCGACGCCGCGCCCGTTGCGCCATCGTGCGACCGACACTGAAAAACTCGACGAAACTGTCGGTCTCGATGATGCCGGTTTCCTGCGCGATTGCGGCAAAGACCTCTCGCGTACCTGCCACACGACCGGTATGGGATTGGACGGCCTCGCGCCCTTTTATAGATCTGCCAACCTGCAGCATCGTTACAGGTTTTCCAGCCAGCCGCGCCGACAGCGCCGCGCGCCGGAACGCGGCACCGTCTCCGATGCCCTCTAAAAACAGCATAATCGAATCCACGCTTGGATCGTCCACCATGGCCTGCATCAGTTCTTCTATGCCGGTCGCGCTTTCGTCCCCGGTGCTGACTAACCAAGAAAAGCCGACCGGCGTTTGGCCGAACCACTGCAACATGGCTGAAATCGTCGCCCCGCTCTGTGAGAGGCAAGCGATCCCGCCCGGAGGAACCCGACCGCCAGGTGTTCCAGATGCGAAGCTTCCATTCAGGCTGAGGTTGCCGTTCATAATTCCCATGGAATTCGGCCCGATAATCCGCATTCGGGAAACTTTGGCGAGTTGCGAAATCCGCGCGCGGAACATCAGACGCTCGTTCTCGTCGCCGCTTTCCGCTGTCACGACCACACAGCTGTTCACGCCAAGCTTGGCGGCCTCTTCCAGCGTGGGAATGACGAACTTTATCGGCGTGACCACAAACACCATGTCGGGCGTCGAGGGCAGATCCGAAAGTGACCCGTAGACTGGAAGGCCCAGCAAGGTCGTGCCGGCCAGTCGCGGGTTGACCGGATAGATGGCCGCACGCGCGCCACCTTCGACAAGATTGGCGAGCACCCGGGCGCCATAATAGTTGCCACCTTCGAGGTCTGAAGCACCCGCGACGGCGACAATTTTTGGAGATGGCAGCATCGTATTCGCGCCCATGACCGACGTCCTATCTCTACTTGAGGCCGTTTGGTAAAACGCTGCTTTAGACAACGTTGTCTTTTCACTAACTGGAGATATCTGACGTGTCAATGCCGGGAACATTGCGATGGCTGTGAAGACCGAAAGGGATCTAGCGGGGTGCGACGCGCGCTATTTTAAAGAGATGCAAAGGTTTCGCCGACGACGATGGAATGCTCGATTACCTCCCCGTTCGAGCCAGACGAGGACGCATCGTCCGACATGATGAAGTCCAGTGCTGCTTCGCCTGCGCGGTTGAAATTCATTTCAACTGTCGTCAGACGCGGCGTGGATAGCGTCGCTAGCCGTGTATTGCCCAAGCCCATAACAGAAATCTGCGCGGGAATTTCGATCCTTTCGGATCGGAGATAGCTGATCGCTCCAAACGCGATTGCGTCGGACCCGCAGATCAGCGCAGTGAAATCCGGGTTTCGTACCAGCATCTCGGCTGCGCCCCGTGCCCCGGCTTCAGGGGTGGAATCAATATTGGCAATCGCATAATCCACCATGTGTCCCGACATATAGCTCGTCATTGCCTGCATGCGCTGCTTCGTCATATCATTGCGCGCCGGGCCAAGCAGGATGCCGATTTTCTTGTGCCCGTTCTCGACGATGAATTTTGCCTTGGAAATTCCAATCGCTTCACTATCGGCTGCAAAGACAGGCACTTGTATGTTCCTCGGCATGAGCGAGACGACAACTGTACCCGAGCGCTTCAACTCCTCGATCGTCTCCACGAGTTCCCCATGATGGGTCCACTGATCGAAGCCACCGCCAGCAATGATGATGCCGTCGACTCGATATTCGAGAAGTTTGCGCAGGTATTTGATTTCCAGCAACGGGTCGCGTTGCATGTTGCAGACGATGGCAAACGTTGAATGTGCCGTCTCCGCCCGTTTCGTCACGCTTTCCGCGATCATGCCGTAATGCGCATCGAGCATGTCCCCAATTACCAGTCCGACGACACCCTGGCGGCCTCCGCGCAACCGCCGAGCCACGAGATTGGGGACATATCCCACGGCTTTCGCGGCAACGTTGACCTTTTCCTTGAGTTTGGCATCAACTGCATAATCAGAATTGCGCAGGACGCGCGCTGCGGTGCTGAGAGAAACGCCAGCTTTCTTCGCCACGTCAACCAGTGTGGGGTTCTTTATGTCTCTCGGGTCCATACCCATACTCGTCTCTATCATTGCTATTCGTCGGGCACCTGAGCAGCGTCGCGATCACAAGCGTCGAGTGTCTCTACACCATGCCGTTTGGACCGTCAAAATAGTATAGACAACGTTGTCTTCATTCGCTACTGTTTCTTTTGGGGCGACAGCTAGCGTAACTCGCCTGGCCATTTTGTCAGCACGGATCGCGTTGGGAGGCGGCGTGTCTGCTGGCTCACACAATATCAGACCATTCAAGGAGGAGAAGAATGGGACAGGTTATCCGAACTTTGGCGCTCGTTGCGACAATGGCCGCTTTCTCGGGTCTGACGATTAGAGACGTAGTTGCCCAAAGCGCGCCCTATCCGACCAAACCGATCAAGCTTATCATTCCCTATGCTCCTGGCGGCGGCACGGACGCGGTTGCGGCCGTATTCTCAGACAGGCTCTCTCAAAAATTTGGGCAACCGGTCGTCAAGGAAAATCGCGCAGGCAGCAATTCCGTCATCGGCACCGCTCTGCTCGCAGAGGCGCCGCCGGATGGCCAGACATTGCTGGTCGTCACTGCCGCCATCGCCAACAATCCGTTTCTGTATTCCAAGCTGCCATACAAGACCGAAACCTTCGTGCCCGTGTCGATCCTGACTGCCTATCCTTTCGTTTTGGGGGTGCGTGCCGATCTGCCGTTCAAGTCCATGCAGGAGCTTGTCGCCTACGCAAAGGCCAATCCCGGCAAGCTGACCGCCGGGACATCGGGCCGAGGCGCGAGCGCACAGCTGGCTCTCGGGCTTCTCAACAAGAGCGCCGGCATCCAGATCCGCGACATCCCGTTCAAGGGAGCGGGTGAAAGTCTCAACAATGTGGCGGGTGGCTTTGTCGACATGGTATTTTCTGGGTATGAGACGGTACGCCCGTTTGTGGAAAGCGGAAAGATGAAAGCTTTCGCTCACACGGGCACCGAGCCTTTGGGCACTGAAAATATTCCGCCGATCGCAGACGCAGTTCCGGGTTTCGAGTACCTGAACTGGCTTGCGCTGATTGCACCAGCCGGGACACCTCCCGCCATTACCGAAAAGCTCAACGCTGAACTCAAGACAATCTTCGCCCAGCAGGACGTCAAGGACCGTCTGGCAGCCCAGAACATCACGCCGATCGCCAGCACCTCCGCGGAGGCAAAGACCTATCTCGCCAAAGAGATGGAAAAGAGCAAGTCCATCATCGAGAGCATCGGACTGAAACCCGAGTAACCCCCTATGCCAGATCGTCTGATCCGGAGAGCCCACGCCGGATCAGATGAAGCAGATCATCACGACACTGGAGGTTAGTCAGGTGTCTTCGACGTCCAATGGAAAAGCCGATATAGAGGCGGGGCTGTTCTTTACCCTTTTCGGGGGGCTGACGGCTGGTTTATCGCTACAATACCAGATGGGGACGATCGCCGCTATGGGACCGGGCCTCTTCCCGTTCATGCTCGGTATTCTGCTCGCAGTCATCGGCCTTGTCATCTTCGCCAAGGGTCTGCTGGGCAATGGCGAAAACGCAAGAAATTTGCCGCTTTGGCCCGTGATCTTGATCACGGCCTCGCTGCTCGTCTTCGCATTCCTGGTTCTAACGGCGGGACTAGCCGTTGCTGTCACTGCGCAGGTTGTGATTGCTTTGCGCGCGTCCGAACACTTCACATGGAAACGGGCCGTGGCGCTCAGCGCCGGGCTGCTGATCTTCTGCTACGTCGTCTTCGTTTATTTCCTCGGCATATCTTTGCCCATGATCGTGGTTTGATTCAATGGACCTGTTCCACAATCTTGGCGTCGGTTTCGACGCTGCGCTGTCACTCAATAATCTCACATTCTGCTTTATCGGTGTGCTGGTTGGAACAGCGATCGGCATATTGCCGGGGTTGGGGCCGCTTGCCACAATCGCGATGCTTCTGCCGCTCACCTATTCGCTGGAGCCGGTCACTGGCCTGATTATGATCGCGGGTATCTATTACGGCGCCCAATATGGCGGCTCGACGACGGCTATCCTCGTCAATCTGCCCGGGGAATCGTCGGCGATCGTATCGTGTCTCGACGGACATCAGATGGCACGCAAGGGACGCGCCGGCGCAGCCCTGGCGATCGCCGCGATCGGGTCCTTCTTTGCCGGTACAATCGCAACGCTTTTGATTGCGGGTTTTTCTCCCATCCTTGCCGAAGTGGCCTTTCTGTTCGGACCTGTGGAATATTTCGCGATGATGGTACTTGGATTGACCGCCGCAACCCTGCTGGCGCACGGGTCTTTCATCAAAGGCGTTGCAATGGTGCTGACCGGCCTGATCCTGGGTCTTGTCGGCGCTGACGTAAACAGCGGCACTTACCGCTTTACCTTCGATTCCTTTTCGCTGACGGAGGGGATTGAATTCGTTGCTGTCGCCATGGGATTGTTCGCGTTCACCGACATCGTCACAAATATTCGCAGTGATACCGCGCGCGAGGTAACGGCTCCGACGCTTGGTAATCTCTGGATGAGCCGAAAGGAGGCAAAGCAGGCAGCCTTTCCCGTTTTGCGAGGCACGATGATCGGGTCGGTGCTCGGGCTTCTGCCAGGCGGTGGTGCGATGATTTCCTCTTTTGCATCCTATGCCATGGAAAAGCGCCTGTCACGACACCCGGAGGAGTTCGGCCATGGCGCAGTGGCGGGGCTGGCAGGCCCGGAAGCCGCCAACAACGCCGGAGCACAGACCTCCTTCATTCCCATGTTGACGCTTGGAATACCCAGCAACGGCGTGATGGCGCTGATGATCGGAGCGCTTATGGTGCATAATATTGCGCCAGGTCCGTTCGTCATGGTTTCCAACCCGGATATTTTCTGGGGCCTGATTGCCTCCATGTGGATCGGCAATGCAATCCTGGTCGTGCTGAACCTGCCCCTCATCCCTCTCTGGGTGCGGCTCATCCGCGTAAATTACTGGATCTTGTTCCCGATCATCCTGACGGTGTGTTGCGTCGGTCTCTACAGTATCGAAAACCGGGCACTGCCGATCTTTTTCGCAGCGGGCTTCACTCTGCTGGGGTGCCTGTTCTGGCGGATGCGCGCCGAGGCAGCGCCCCTTCTTCTAGGGTTTATTCTCGGTCCACTTATGGAGGAGCATTTCCGCCGGGCGCTGCTTCTTTCGAATGGCGACGTGGCGATTTTCTATCAAAGCCCTCTGTCGGTCGTCATGTTGAGCGCCGCTGCAATCATCTGTGTGATCGTCCTTCTTCCGCAAATCCGCCGTGGACGCAGCGCCGCGTTCGTAGAAGAGGCTTGAAGCGGGTAGCGCCAAACGTTGTCGAAACCATCAACCCTATTCAATGTGAGATCCGCATGAAATTTGTGAGCTTCGAGTACGACGGGCACGACGGATTCGGCTTTTGGTCCGGAGAGATTGTTTTCGACCTGACCGGTCGTCTGGCACCTCAGGTGACGACACTCAAGCACGCGCTTGCAAGAGGATTGCTGAGCCAGGCGCCCGATCGTCTTGGGCAAGCACCGCAGCTCCCGCTCCACGATCTCAAACTGCTTCCCGTGATTCCGGATCCGGACAAGATAATCTGTGTGGGCCTCAATTACGACGATCACCGCAAGGAAACGAAGCGGCCCGACTCCGAGCACCCGACGATCTTCACCCGTTTTGCGGATTCGCAAGTCGGCCACGGTCAACCAATGCTCAAGCCTTCTTTTTCGGAGCGCTTCGACTATGAAGCGGAGCTTGCCATCATCATAGGCAGGTCCGGCCGCAATATTTCCGAGGGAAATGCTATGGATTATGTTGCCGGTTACGCCTGCTATAACGACGGGTCCGTGCGCGACTGGCAGAGGCACACCAGTCAGTTCACTCCCGGCAAGAACTTTCCCGCCACCGGCGGGTTTGGCCCGGCTTTGGTCACGCCGGACGAGGTAGGCGATTACCCGTTGCTGCCGATCCAGCTTCGGCTGAATGGTACCGTGATGCAGGATTCACATTTGGCAAATCTCATCTTTCCGATCGAAAAACTGATCGCCTATTGCTCGACATTCACTCCGCTGTCGCCGGGCGACGTGATCGTTACCGGCACGCCGGGCGGAGTCGGAGACCGTCGTGAGCCGCCTATCTATATGCGGGAAGGCGACGTCGTCGAAGTTGAGATAGGCACTGTTGGCACCCTGAGAAACCCCATTGCAATCGGGTAAGGTTGCGGGGCCATAACGGCAGGCGCCCGTCGCCCTTTGCGGGCGCGCGCTCCTTCACCCTGAGGGATCAGACCGTCGACATCCAGCCTAGCTTGGCTAAGCCGCCGTTCCTCGAGGTCGAGGACGAGTTCGTCACTCCACATCGGTCGTTCTGGCGACCTGATGAACCTCCATTCTACAAGCCACTCCGAAGTTTGATCTCGGCACCTCGCGCCGAATGTTGCTTAGCTTGGGGAGGGAACTTCCGAGGCCTCGGCTGAGCCTTATTCCGTGCTGAAGTTGCCAATGGACAGGCTCACCTCTCACCTTGGAAGAGAACCATGCAATCCGTTACGATGATCGTGGTAATAGTGGAAGCCGGACTTGCTTCGATGGGCTATCGAATGCTGAAAGGAAAATATTTCGCGTTGATCGTGTCGTAGACGTCGTTGGACTGGATTGTGTCCAGTGCCGCGTTCAGCCGCGCCAGCAAATGACTGTCTGACGGACGTACGGCGATTCCTGCACCGTCACCGAAGTACTCGGCGTTTTTGATGTCACTACTTTTGAACTCGCAACAGCTGCCGGCTTTAGTATTCGCGAGCCAGTCGTAAACTGCGAGCTTGTCTTCCAAAATGATGTCTACGCTTCCGTCTGCTAGACCCTTGTAGAGATCTGGAGACGCCTGAAACACTCGTGTGGAAACGGAGCCATAGAACTTCTTCACGTAGGCTTCTTGAGAGGTTGCTGATGTCACGCCGAGCTTCACGGCCTTCAGATCCTCCGGTGATGTGCCGGCGAGGTTGGATCCCTTGCGGACAATGAACACCGAGGGACTGTCGTAATATCTCTTGGTGAATGCAACTTTCTCGCGCCGCTCTGAACTCATCGACATTGATGAGATGATTGCATCGTAACGTTTTGCAAGGAGGCTCGGAATCATGCCCGTCCACTCCTGGATGACGAACTCGCATTTCAAACTTGCCGCCTGGCAAAGCGCTTTGGCAACATCCACGTCAAAACCTTGAAGCTGGTTCGCGGAGTCCAAGTAATTGAATGGCGGGAACGCGCCCTCGACGGCAATCTTGATCCTGTCATCCTCGGACGCAGCACTCGAAGCGTTGCCACAAATGACAGCGATGGATGAAAGACAAGCCAGGACCATGGCTTTCATTGCGTATGCAGATCTCGCTCTCAGCATCAGGTTTCCAATCTTGAAGACGCGTCGACAACTACGATTTCGTGATGTCGCCTCTCAATAAGCCAACCACAAAACGTTTAAGATGCCCATTATTTCCAAGGTTAAATTTCGGAGTGCTTGAAAAGCATTTCGTAAACAATGGCGGGCACTATTGGGAAGTTGGGGAGAAGAGCGTGCCTGCTGAAACACGATCAAGGACATCCGTCCGCAAATCCACCTGGAGTTCGTCCGGGTCGTTGTTGCTCTTGCTCGCGATAAGTGGCCTCGCGATCCTCGGTCTGGTCTTTCTTGCGGCAATATGGGCCGGCACAGAGAGCGACGCGGCTGCCCTTGACCGCCAACGACACCTCGTCAACGGCCGCCTTCAGGATCAGGTGCAACGCGTTTCGCAGGAGATTCAGTTGATAGGCGCTGGATACGCATCGTTGTTGCGGACAGAGCCTGGGGCGAACAGCGATCGCGCCCTGGAGCACAATACGCGCGCCGGCAACCGCTCCCTTGAGACGTTCGGGCAAATTGCGACCACTGTGTTTGGATACAACGCGGCCTTCCTCGTCAAATCAAACGGCGAACTCGCGCTACCAGCGGATCCCGAAACAAGCCGGAGGCTCAGGTGGGTGAGACCGTTGCTGCAACCACTGCTTCGCGAACTTGAGACGAGCCGGACGAATGCGATCGACCAGCCGAGTTCGTCCTCGGAGCCGAGTCGGGTCGAACTCATGCGACTGGAAGGCCGCCCCTCGGTCGCTGCAATCGTAGCGATTTCAAACCGACCACCGAGCGGGCTCCAGGATCAGCGCGAGCGGTACTACCTGATCGTGTTCCGTTTCCTCGACGGTGCCACTTTGGACACGATCAGTCGCGAACAGGGTCTAGCCGGGGCCAGATATGCTCGAACTTCCGACCAGGAGCAAAATGAAGTTGCCTACCAAATGGAAGCCACGGCAACGGGCGAGCCGATCGGTTTCATCATCTGGGAACCGGATCTGCCGGGATCGCGTGTCATTGGCCGTCTGGTTCCGGTGCTTTCTGTGGCGGGCCTGGTGATCGCCGGATTGTTCCTCACGCTCGTGGGCCGGCTTCGTCGAAGTCTACAAGAATTAAGTGCGAGCGAACACCATGCCCGGCACCTTTCGGTCCACGACGTTCTGACAGGGCTTCCAAACCGGGCCTTGTTCACAGCTTCCTTCGAGAAATGCGTGGAAAATATCGCCAGGAGCGGCGACCGCGGAGCCATTGCGCTAATCGATCTAGACCGATTCAAGGAGGTCAACGACCGTTACGGACACGCAGCTGGCGACGAGCTGCTCCGTGCCGTCGTCGCCCGGGTCAACACAGTTATCAGCCCGAGGGAGACCTTTGCCAGACTTGGCGGCGATGAGTTTGCCCTTCTTATTCCATCCAACAACAAATTGGGTGAACGATACATCAAGACCTGCCAAGACATCGTTGAGAGCCTGACCAAGCCATTTGAGCTTCGCACAGGGGATGCTGTCGTCCGCATCGGATGTTCTATCGGGGTCGCCATTTTTTATGACGCCAGCGATGCGACAAACGAAATCATGCGGCGCGCCGACGTCGCTCTTTACGAAGCGAAGAACAGCGGGCGCGGACGAATGGTCGTCTATGATCCGGCCGTCGACCATCGGGTCGAGGCACGGGAGAACCTCAAGAACGATCTTCGCCTGATGCTGGACGATCTAGGGGAGAACTCTCCTGACCCCAACGACCTGCACCTTGGCGGTAGGGGCCGACTGGAAGTTTTCTATCAGGGCGTCCATCGCGGGAACGAGGGTGGCCGGCTGTCGGGTGCAGAGGCGCTTGTACGCTGGCGCCACCCAACCCTTGGTCTGCTTTCACCAGACAAGTTCATCCCGCTTGCCGAAGAAGCCGGGTTGATCGATCGAATCGGGGAATGGGTGCTACGATCAGCGGCGAGTGCCGCCACGAACTGGCCGGTCGAACTATCGCTTGCCGTCAACGTTTCGCCGTCTCAGGTAAGACATCGTGGTTTTGACAATCTTGTCTTGTCAATCCTATCCGAAACAGGTTTCCCTCCCTCGAGACTCGAGTTGGAGTTAACAGAAGCCGCTCTGTTCAATATCGATGCAACGGTGCAGGCTACTCTGGGCAGACTTCGGGCGCACGGGGTCACGATTGCACTGGATGATTTCGGTACAGGCTTTTCCTCGTTAAGCCATCTACTTCAGCTGAATATCGACCGCATCAAGATCGATCGATCATTCGTCAATCTGCTTGGAGCCAAAGCGGAAGGGGCTGCGATTGTATCTGCAATCCTGGGGCTGAGTCAGACACTTGGAAAGGCGACGACGGCAGAAGGCGTCGAAACCGAAGGCCAAAGGGACTTTCTCATCGCGGCTGGCTGCAGCGATTTGCAAGGCTTTCTTTTCTCACGCCCCGTGCCCATTGCTGACTTTATGGGGAAACACCTGCACTCAAATTCTGGCGTTGAGGGTCGAGAATTGCCGGTGGGCGCGACTGAAAAGAACGTTCGGATGTGAGCGGTAGGCCGAAGCACGAGTTAGATAAATGGGCGGCAGGGCAAGCCGGGGAAGAAAAAAGCGCCAGTAGATGACGATGTCTGAGCGGCCCTCCATGCTATCGCCCTTTGAAGTTCGCAATTACCGTTTCCAATGGTCCTCCGATCTGTTGACCTCTTGTGCGACGGAGATGGAAACGATCGTTCTGGGGTGGTTCATCTTCCTCGAAACAGGCTCAGTCGCGTTGCTCACGCTCTTTGCCTCCCTACAGTACTTCGGAACCCTGATTGCGCCTGGTCTCGGCTCTGCGGGCGACCGGCTCGGGCATCGCAATGTCATGCTTTACATGCGAACGATATACGCAATGCTTGCCGCGGCAATTGCCGTTCTGGCCCTGAGCGGAACTCTTACGCCTCTGTCAGCGCTGGTCATAGCCGGACTTGCTGGCCTTCTACGGCCTTCGGATATGGGCATGAGGAACGTACTGACCAGCCGGATGGTCGCCCCCGACTACCTTATGAGCGCGATCAGCTTGTCACGGGTCACAACCGACTCTGCCCGTATCGTCGGCGCACTAACTGGCGCAAGTATCGTTGCTATCCTCGGTATCGAAGGAGCCTACCCATTCATCGTGGCATTCTATCTCGCCAGCGGCATCCTGATCGCGAAAATAGATCAGCACCTAACAACGCAGGCGACTGAACGGTCCTTGCCGCCGTTCGCACCACTGAAGGATTTCATGGTCGCCCTCAGGGCGCTGCAGGACTCTCCACCCCACCTCGCGGCGATGACATTGGCTTTTCTGGTGAACCTAATGGCCTTCCCGTTCACTCTTGGCCTTCTGCCCTATATCGCTCGTGAGGTATACCACACGGGGCAGGCCGGATTGGGCTACATGACGGCCGCAACTGGTGTCGGGGCATTGGCAGCTTCATTGCTGCTTGGCCACCTCGGCCGCTCGGTGCGACCAGCCCGAATGATGCTGATCTTCGGCTCCTTGTGGCATTGCCTGATAATATTGCTTGGTCAGACGGAAAACCTGCTCCCTGGGCTCGCTGTGCTCGCGATGATCGGCGCAGCCTCCATCCTGTGTCTCCTGCCGTTATCCGTCCTGTTGCTGCGTGGGGTGCATCCTGATATTCTGGGCCCGATCATGGGAATTCGAATGCAGGCTGTGTACGGTCTACCGGTCGGTCTCTTGATATCGGGGCCGTTGATCGAAAGCTTTGGGTTCGCCTCGACGGCAGTACTTTATGGCACAGCCGGTCTCCTCCTCACGGTGATCATCGGCAAGCATTGGTTCCGAGATCTCTGGCCGTCCCAGGCTTTGAGTAACCAGGGATGAGAGACGGGTCCGTAAGGCCTCCTGGTCGGAGGTCCCGTGGTGGCACAGGGAAACCGGATTTCTTGCCTTTGCAGCGGAATTTGCTGGTTGGCAGGAAGACGCCCTCGTTGGCTTTTGGTCACAGTGCTGTTGCGGAGCCTTTTGGTGATCCTCACGGCAGGATCGGTCGTTCATAAGGTTTGAACGGGAACGAAGATCGGTTCGCAAATCCCCCCGCTTGACAGGCGCCACGGCGGACGGATCCGCTCCCGACAGAGTGCTCGAGCGACGTCCGGCAGGGCACAAATGCCGATGTGGTACTACGGAGCCTGACTGATCCTTCAACGACTCGTTGTGTGTCGACGCTTGCTTTCGCAAGTGCATGTTGGTCAGGAATCGTACCGACCCCCGTATCCAATAGCCTCCGCTCTCAGCATATTGATGATAGTGACGAATGGAAGAAAAATTGTCGGGCCTGCCTGCTGCCGCCCAGCGGACTTGTGCAGGTCGGCGATCCCGAGATGCCCCTCCTACCATTGGGCAAGGCCTGCCGGGTCGGCTGCCCTGAAGTGCAGTCCACCGATTCCGGTCACCTTCGGCATCAACTACCCCTCAAACCACGACAGGATCATGCACTTCACGAGCCGGAGAGCAAGCGAGGGTCGAAGTATACGGTTCCTCCGCGAACGAAACTGCCGTTTCCTGCCGCTACGGAGATGCGAAGCATTCATGCTCACCCGTGACGATACTGACGTTTCCTGCCGTAGCTATAAACCCGCTTCGCGACAGCGACAGGGCGTTCGGGATCGGCAAAATCAGATTCGGCTATTACCTCCTCGTCAGGTGTGAGTTCACGGTCCGGTATTTCCCTTAGGCACCGTCTTTCGACCCGCGTTAGTTGCTGTATGGTCTCAATCATCGAACCGGTTTCCTCAAGGAGGTCGGCGACGTCCGACGTCTGGCATCCTAAATGCTCCGCCAGCAGCGAATTCCGATGGCGGGCGATGGCTTCCCTGACGTCGTTCCGCCCTTCATCGGCTTCGATGATGACATCGCACTCCGAGTCATATCCCATCGAACGGTTGTTGAGGTTCGCCGAACCGAGCTTGAGGATGGAGTCGTCGGCGATCATTATCTTGGCGTGGACGTAGATGGGGGTTCCCTTATCGTTGACAGGATAGAGTATCCGGAAGCGTTTCCGGAGATCGGCCTCCCTGACGAGTTTCATGAGCCGTATTCGAGCCGTGTCCATGGCCTTCGCCTCCAACCATCCCTCGGCGCCCTCTGGATTGATCACGACGATTTCCGGGCCATCGACTTCCTGCAACCTCGCGGCGATTGCTTCGGCTATTGGGCGGGATGCGAAGTACTGGCTCTCGATATAAAGGTGCCGACGTGCGGCGCGGATGATCGCGAACTTGGCCGCCTTGATCTCGCCCACCTGCTCCTGCTCTTTGAATTCCGGCAACGTTCTGGCGATGCCGATATCAATGTTATGGAAGTCGACATCGAGCTCTCCCGGCCACGGATCGGCATGTGTTTCGCAGGCCTCCAGTTTCTCTCCCGTTGCGCGTTCCCATCTTGCCCGCGCCAGGCCGCCAAGTGCGGCGGCCGCAGGTCCTGATATACAAGTCGTCGCGTCGTGCCACGGCCCCTGTGAAAAGCCCATGGGAGACCTTCGTCTGTTGTCATCGTCCAGATGCTCGCGCGTGTCCCATCGCCCAACGGTCATGTCGATTCCCCCACAGAACGCCACGCTGTCATCGACTACCAATAGCTTCATGTGATGGGCCGACATTGGGGGATGCGCCCCGTCGAGCTTGAGATGGACCTGTCGCGAGAACATCCAACTCAAGATGTAGAACGGCGTTTCCCCGCGAGTAATCGAGTTCAGCAAGCCGATATCCCATTTGAGAATGCGGATGTCGAGTTCGGGCTGCCTTTTCGCGAGCCAGTTCAGAAACTTCCCCAATTTTTCAGGAGCCCCGTCGTTGGATTTGCCCGGCACTAGGTCAATGCGGGTATCGAAGTCCCATCCGATCATGAAAATCGACCGGCGCGCTTTCAACATGGCGCTGCGACCATGCCGGAAGAAGCTGTCGGCGTCCACAATCACGGAGGCCCGATCCGCCTGCCGGATCCGCCAGCACGTTTCGCCTTCACGCAGGATTGTAGTCATCGACTGGCCCTTTTTTGTTTCCGAGATGCGATATAGGGGACCAACGAAACTTGATCGAGGCCTTGCACGGTGAAAGTGCGGGGGCAAGCAGATGACCTTGCTGTGCCGCGGTAAATTGCCGGATTGGGTAATCGACCCCGCATAGCAAATGGAAGCCAGTGAGAGTTCGCCGTACCAAGGCAGCTACCCCTCCTGCGCCCGCGTCTCGCCACCTCAGGTGTCTGCGAATGGTTGAAGCCGAACGTTGAGTTAGGGCATTCGCGCAAGCGCCTTAGCTGACCACGACGCATGCTTTGGTGCCTCCTCAGTGGAAGTTCAGTCGCAGCCGACGGCGAACGCTGGCGACACCAAGGCGAAACTCCTCGCTTTCGCGGGTCCGATGTCCCGAAGCAGTGCATGTAGATGCGATGTCCGATCAGGAAGCCGCCCGTGATAGGTAGCCTGTTGTGCTGGCCGTGAGCTTGCCGCGCCGCTAACGGCTATTGTAGCAGCAGTGTGCTCAATCATGTCGCCGTCCAGTTGCGTGCAGCGGCCGATCGTGCCGGAATCGTGGTGGATGACATGTGGACCTTTGATAGGCATGATCAGTTTCCTGGACCGGCTGCGAGGAGCCTGCCATGACCGTCCAACCATCTGCTAACTTGCGCCAGCTAGCCGAGCCGAATGAAGCGCTTTCGCCACGAGGCTTTCGCGCTAAAGGGCAGAACGGCGATCAAACCTTTTCTATCGCAACATGCCGCGGCTTTCGGTTGACATCGAACTGGACCCGCCTGCCTTGGGCGTTGTCCGGTAAGGGCGACGGCGGCATAGATTACAAGAAGGGGCAGATCATCGGTCCCGAGGTCGGGGCGGATTCCGGTGTCGAGACCGGATACTAGCGGACCGAGCCGACGGGAACGTCTCGGGCGCTCTCGATGCTGACCCAGCGGCCGGTGTCCAACGAGGACTGACGCTTTACGAAGACGTATGCCGTTTCGTTCCAAGCTCTGACTTTGGCGTCCAGGTTGTCGAGCACGAAGTCACCGTCGGCAGTGCGCACGGTGAGGACGGCATGGCCCTCCCCATCCGTCTTCCGGACCACGGTGAGCAGGAGGTCAGCCAGAGAGAACCCCCTGTCAGCGAGTTCCTTGCGCTTGAGCAGCGCGAAGTCTTCGCAGTCCCCCTCGATGTCGGGATAGGTCCAGAGCTCTTCGCGGCCGAACATCTGCCTGTCGGTCTTGGGGACGATCCTTGCGTTGACGGAGGTGTTGACGGCCTCGATCGCAGCCCAGCCCTTTTCCGAAAGCTCGGGAGCGGGAGATGACGGAAGGCGAACGCTGCATTCCACAGGATACTTCTGGCAGAGATCGTAGTGGCCGATTGGCTGGCTGGTAAGTTCGCCGACGATCATGTTGGTCGCCGCCCTTGGTCCACCGAAAGCGACCCCGGTGGAGAGAACCACCGCCGCGACGGCTATGGCTGCTCCCGTCCAAGAAGAAAGGTTCATTCGTTCGTCCCCTGATTCTTAATCCGAGGTTAAGTTTCGAGGAGGGGATCGGTCAATCAATGAACTTTCACCCGTGATCTGTGGTGATCGGGTTGTTCGACTGTGAAGGCAGTGGCGCGTATTGAAGGATCCTCTCTACAACGTGCGCCGCATCGTCTCCCACCCAGCAATCAGACGTGACGTATGGTTTCACTGCCACGGCCCAGCCACGAAGACCAAGCCTGGCACCGGAGATATCCCCGCGTGATGCAGGATCCTGCGTCGACACCGAACGGCAGTATCGATTCACGCTAAGCCGTCGCAGTAGCCCATGGCGCCGGGCGGGTTATGACATTGCTGATCACGAAGCGGCTTCGCGGCAGCGCAGGCATCCGCGACCATTCGATCTGCAGATCCTGTTCGGGAACGTCATACGCCATCTGTTGGGTCAGCATTTCCGTTGCCTGCTTCATGAGCGCAATTGTGATCCACTCACCCGGACAGCGATGGTTGGCGTAGTGGTCTCCCCCGCCCTGCGGAATGAAGTTGAACTGGCCACCGTCCCATCGACGAAATCGCTCGGGCTCGAACTCCTCCGGCTTCTCCCACGTTCGTCGATCCTGATTGCTCCCGTATAAATCCAAAATCACACGACGGCCTTCAGGAATTTTGTAACCGTTCATTTCGAACGTCCGTCGCGCACGGGCGGCGACGGCAGGGAAGAATGGATAGAATCGGCGCACTTCCTGAACGAAGAGGTTGGCGTAATCGTCATCACCGGAGCGGAGTTTGTCCCGGACATCCGGATGCAGATGCAACGCGTGCGCCACGAAGACCATGTAGACCGAGACCGCGACGATCGGCCGGATGAGGTTGAGCAGCTCGACGGCGGCGACCTGGGGTGCCAGCAACTCCCCATCAGGATCACGATGCCAAGCAATGGCATGGGCGGCGGCAGGTCCTGGCGGATGGAGCCGGCCGAATCGGACTTCTTCGACTACGTTCGCAAGCCACCGATCGGCCCTTTTCCGTGCCGATCGCGACCATAGATGCCGAACTCCCACCGACCCCGCGTGGTCGTAGAGGGCCACTATATCCTCCGTTCGCGCATCGACTTCCGGGTCGGCCAGAGGAATGCCGACCCAGGCACAGCTTGCGCGAGTCAGAAGCCGCTGGAATTCCGGATAGAGCACAACGTTGGGTATCGACGTCCACGCCCGCATGCGCATCCGCCATTCCACTGCCGTCAGGCGAATGAGCTCCCCAATTTGCTCCGGGCTCATCAGCGACATGAACAACTGCTTGCGGCGTCGGTGTGGTCCGCCGTCGAGACCCTGTACGCCGCCCTCGCCGAGTAACGTCTTCTGGATCGCCTTAGGCATGGCACCTTTACGCACAAAGAGGTCCGGATCGTAGAACAGCCGGGCCGCTTCCGGACCTGTCATGCAGATTGTCCTCTGCAGCAGGAGCCGTGTCTCGAACAGGTCGGAGCGGTGGCGCCGACATCTGTCGGAAATGAACCTGTAAGGGTCGCCGACGAGGGCCAGCGTCGAGTCCAGGTTTTTCTCAAATGGGATTTCAGCCATTGCTACCTCGTTTGAGCGTCTCGCATACAATCAGCTATCTCAGCCGATCGGCGCCGCAGGCACTGCACGTTTGTGGGCGGTGGACCGGTACGCCGTCAGGATCCGTTGCAGCGCGTTCTCGCCGATCGCCCTGCCCTCGAGGAAGTCATCGATTTCGTCGTAGGTGAGGCCGTAGACATCCTCGTCGGGCTTGAGCGGCGCGTCGGATTCAAGATCCGCCGTCGGCACCTTGAAGACGAGATCCTCCGGAGCGCCGAGATGCTGCGCGACCGCCCTCACCCGCCGCTTGTTGAGACCCGAAAGCGGCAGGATGTCGGCGGCGCCGTCACCGAACTTCGTGAAGAACCCCATCAGCGCCTCGGCCGCATGATCGGTGCCGATGACGAGGCCTCGCGTTGCGCCTGCGAGTGCGTATTGGGCAATCATCCGCTGGCGGGCCTTGATGTTTCCGAGATGGAAGTGCAGGCGTTCGCCTGAAACGAGATCGTCGGCATCGCGCCGGATCTCGGCCATCATGGCGTCGGCTGCCGGCTTTATGTCGATGGTGACCGTCCGATCCGGGCGGATGACATCGAGCGACTTCCGTGCGTCATCCTCGTCGGCCTGCTCGCCGTATGGAAGCCGTACCGCGATGAACTCGGCACTGTAGCCGCCGTCTCGCAGCCGTTGCACCGCCCGCTGCGCGAGCATTCCTGCCGTGAGCGAATCCACGCCGCCGCTGATGCCGAGGACGAGCGCCCGCATCGATGATGCCTGGGCATAGTCTGCAAGGAAGGCCGAGCGGCGATCGGCTTCGGCCGCTGCATCGAAGTCTCTGGCGACTCCAAGTTCCTCGATGATCCGAGCGTGTTCGTCGAGCATGTCTGTCCTCCGATGGAAATCAAGTAAGCGACAACGCATACCTGGCGCTCCCGTTGCAGACTTCCACGTGAGGCATCCGTCATCGCTCATTTCGGCGAAGCAGCACGCAACGGATATATGACGGCGGCGGAAAAATTCGTTGGTGAAAAGCCGGCGTTTGCCGTCGAACTTAATCTTCTCGACATCGGCGACCGGCTATGATTGCGCTGCGATCGTCAGGGCATACGCCACCGGACAGATATTGCGTGCTCTGCGATATACAGTTGCAGGCGGGGAGACGGGGAGGCAACCGTCCGGACGCAAGGGTGTCGAATCGAGCGCTGCGGAGATCGCCGCAGCAATCTGGGACACGCTTGCCTATCCCCATAGCCACCGCGCTGGTGCTGCACATCCTCGCCACAATGATGCTCAACTGGTCAACAAGGATGGAACGCTGCTGCGGATGCTGGCGGCACAGTGAAATCTTAGCAGGAGGCTTAGGCCTTACCGCGGCCAAGGCGTGACGCCCGGTTGGGTGAGACCGTTCAGTCGTCGAACTTGCATCGGGGCTCGACACTCCACGATGTATGGTGAGCCGCCCTTTGATGCAGCCAGGCGTGAAAACGAAAAAGCCTGCCGCGGGAGGAGGTGCGGCAGGCTTTCCGAAAAAAACCGAACAACAGCTACGAGGAGGAGTGCCGCTGTTCCAACAGACGTCCCTTGGGAGGAGGAGTGGGCCGCCTGAAATCGAAGCTCTGCGGGAGGAGGTGCATTGCTTCGATGAAAACCAGGATACTCATTCTCGCTGCACATTAAATAGACTTTGCTGCAGTGCAGCTATGCCAGAAACGCACGACCGAATACTGATGAGAGTGAGTTCCAGCGTAGCGCTTCGCGGCGGCCGGACACAGAACGCCCGCGTCATTAGCGGGCGTAGTGTCAGTCAGGTGGGCAGAAAAAAGCCGGTTAGCGAGCAACCGACTGGCGAGCAACGCTGTGGATATCGGCACGATCGATGCCGAGATCCTGCAGTTCGCGAGAGCTCATACGGCCAAGTTCGGTAACGGTCTGACAATACTTGCGCCAGTTATTGAAAGAGCGCGCTACCTTCATGATGATCCCCTTTCATGAGGTCTCTGACGCCAGCAACCATGCTTTGGTTCCAACGTCGTTCGAATTGGAATATAGGCTCTTGAACGCGCGCCTATAAGACACAAGGTCTCAGGTCGGCCATGTACTCAAACATGGGCCAACGGAGGTGGGATAAAGGGGCTATCAGGCCCGGAACCGCTCGAAGGCAGTGAGGCGTTTGATTAGAGGATCGGCGTCTGGATAGCGGTAGATTTCGCCCTTGAGATAGCGCAGTTCATCATTGAGCGCTTCTTCCCCAACCTCGATCCACCAGGATTTGGGACGGCCGTCGCTTCCGTCGGACCAGCGATAGCCTCGCGCCTTCAGGTGGTCCTTCATGTCGAAGGGGCTGTTCTCGGCAAAGATCCGGACACGCGACCTCTGGCTTGCATCATAGAGTTCGGCAAAAGCGGTAGACACCGATCCTTCGACTTCCCGAGCGAGAACCTCCAAAAGCGCGAAGCAATCATCGACAGCCCTATGACCGTCATGGAAGTAACCCGCCTGCCCGATCAGGTAACCGAGCTTGGTGCCCTCATATCCGCGCGAAGCCCAGTCGATCTCGGAGTTAGAGCAAGCCCAGGCCTTGCCGGAAAACAGGTGAGAAAATGCCTCGCAAAATGGCCGGTCGAAACCGGCATTGTGGGCGATCACCAGATCAGCCGGTTCAATCAGCGCCCCTAGCGCTGCCATGTCGATCGTTTGCCCGGCCACCATATCATCTGTGATCCCGGTGAGCCTGGTGATCTCGGGAGGAATGGAAACGCTCGGCTGCTGAAGTCCACCGTAGATGCCGGTCACGTCACCGATACTTCCTGCCGCATCGAAGGTGAAAGCGATCACGCCAATCTCGATTATCTCATCCTTGCGAGCATTGAGGCCCGTGGTCTCGGTGTCGAGAATGATGCCCTTGAGGGGGTACCCCGGGCGTGGGAATGGTGAGATTGGGCGCGGCATAAGTTTCGTGAGGATGCGGTAGCGGCCCGTCTGTGAGAGATAACGGACCATCTCCTCATCGCTCACGGGGATGGCATGCTTGTCGGGTTCTGCGGATTTGGAAGCGCTACGCGGGACCACATGGTCGCGCGAAATCTGCTCCAAAAACATGTCAAACTGTTCTGCCATTCCTGTTGTCAAAGCCCCGCCGCCGATCTTCCACCTTCAAAACACGGCACGATCGGCAGATCAACCTTGTCGGTCGGAGTGCGATGTCAGCTAACTTGGCCAGCAAGGTTTGCAATCGCGAAGTTTCAAGCAGTGACAGCCCTTTTGTCGTTGGGTAGAAGCGTTCAAAGCAGGAAGGTTATACCAGCTTCAGCAGGAACTGCGAAAGCCGTCGTCTCCCGCAAGGCCGGTTAAAAGGGTTGCACAGGCAGGTTGTCTAGTCGCATTGCTACCGTCAAGGTGGTTTTTACAGGCAACATCGTCGCCGTATTGAAAGCAGGCGAGACGGGTAAATCGATTTTTGGATCGAGCTGTTCGGCCCTGGGGAGCAGGGTTGTCTCCGCAGTCGACAAATAGTCGCCGCATAATGGTCCTTCGCAGGCAGGACCTTCCTCTTTAGCGCGCAGTACAGCCCCCGGCGCGCGGGTCCGCTCTTAAACCAGCAACCGCTCTAGCACCGCTTTTTGGGCCGTTGAATGTGGAAGCCTTGAGCGGAATCGAACCCGACGACCTTATTTGGGACAGCAACCAAGCTGGATTTCTTAGTGAAAATTCCTGCTCTTCACCTTCAGCGTATCGATATGAAGGTCAGGCACGAACATGTCGCGCGGGGCTACAACAGGCTTCGGCTTGTCCCGCGGATCCGGCCCACCTCCCCGCGCAAACTCATCGCCACGGCCGGCCGGCAGCTTGAACTCTTCATCGCGATCGGCAAGGTCGGCAACGTCGCCTGACAGGTCGAACAGCTGCAGGGCGACAAGATGCACGACCTCCCCTTCCCGCTGAATCCGGCCATTGACGGCCATCATCGAGGATCCGAGAACGACCCGCCGGCGCTTTTCAAACAGCGTCGGCCAGACAACGAGATTGGCAGGCCCGGTCTCGTCCTCGATGGTAATGAACATGACGCCCTTGGCCGATCCGGGCTTTTGCCGCACCAGGACAAGTCCGGCGGTATAGACCCACCGCCCCTCCCTCGAATTCATCGCCTCCGCACAGGTGATGATGTTGCGCACTGATAAATCCTTGCGCAGGAAGGCGATCGGATGCTGCCGCAATGTCAGCCCGGTATGGCTGTAGTCCTCGATGACGTTATGCCCGTCCGTCATCTGCCGAAGCGCCACCTCCGGCTCCTGCTGCTCGGCAATCGCAGCCATTTCCCGTTCGGCAGCCGCGGCAAACAGCGGCAATGGTTCATCGCGCAGCGCCTTGATCGCCCAGAGCGCATCCCGACGCTCAAGCTTCAGCGACGGCAGAAAGGCATCGGCCTTGGCCAGCTGGACGAGCGCTTCCGATGGGACGCCGGATCGACGCCACATATCATCAACCGAGGCAAAGGCATTGTCCATGCGTGCCGCGACGATACGCGCAGCGTCAGCGACAGCCAGTCCTTTCACCTGCCGAAAACCGAGCCGGACGGCATGGCGCCCAGAATTGCCGAGCCGCTCCAGCGTGCAGTCCCATCGGGACAGATTGATGCAGACCGGCCGCACCTCGACGCCGTGGGCTCTCGCGTCGCCGACAATCTGCGCCGGCGCGTAAAAACCCATGGGTTGCGAATTGATGAGCGCCGCGCAGAAGGCTTCCGGATAATGGCATTTGATGTAGCTCGACGCATAGGCGATCAGCGCGAATGAAGCCGCATGGCTCTCCGGAAAGCCGTAGCTTCCGAATCCTTCAAGCTGCGAAAAAGTCTTCTCGGCGAATTCCTGAGCGTAGCCGTTCCTCACCATGCCCGATACGAGTTTGTCCTTGAACCGCGAGACGCCGCCGGTGAACTTGAAGGTCGCCATCGACTTGCGCAGCTGATCGGCCTCGCCGCCGGTAAAGCCGGCGCAGACCATCGCCACCCTCATCGCCGACTCTTGAAACAGCGGCACGCCGAGCGTCTTGCCTAGGACCGCCTCAAGCTCGGGCGTCGGATATTCGACTGCCTCCTTGCCTTCGCGCCGGCGCAGATAGGGATGCACCATGTCCCCTTGGATCGGACCGGGCCGGACAATGGCGACCTGCACCACGAGGTCGTAGAAGGTTCGGGGTTTCAGCCGCGGCAGCATCGCCATCTGCGCGCGGCTTTCGATCTGGAACGTGCCGAGCGTATCGGCCTTGCGGATCATCGCATAGGTTGCCTGATCTTCTTGTTCGACAGCGAGATCAAGTTTTCGACCATTATGTTCTTCGATGAGCTTGAACGCTTTCGCCATGCAGGTCAGCATGCCGAGAGCCAAGACATCGACTTTCATAAACTTGAGGGCTTCGACGTCGTCCTTGTCCCATTCGATGATCTGGCGGTCCTTCATTGTTGCCGGCTCGATCGGCACGAGGTCGTCGAGCCGGTCATGGGTGAGGACGAACCCGCCCGGATGCTGGCCAAGATGGCGCGGGGCGCCCATCAATTGCTGCGCCAGCTTCAGGGTCAGCACCAGCCGGCGATCGTCGGGATTGAGGTTGAGTTCGCGGACGTTGCGGTCGCAGACTTCCTCCGACCAGGACCACATGCCCGACGACAGCGCCTTGATCACATCCTCCGGCAGGCCGAGTGCCTTGCCGACATCGCGGATCGCGCCGCGGGCGCGGTAGCGGGTCACGGTCGCGCAGAGTGCTGCCTTCTCTCGACCGTATGTGCGATAAATCCACTGAATGACCTCTTCGCGCCGCTCGTGCTCGAAATCCACATCGATATCCGGCGGCTCGTCGCGCTCTTGGCTGACGAAGCGTTCGAACAGAAGATCATTCGTCGAGGGATCGATGCTGGTGATGCCGAGAATGTAGCAGACGGCGCTGTTGGCGGCAGAACCCCTCCCCTGGCAGAGAATGCCTTGGGACCTTGCATAGCCCACGATCGAGAAAACGGTCAGAAAATAGGGCGCGTATTTCATGGTACGGATGAGATCGAGCTCGTGGCGCACGACCTTCAACACATCGGGCGGCAGACCTTCGGGATAGCGATCGGGCACGCATTGCCAGACATAATGCTCCAGCGAAGCCTGGGCATCCTTGCCCGGTACGATCGCCTCCTCCGGATATTGGTAGGTGAGTTCCTCGAGCGAGAAAGTGCACCGACGGACGACCTCCATGGTTCGCGCGAGGGCTTGCCGGTATCGCGGAAACAAACGCTCCATTTCTTCCGGCGGCTTCAGATAACGATCAGCGTGGCGCTCGCGCTCGAAGCCGACTTCGTCGATCGTCGTGCGGGTGCGGATGCAGGTGACAATGTCCTGCAACTGCCGACGGCCTGGCTCATGGAAGAGGACATCATTGGTGACGACCGTCCGCACCTTGGACCACGCCGCAAGATTGGAAATCTCATGCAGGCGCAGCTGGTCGTTCTGCCGACGCCGCAGACAAAGCGACACATAGGCGCGATCACCAAACACCTCGGCCATCTTGCGCAGCTGGATCCCGCAGCTGTCATCCGGCAGGTCCGGCACAAGAATGCCGATCATGCCGTCATTGTAGGCGACGACGTCGTCCCAGTGCAGGATACAGTTGTTCTTGCCGCCGCGCGACTTGCCAAGCGTGATCAGGCGGGTCAGCCGGGAATAGGCAGCCCGGTCGGTCGGGTAGGCCAGCACCGACATGCCGTCGGCCAGATCGAGCCGGCAACCGACAACGAGGCGTAATCCCGTGGCGCGCGATGCTTCAAGCGCCCGGACGATTCCGGCAAGCGAATTGCGGTCGACAACGCCGAGGGCTTCGATGCCAAGAGCCTTGGCGGTTTCGAACAGTTCCTGCGCCGAGCTTGCACCGCGCAGGAAGGAAAAATGGGTCGTGACCTGCAGCTCGGCATAACTCATGCGAAGATCCCATGGCAGAACCAGCGGTGGCTTCCGGTTTCCGGATCGATGCCATCACCGGAGCGAAACACCCAGAGACGCTCGCCAGCCTCGTCTTCAATGACGAAGTAGTCCCGCACCGCCTCCATCTCCGCGTCGCGCTGCCACCACTCGCCGAAAATCCGCTCAGGCCCATCGGACCGCTTGACCTTCCGGCGCTTGCCACGCCAGGTGATCGAGACCGGTGGACGGTCCGGCAGTAAGGCGATGGCCTCGATCAGCTCGGGACGGGCCAGCAGCCGGACAGGCCGGCGCCAATGGCTGACCCAGGTAACCTCGATCGGGTCGGCCGCGGCGCTGATGCGCTGGACGGAGCGCTCGGGCACGTCGGAGGCAACGGGTGCCACTCGATACACACGCTGGCCGCGGTTGCCGTAGATATCGATCAGCGGCGTGACGTCCTTCACTTCCTCCTCGACCAGCGAGGAGCATTTCTGGCGCTCCTCCAGCGGCTCGACTATCACCGCAACCAAGGTGAGCTTCTCGATCCCGAAACCGGGCTCGATCTTTTCCGTCCGGTCGCGAAACAGCTTCGTCAGCCAGGCGACATCGCGCACCGGCTTCACCGTGCCGGCGCGGATTGCCTGCCGCGTACCGTCAACCTTTTCGACGATCAAGTCGGCGCGCCGAACACCAAGGCCGCGCCTTTGCAGCTCCTCGATCAGTTGCACGACCAGCCGGCCGACATATTTGTCGATGGTTTCGGCAGCACCGATCGGCTCCGCAAAGGCTCTGGAGACCTCGACGAGCTCAGGGGTACGGAGCGGATCGATTGGTTCGGAAGCGCGGCCGAACATCTGGTCGAGCCGCCGGCCGATCTCCGGGCCGAAACGAAGCGTCAGCGGCGCACATGGAGTATTGGCCAATTCGCCGATGGTCTGGAATCCGAGCGTGCGCAGATCGCTGACGACTTTCCTGGGAAGGCGCAGCAACAATATCGGCAGCTTTTCGACCGCGCGGACGGTCTCACCGGTCGGCACGATGACCGTTTCGCGGCTGATGGCGCGGGCGCAGGCGTGGGCCGCACCCCAGGTGTCGGCGATCGCGACACGGGCGGTGAGTTTTTTTGCCAGGAACTGATTGGCGATCTTCGTCACCATGGCGAGCTCGCCGCCCTGCAGGTGATCGGCACCCTCTGTGTCCATGACGATCCCATCGATCCCATCGACCGCGACGATCGGCGAATAGAGCGTCAGCGCCCAGCGGGTAATGCGTTCGAGTGCTGCGGCATCCATCTCAGGATCCGCATCGACCAGCATCAGGCCGCGAAATAGCGCCTGTGCTTTGGCCGCCGGCATGCCGACATGCACGCCGGCTTTTCGGGCGGCGGCGTCGGCGGCCGACACCCAGCGTTTCGAGCCGCTCTTGGCGATCACGGCTATCGCCTGTTCAGGAAGAATAGACGGATCGGCGCGACGAATGCGATCCGTCGGCAGATCCGGAAGATAGATCGAGACGACCCTTGTCATCGCACGCCCTCACGAGAAACTCAGCACATTCACCCGCTTTTACGCGCATCAGTTCCAGCAGCCATTGGGCCCTCCCCACACCCGGCACCGGCAATTCCTCCGACGGCATGACGCTCACCCGCCACCGCGTGGTCGACGCCGTCGGCTGCCCGAAATCATTGGCCTCCGTCTGCCGTCGCCAGCGTCGGACGGCAAGCGCCATCGTGCCCGTTTGCTCGGCCGCCAGCTGCAGCCGGCGCGAGCTGACCATCGGCAGGCGAACGAGTTCACCGACGACGGCGCCGAGCCCACCGAAGGACAGCCCTTCCTCCATGTTTGCCAGAACGTCTTCCTCCTTGTCGGACTCGACAAAGACCACCCGGTCGGGATGGAGACCGACCTGGGCGAGCGCGGGAAAGAACAGGTCTGGCCGCGTCAGGCACCAGACGATCGGGCCTTTGGTGCGGGCCGCGATCCCTGCGGCACAGAGCGCTGCCGCTGCACCATCCACCGTGCCCGACCCGCCGCCGGCAAATTCGTGCAGGGCGCCATAGGCTAGGCCACCTCCCGGCAGGACCGCATCGATTTCCGGCACCCCAAAGGACAGACAGCCAGCCTTTCTGGCTGACACGCCCTCCAGCGAGGCAATGCGCTCGCGCAGATCGGAAATCACCCTTTCGCGGGCAGCAGTCATCGTTCACGGCTCCCTTCAAGGTCGCGTTGGCGGCCGACATCATGTCAGACAAAATGCGGATGTTCTCTTTCTGTTCCGGCCGAATAAAAGAGTCAAGCAACCGGAGGAATGGGAATATTATCCTGAACATTAGAAATCCGCAGAATACCCATGGGAATCAGCCCAATAGCGGCCGGCAGATTTTTTTGAAGCGGTGCGAGCGCTCGCTATCCTTGGTGTGAATTGCAGGGGACAAGTCGGGATGGTCGTAGTGTCTGCAAATTTCTTCTCGATCCCCGCGCATGAGGGCACCCCGCCGACAAAACGTCGCGGATCAAGCGGCCGGACGGTCATGGCCCCCCGCCCGACATGTTGCTGTCCTCACTGGCGCAACGCAGTTGATAAGCGCCGCAGTTGCGGCTCGCGCTTTAGACCGCCAATCTTGACTGGAACGAAGCGTTCGAAAGAGGCTTGACGCGGAATGTACCTGCCGGGAGTGGCCGCAGGATTTCCTCTTCCGGTAGAAGCCCATCGAGCCAGTCCATCCGCTGATCCCGTGTCAGCACCGCCATCTGCCGGTCATGATAGGGCGCAATGTCGGCATTCGCCTCGACGGTCAGGATGGCATAGGCCTCGGGCCAGCCGATGGACGCCTGTCGCCAGATACCCGCGAAATAGAACCAGTCACCGTTCTTGAGCGAGAAACAGAAGTTCCTCGCCCCACTGCGATGGCGAAACTCGGATGCCGGCACCAGGCAGCGGTGGGTTGGAAACGTCCTTTCTTCAGAGCGGACGACATTGGCCGCGCGTGGGCCGCCATCGAGCGGACATAAACCCCAGGGCAGCTCCACCATCTCCACATCGCCGTCATGCCGTCTTATGATGACGCGGCGCTCGTCGAGCGGGGCGTCGGACTGGAAAACCTTCGCGTTCATCATATGTAGAACATAGCAAGAACCACGCTTCACAACAAGAACTGCGAGGAAAGCATGTGCAATGATTATCGGCTGATGGTGGACGTGGCGTCGATTGTGGAGGACTTCGCCCATCTCAAGATCAAGATCCGCTTTGGTGAAGGTGCACCGAACGTTGAGGCACGCGAAGACATCAAGATCACAGATATGGCGCCGATCATCCGCACAATCGAGGGAACGCGCGACGAGGCGGACCTCGTCCAGCGCCGATGGAGTTGGCCTGGCCAGAACAAGCGGCCGGTCTATAATTTCCGCTCCGATGGACGCGAGTTCGATTCCAACCGATGCCTGATCGTCGCCGATGGTTTCTACGAGTTCACCGAACCAACCGAAAAAGGCAAAAAGCGCAAGGACAAGTGGCTGTTCACCAAGAAGGACGAACCAATTTTCTGCATCGCCGGCATCTGGCGCGAGACGGATGACGTGGGGCAAGCCTTCACCATGCTGACGATGGAGCCTGGCCCGGATATCGCGCCTTACCACGACCGGCAGATCGTCATCCTCGAACGGGACGCCTGGGGCGACTGGCTCGATCCATCTGTCTCGGCGAAGTCTCTGATCAGGCCGCTTCCCGCCGGCACCCTCAATGTCGAGCAGGTCGGCTGACGCGCTTTCTGTTTCCATCACCGCATCTCAACGGGGCTGAATTGGAACAAAATGCGGGCTGGATGCTTCTCAGTTCCGAGGCCCGTGCCGTGTCAACCGGACGTGACAGGGATGATGAACGCGCTGCCTGCGGCCAACCAAATGGCAGTCGAGCGTCCCACCTGTCCAGCCCGCGCCTCAGTTCCGTCGTCATTCGACGCGGATGGCGGAAGTGTACCGGGGACCGCAATGGCCAGCGACAAGCTCTCAAAATACAAGCAAAAACGTGATTTTCAGAAGACGCAGGAGCCGAGCGGAAAGGCGAAGCTGAAGGCGTCGAACCGCCGTCGCTTCGTCATCCAGAAACATGACGCGACGCGGCTGCACTACGATCTTCGCCTGGAACTAGATGGGGTATTCAAGTCCTGGGCGGTGACCAAGGGACCGTCGCTCGATCCACACGACAAGCGTCTTGCCGTCGAGGTCGAGGATCATCCACTCGACTATGGCGACTTCGAAGGCACGATCCCGAAAGGCCAGTATGGCGGTGGCACGGTCATGCTCTGGGACCGTGGCTATTGGGAGCCGGAGGGTAACAAAAGCCCGGAACAGGCATTGGCCAAAGGAGATTTCAAATTCAGGCTGGAGGGCGAGCGTCTGCATGGCAGCTTTGTGCTGGTGCGGATGCGCAACGATCGCGATGGCGGCAAGCGCACCAATTGGCTGCTGATCAAGCATCACGACGAATTTTCCGTCGAGGAAGACGGCGCGGCTGTTCTTGAGGACAACGCCACCTCTGTCGCCTCCGGGCGGACGATGGAGGCGATCGCTGCCGGCAAGGGCAAGAAGCCGAAACCGTTCATGGTCGAGAGGGGTGACGTTCACGCGAATGCCGTCTGGGACAGCAACCACGGCCTTGCCGCCGAAGAACGCAAAGCCGAAACCAAAACCAAAAGGAAAGCCGCGCCGGCCAAAGCTTCCAAGTCAGCAAAGTCAACAATGCCGGGGTTCATCGCTCCGCAGCTCTGCGAAACGCTCGAGCGTCCACCCACGGCGGACGGCTGGATCCATGAGATCAAGTTCGACGGCTATCGCATCCAGATGCGCATCGAAAACGGCGAAGTGACGCTCAAGACGCGCAAAGGCCTCGACTGGACAGCAAAATATCCGGCAATAGCCGCATCTGGTTCCGCCCTCCCTGACGCGATCATCGATGGCGAGATCTGCGCTCTCGACGAACACGGCGCGCCGGACTTTGCCGCGCTGCAGGCGGCGCTGTCGGAAGGCAAGACCGATGCGCTGGTGTATTTCGCCTTCGACCTGCTGTTTGAAGGCAATGAGGACCTCCGACAACTGCCGCTGACCGAGCGCAAGGATCGTCTGCAGACCCTGCTCAACGACGCAGGCGACGATCCACGCCTGCGTTTCGTCGAGCATTTCGAAACCGGTGGCGACGCCGTCCTGAAATCGGCCTGCCGCCTGTCGCTCGAAGGCATCGTTTCGAAACAGGCCGATGCGCCTTATCAATCCGGCCGCACTGAAACGTGGGCCAAGTCCAAATGCCGGGCCGGCCATGAAGTGGTGATCGGCGCCTATGCCCAAACGAACGGCAAGTTCCGCTCGCTGCTCGTCGGCGTCAACCGGGGTGATCATTTCGTTTATGTCGGCCGGGTCGGGACGGGTTACGGCGCAAAAGTCGTTGATACGATTTTGCCGAAGCTCCGCCAGCTGGAAACCACCAAGTCGCCATTTACGGGGATCGGCGCGCCGAACAAGGATCCTAACATCGTCTGGCTGAAACCGGAACTCGTCGCCGAGATCCAGTTCGCCGGCTGGACGGCCGATGGCCTGGTTCGGCAGGCGGCATTCAAAGGCCTGCGCGAGGATAAGCCGGCGAGGGAAGTCGTCGCTGAGAAGCCTGTCTCACCCGTAGCAGCCGATGTGCCTGATCCGGAGGCAGAGGCCGAAAAGCCAACTCCCGCTAAATCTTTCCGGAAGGGCGGCAAGGCGAACGTCATGGGCGTGTTGATCTCCAATCCGGAGAAGCCGCTGTGGCCCGACGCTGGCGACGACAAGCCGGTGACCAAGCTCGATCTCGCCACCTACTACGAAGCCGTCGGCCCCTGGCTTATCGACCACATCAAGGGCCGGCCGTGCTCGATCATCCGAACCCCCGATGGCATCGGCGGCGAGCAGTTCTTCCAGCGCCATGCCATGCCCGGAACGTCGAACCTGCTCGAGCTGGTGCAGGTGTTCGGCGACAAGAAACCCTATCTGCAGATCGATCGCGTCGAGGGCCTCGCCGCGATCGCGCAGATTGGCGGCGTCGAGCTGCATCCCTGGAATTGCGAACCGGAACTACCCGAAGTGCCGGGTCGTCTGGTGTTCGACCTCGATCCCGGTCCGGACGTCCCCTTCTCCACCGTCGTCGAAGCCGCTCGGGAGATGCGTGACCGGCTGGAGGAACTCGGCCTTGTCAGCTTCTGCAAGACGACGGGTGGCAAGGGCTTGCATGTGGTCACGCCGCTTGCGGTAGCGAAGGGCAAGAAGCTCGCTTGGCCGGAAGCCAAAGGTTTTGCCCATGACGTCTGCCAGCAGATGGCACGCGAAAACCCCGAGCTCTACCTGATCAAGATGGCCAAGAACCAGCGCAACGGCCGCATCTTCCTCGATTACCTGCGCAACGACCGCATGGCGACCGCGGTCGCACCACTATCACCGCGCGCCCGGCCCGGCGCCACGGTGTCAATGCCGCTGACCTGGGCCCAGGTGAAGACGGATCTCGATCCGAAGCGGTACACCATCCGCACCGTGCCGGCGCTGCTGGCGAAATCGAGCGCCTGGCAGGACTATTGCGACGGGCAGCGATCGCTCCAGCAGGCGATCAAGCGGCTCGCCAAGTCGATGAAGCAGGCGGCCTGAGTGATCGGCCGCAGCATGGCGAGTGAACCCGAATTCGTAATTCCGCGTTACAGCACAATGGAACCGGAACCGGATAGCGATGCTCCCTCAACGCCGCGGGCTGGCGCGACGACAGAGCTGCCTCATGATCGCATCACGGTGCAGCGCTTTCGCGAAGCGTTTCCGCGCGCGCGATGGAGCGATCGTCTCAATGCCTGGTTCGTGCCGGGACGGACCGCCCAGAGACGTATCGGCCGCTGGCTCGCCGAGATGGAAGCGGAAGCCGAGGCTTTCGCCGACGAGAAGGGCAGAGATGCCTTCGCATTCGATCCGATCGAAAGCCACTATCTGGACGCGGGGACCTCTTCCCTTCTAATTCGGACGCCCTATTCCCGCACCATCGTCAACGAGATCCGGGACATTCCCTTCGCGCGCTGGGATGCCGACCGACGGCTGTGGACGGTGCCTTACCGGTCGTTGGACGAACTCCGCCGGCGGTGGCCGGCAATTGAGACGGCCGCCGAACGCAACGAGCCTGAGATGCGAAAGGCGCGGCGTGAAGCAATCAAGGGTACAGAGGAAGACGAGGCGTCGAAGGCACGGGCCAGGGAGCGTCGACGGAAACGATATCCCGTCCCGGCCAATGATGGCCCGCCGCTGGAGCGCGCTGTCAGCACCCATGTCGGAGTCCTTTTCTTTACTGGCACGCACGGCGAATTGGCAGATACGGCGACTGTCGATACGTTCTACTTCCCGGCAAATCGCGACGAGGAGTATGTCTGGGCGTCGTGGCGTTCAGGCTCGCTGGAAGAATTGGTGACCACCTGGCCGGCGCGGACACCTCCGGGACCACAAGAACTCGATCGCGGCTGGTGGCTTCCGACGCTGGAGGAACTGCGGACCGCGCGGCGTGACGCAAAATCCAGGAGGCGGACGCGGGAGCGCAGGGAAAAGGATGCGTCCTCTGAGCGAACAGCAGAAAACCCTTGAGAAGTTTCTAAGCTTACCGCCGATCAGGCCCAGCGAGATGATCGGGCTATGGCAGGGTCGCGGCATCCCGTCCGGCCATCCATTCGACGGCGTGCTGGAAAATCTCGGCTGGTTTGGCAAACGGTTTACATCGGAATTGCGCGCGGACGCGCTCTTGTTTCGATCCGGTCAGCACAGGCTGACACCAATCGATCCCGCGAGGATCCCGCTGCGCCTGGCGCTTCGCTTCCATAAGGCCGGAAGAACACGTCCCGTGAAAAACTTGTTTTCGTACCTTCAGCGCGGGCTGCGGGCAAAAGGGCCGGTTGCGTCGCTGCAGACGATGTCGTTTCACGGAGTGACAAGCGCTGCGATCACCTATGACGAGCAACCGGTCGTAGACCACCTTCGCAGGATTGACGAGCACAGGATGATGGGGGCGATGGTGATTGAAGGCGACGAGCGCATCTACTTCTTCGAACTTGAACGGGTCGAGCCGCCATCAGGCTCGGCACGAGCAGACCCTTGAATTCTCCGGCTCGGACCATCATCTATCTGCTGCCACCCGTCTTCGATGATCGCCTGCGCAGCAGCTTGTCTGTCTGCGCGATCGTCCGGGTGTGGCAGGGCGCTCCCCGCAAGGGTCGAGCTCCCTGCCCGTTTCAGCGATCCGGTCAGCCATTCATTTCGAATACAGCCGCATTGTCCTGGATTTCCCGAAGGCCTTTGTAAGATGCATGCCGCAGATTGCCGTCGTCCGTCCAGCCGCGGAATTCGATCTCCGCGATCAACGTCGGCTGCGCAAACACGTAGTTCTTGCCTTTGATCGGAACGGCCGGCGTCCGCGTCTTCAGCTGATCCAGCGTCTTCTTCAGATAGATCGCATCCTTTTCCTTGAAGCCGGTGCCCACGGCGCCGACATAGACCCAGTCATGGCCGCGACGGCCAGCAAGCAGCAAACTGCCGATACCGCCGCGCGCAGCGGCGGATTGCTCGTAGCCGACGATCATGAAGCTCTCGCTCTGGACGCATTTGATCTTCAGCCAGTCCCCGGTCCGACCGGAGCGGTACGGGCTGTCGCGGTGCTTGGCGATAATGCCTTCCATTCCAAGAGAGCAAGCGTTGGCCAACAACCCTGTTCCGTCGCCTTCGACTTCCTCAGAAAGCTGAATGGCGCCGACGGTGCCTTCCAGCAGATCTTCGAGAAGATGCCGCCGGACAGACAGCTCGGTTTTCGTCAGATCGTGCCCGTCGAAATACAGAAGGTCGAAGGCAAACAGGATCGACTCCGTCGAGGATCGTTTGCCGCCGCGTCCGCCGAGCGAACGCTGCAGCGCTCCGAAGTCGGATTGGCCCTCAGCGTTGAGGACGACAGCCTCCCCGTCGAGGATCGCTGTTCCGACCCCGAGTTTCTTGGCGGCCGCGGCAATCGCGGGAAAACGGTGTGTCCAGTCATGGCCGCCACGGGTGATGATCCGCACGCCCTTCGGCTCGATATGGATCGCGAGCCGGTAGCCGTCCCATTTGATTTCGAAGGCCCAGTCCGGCCCGACAGGCGGAGCTGTCTTCAGCAAAGCCAGGCATGGCTCAACGCGATCGGGCATCGGGTCGAATGGGAGGTTGGGTTGGGCCGGATCGCGCTTGCGCCTCGGCTTGGATTTGGCGGTGAACGCCTCGTCTTGAAGCAGAGGCTTGGCGCGTTTGCTCATTTGCTTGTCCGGGTTTCGGCTGCGACCGACTTCTTCAAGGCATCCATGATGTTGATGACGTTGCTCGGTGCGGGCGCTGAGGCCGGCGTTTTGGCCTTGGCTTTTGACGGCTTTTTCAGGGCCTTCTTCTTCGCTGCGATGATATCGAGGAGCCGGTCCTGAACCGGGTCGACGACCATCTTCGGGTTCCAGTGCTGGGTCTGCTTTTTGATCAGCTGCTGGATCAGCGGCATCATGTCGGAATCTGCTGTCTCATCACCGATGCCCTCGAAATAGGTCTCTTCATCCCGCACCTCGTCACCATAGCGCAAAGTCCACAGCACGATACCCTTGCCGCGTGGCTCCAACATGACGGCGCGCTCCCGCCGCGTAATAACCAGCCGCGAAATACCGATCATGTCCTGCGATTCCATTGCGTCGCGTATGACCGAGAACGCCTCCTGGCCGACCGGATCGTTCGGTGACAGATAATAGGGGGTGTCTAGCCAGATCCATTCAATGCTGTCGCGCGGGGTAAAGGTGGATATGTCGATGGTCTTGGTACTGTCCAAAGCGACATTTTCAAGCTCATCATCTTCCAGGATGATGTATTCGTCCTCACCACGCTGATAGCCCTTTACTTCGTCCTCTTGCCCGACCTCTTTCCCCGTGACCGAGTCCACATAGTGACTGACGACGCGGTTCTGAGTCTCGCGGTTCAGCGTGTGGAAGCGAACCTTCTCGTTCTCGGAGGTCGCGGGCATCATCTGCACCGGGCAGGTGACCAATGACAGCTTAAGATAACCTTTCCAGTAAGGACGAAGAGCCATGATGTCCTCCGATCAACCGGCGCGGCGGGATGGCGTCGCCGCGGCCTTCGACTTCGCTGCACTGGCGGGTTTGGCGACCTTTTGGCGACCGGTGCCTTTGTTGGCGTTGGCGGCTGTGCGTTTCGGCTCGGCCTTGGCTCCGACCCCCGCGCTTTCGCGCAGTGCCTGCAGCAGATCGCTCGGTTTCGATGCGACCGGCGCCTTCTTCTTCGGCAGCGACCGGCCTTCGATCTTGGCCTTCACCAATTCGGCGACCGCGGCTTCATATCGGTCGTCGAAGGTGCTGGCATCGAAACTGCCCTTCTTCTTCCCGATGATATGTTCGGCGAGATCGAGCATCTCGCCCTCGATCTTCAGGTCAGGCAGCTCCTCGAACGCTTTCTCGGATGAACGGACTTCGTAGTCGAAGTTCAGCGTCGAGGCGATCAGGCCCTTGCCGTGTGCGCGGATCAGGACCGTGCGCATCCGGCGAAAGAGGACGGTGCGAGCGATGGCGGCGACCTTCGCCGTCTTCATCCCGTCGCGCAGAAGGACGAAAGCATCCTTGCCCATTCGGTCGGGTGCAAGGTAATAGGGCTTGTCGAAATAGACGTCGTCGATTTCGTGGCAGGGAATAAAGGCGTCGATCTTCAGGGTTTTGTCGCTCTCGGGGACGGCGGCGGCGACTTCGTCAGGTTCCAGAACGATGTACTGTCCGTTTTCGATCTCGTAGCCTTTGACCTGATCATCGCGTTCGACGGGATCGCCGGTTTCGCTATCAACGAATTCTCGCTTCACCCGGTTGCCGGTCTTTCGGTTCAGCGTGTTGAAGGCAATTCGCTCCGACGAGGAGGCTGCGGTGTAGAGCGCCACTGGACAGGACACTTCTCCGAACTTGATGAAGCCTTTCCAATTGGCTCTTGGGGCAACCATGACGCTGAACTCCTGATGCAACTCAGGCGATTCAAGCGAATCGGCGAGCAATTGTTCCGAGTCGAAACGAATCATTTTTCAGTGACTTAGCCGCTCGGCAGCGCCCATTTTACGAGTCCCGCTTAGGCCGCTGATTCGCATGCATCTTTTAGGTGTGAGGTGCGTCTATGGATAGCAGCAACCCTGAAGGAGTCTCGCCGTAACCAAACGCGAACTGATCGACACCGGAACGGATAAGCGGTCTCTCCGCAGGGACGAGGATGGCAAGTTCACGGAGAGCGTTGACGTGTCCCGCTCACTCTCGGCCGACGCTCGTCACGACGCCAAACATGACGCCAAGCCGGGTCTGGGTGACAAGGGCGATCACAAGCGCCGACAATCCGGTGAGGCTTCCTGAATCGGACGAGCAAGTGATCGAGTGCCTTGACTGAATCACGTCGCTTCAGATAGCTCGCGGCACTGTACCAGCGGGCAAACGCAAATGGAGGGAAGGGAACCAGGCACTAAGCGGCAGGGTTATCCTTCAACGACGCAGTTGTCTCGTCTCAGGAGAGCTCATGCACCTGATCCAGATATTGCTGCCTCTGAACACCGGCGACGGTACGTCTCGTGCGCGCATCAACCAAGTGCGCGAGGACCTGTCATCACGCTTCGGCGGCCTCACCTTATACCGCAACGCCCCTGCAGAAGGCCTGTGGGAAGACGGTGACATGGTGGAAGAAGACGCCATCATTGGAGCTGAAGTTATGACCGATGAACTGGATCCGGACTGGTGGAGCAACTACCGAGCCGAACTTGAGCGGCGCTTCCAGCAGGACGAGATCGTTATTCGGGCCTTGGCGGTGACGCGCCTCTGAAGGGATCGCAAGACACGGCGGTAAGCCTGCCTCGAAATTAACTTTCGGCCAAAGGCATACCATGCCTCTATGTCCATTCTGCGTCTAGGTTTCGCCCAAACCTTTGCTCTTGGCTGATGCATCCAATAGCAGCTTTGCGTCCAAAATGGCGAGCACGATTGAGGGCGCTGCGTGCATGATGGCACGGGGATCGAATATGTTGCCGACTGCTGATCCGAAGCCAAGTGCCAAGGCTGCCCATGCCGCAGCGGAGGCCATGCCTGCGGCAAGCAAGACCCTCTCGCCCGAGCGCGCCAGCAGATTGAATGTCACGACCGCGAACGTGAAGGCAGTTGCCGATAAAGACCAGACGAAGAGCTCCGAGCCCAACGGATAGCCGTCGAAGGTGCCATAGAGATGGCCGAGCGCGCCGAGAGTCAACAGAGCGCACATGACATAGCGGATGACGTTCATTTTCATTCCCCGTATGATGGGTTGACGTATTCATTCCTGAACATCCGCGGCGTAGTCCCGGTCGCGCGGCGGAAAGAACGGCAAAATGCTGAAAAGTTCGTGTATCCCGCCCGATCGGCCACGACCTTCACCGATAGACGAGAGCTCACCAGGAGTTCTCGAGCGCGTTCGATCCGCAGTTGCTCGAGGTATCTCGAGGGCGGCACTCCGAAGGCCTCGGCGAAGCACCGCAACAGGTGGAACTCCGACATGCAAGCTTCCGACGCAAGCTCGGCCAAGGTAAGTTCGCGGCCGAGATCATCGTGAAGCATCTCTCTGGCGCGCATCAGTCTGCGGAGCCGATCGGCCTTCCGAACGCCTATCCGCATGCTGATGCGTGCGTAGTTTTTCACCACATCTTCGACATGCCCCCCGATTGCCATCTGCAGTTGGGCCACGAGTTCCCCGAGAAGAAGTTTGGAGTCGGTGGCTTCCAGTTCCGTGGCAATCCTACGCAGTAAGCTCGAGAACTCCGAATTGACAGGCAGGCTCACGCTTGATGCTGCACTGTCCAGAAATCTGTGGAGGGTCTGGCTTCGCCCTTCGGCGATCACTTGCCTATAGAACTCGAATGGAAAGAAGAGGGAAAAGCTGTCGGTCTCGACCGGCGTGGCGATCGAGCTGCTGTAGACTTCGTTCTGCCTCACCAGCAAAACTTCGCCAGGCACGACCAACGCCGCCCTGTCCTTCAACTCGTAAGCTTCCGAGCCCGAGAAGACGGTTTTGAGGCTGAAGCCGCCGGAATGCGGTTCGACCTCCAGCTTTCGTGTCCGTAGCCGGAATGCGACGATGCTTGATTGGAATAGGTCCCAAAGACGCTTCCGCTCTGCCTCCGTTGCGCTTTCCGCCTGATATGCCTGCTCAATCAATACTGCCCGCATCCGTGCCTCCGAACTAATTGATAGCGGGCTCGGTTACAACGGTGAAGGCCGTCCCAACCGAAAAGAATGTGCCGGGATTGCCAATGTGGAAGTCCGCGTGAAACAGGAGGGCGGATCGTCCGTTCATTGTGCCTAACGTCAAGAGGAGATGGCATGTGAATGCACGTATTCTAGTTGCAGTTGGGACCCTCGTGGCACGGGCACGCCTGTGGCAGCGAAAGATGTTCCTGTCCATCAGATGTCGTTGCGAGACGGCGTCTCGGAACTGCGTTGAGCCGCCGCAGCATCCCGCTTCAACTGCCACATGCCGAGCCGCTCCATCAATCGCCCGCCAGGATGGCCGCCGGCGCTGTGGCCGAGCAAGCCGACAATCTCCACGACCAATCTCGTCCGGCGCGCATAAGGAGCAGCGATCGTCGGCAGTCGGTCGGTGAACGTTCGTCGTGCGCATTCCCCATGTGCACATCGCCAGCGGCTAACCAGGAGTTTCACTGTCACCGACTGACCCTGGACCGGCAGATCCTGGAGATTACGGCGGGACCAGCCATGCCTACTTCGGCTTCGCCGTCCACAATCGGCGCAGATGCCGATCGCGGATCCAGCGGCGGAAACAACCGACCTGTCGTCAACAGTGAGCACGACAGCCAGTTTCTTGACCCCTGGGTCGGGCGACCATACATGACGCCATTCCTTAAAGACCCTGGAGGCCGCATCGACGGCTCGATCGAGATCTTCGGCGGAACCGCTCACGCTGACGGTCCAACCGGTGGAATTCAACGAAATCCTTGGACTTGCGGTCGCGCACCACGTGACCGCTGTTTGGAAACGGCGAAAATAATGACCTACAAAGCATGAAGTCGTTCCATTTGACGGCCGTTTCACGCTCGATTGACGGCAAGATTGTTATGTGAACTTGCCAACAGACTGCTTGGTGGCTCGAACGGGAAAAACGGTCGAGCCACCTCTTTTGTGGGCAATACGGGTGGGTATGGGGATGGGGCTCGCGCTCGTGCGGACCAGCGCGAGCCTTATCGTTCGAGATTGGGCAACCGCAATTGGCGGTGCGGGAGACTTTGATTTTATTCACCTGCGGTTCGCGCTCTTTTCCTTCAACCGCTTCTGGACATGCAGTGTCGATCAGCCTCAATCGCCCTGTCAAGAAAGCGCCTTGAACAATCATGGTAACATTATTCACCTCACTGGTCTTGCCATACGCCCTCATGCTGATGACGCCGGGACCAAACCTTCTGATCGTCCTTCGCATTGCCATGAAGCCCTCATGGCATCGCGTGATGAGCGCCGCTGCAGGCATCGCATGCGGAGCAACGGTTGCTTGCTTCCTCGCAGCCATCGGCGCCTCGACTTTCGAGAAGTTCGACAAGCTCGAGACCGTGGGTCGAATCCTGCTGGCCGGAATCTTGATCCATTCGGCTTTCCGACTGATCAGGCCATATCCAGCGTCCTCGCCTTCCGAAGCATCCACACCTGAAAGCCTGGCCATCAGGCTCTTTGCCCTTGGTCTGGCGACGGCTCTCTCCAATCCCCTATCCGTCCCGTTCTTCGTAAGCTTCTATCTGGCCGCCCCATCCTTGCGAACATCAGGGGGGGTAACAGTTGCCTGTTGCTTGATATTTTCGATGGCGTTCGCGTGGTTCGTCTTGGCTGGACGGCTATTTTCGCTCTCTGCCATCCGGCGCAGGGGCGGCCGGTGGCGTGAGCTCGTGCGTTTCTTACTAGCAGGTTCGATGAGCGTTTATGCCCTATGGCTGCTGGGAAAAGGGTTTTGACGCCCGAAAGTCAGCATGGTGTGGAATCGATGCCGTCCATCTCGCGGCGCTGATTGGAATGCCAATCTCGTGTGATTGGAGGAGCTCCGCATGGTCCATGATTGGCACGCATCGTAGCTTTCAGTGGAAGACCTGATGATCCGCGCGAGAGCGACTTGGGATCTCGCACCCGCCTTGTCGAAACAGCGGCGAAGCCCGCGATCTGGTCTTCGGTGGTGGCGCCAAAGAGAGAGGCAGCAGGGACGAAGGAGCGTCTCCTAGAGACCAAGTCGGATAGATCAGCCATTGTCTACAGCCGGCCGGCAATCGGTTCCGGTGTGGCGCGGTCGAGAAATCGAGCATCAGCTTCCTAAACAAGTGGTATCCCTTTGAGCCTGCGAAAATGCGGCAGGTCCATCGCCCGGCGCTCGATGGACAAGATCGTCCCTCAACAGTCGCAGGCAGCGGTACGCCGGTCGCCGTGATGACGCCCCAATAAAATGGAATGTCGAAGGCGAGCGGCAGGATCACCACATCCTTGATCGAAAGGCCCGTAAGCGTAACAGACTCGACGATCGCCACGCCAAGTTCGGATCGAGCCAGTGCGAGCGAGACATAAGTCGCATCGCTTTCGATAATTCCACCCGTTTCGATCGACTGTTCCGCAAGCGCCTTGTCGATCCTCATCCTCAGCCGATAGGGGATGCCGATATCGGCAGTTCGCGCCACGATCGCCAACACGACGTTCTCGGCCGACGTGCTTCGAAGGTGGACATGATCCGGAAACTGGTCCGCGGGTAAGTCGCTGAGGGCGATCTGGACGATGCTCGCAGCGATGACCGGGATCGACGCCACCTTGATCGGCGTCGCCCGCGCTGTCGCGATCGAGCGGCACGTTCGCTGATCGGGCGTAGTCCGCTCCAGAACAGTTCCGCCTGCGCAAAGAAGGCCACGCCATGCTCCGTCGGCCACCCTATCCGCGGCCCGTTGCGATGCAGGATTGGAAATTCGAGTTCCTGCTCCACATCTTGTATGAGCCGGGTAATCACCGGCTGCGACACGGTCATCTAGCGATCTTCTGTTGCTCGTTGAAGCGATGCCGAACCTGCGGAAAGCGGCTTTCCCCCAAAGCCATAAGGGCTTTGCGAATTTCAGTCGTCAGACTGAACGTTACCTTCGAGCTGATCGGCCGATCCAGAAAGCGATAGTTCACATCGACGACAAGGATCGGGTCCCCGTCAAAATCGCGATCCGGCAGCCGAATTTCTGCACCCGCGAAACCGTCAGATGACAGACGGTCACGCAGAACCTTCTCCACCGTCTTCTCTACCTTGCTCGAAATGATCTGTTTGGACCTGCGTGCCAGTTCCCGTAACGCCTCCTCGCTTAATCGGCTGGCGCCTGGAATAGTTCGCTCAACAATGTATCGTGGCATTGACAGTGAGCCCCGACGTGAGAATTCTAGCCTCTTAGCAGTGGTTGCTGTTTCGATTTTAGGATCATCATCGTCTGGTCAAAGTGCCAGGACCGCGGTTGCAAGCCGGACTTCCCGGTCCATGTGGGCCCGCGCGGCGCAGGGGATGAGCTCACGGGCAAATCCGCGTGCGTCTTTTAATAAACCCGTTTTGACACTCATGTTCATCTGGTCTGAGATAATCGCGACGAGCAGCGCGGCAAATCTGTCCGTTTGCTTGAGACAGCGCGCACGCGCTTGCGAAAGCCACTCGGTGGCCACATCGTAATGATCTTCGGCCAAATGGGTAAGGCCAATCACTCGTGCCGTCGCCGCTTCCCAGCATGGATCTCCGATCTGGCAGCTCAAGGCGAAGGCCCCTTCCAGCGTTTCCCTTATGGCAGAGGGATCGACTTGCTGTCTGAGCCTGACTTCGGCCTGGACCGCCGTTGGCCAGGGCTTGAAGGCAATCCAGTTTTGTTCATCCACCAATTCGAGACAATTTGCGAGCCAATGTTCGGCATCGCCAAGCCGATCTGCCTTGAGCAGGCCCCATGCACCTAGCCCAAGCGACCAGATCTCGCGGCGACGGCTTCGTGTCTGCCTGGCATGGGACAAGGATATTTCGTAGTGCGCAAGGCCTTCTTTCACCCGCCCCCAATCGACCAGATTAAATCCTTTGACGGCATAAATTCCCGCCAGCGTCTCAAGGTCCTCGGCGAGCTTGAGCGCCTCGTCAAGGAAGTGCTCCGCCGACGGACGTCGTCCTGCCAGCGCTTCGACATAGCCGAGTTCACGAAGCGCCTTTGCCGCAGTTGCCTGCGCGCCACACTCCAAGGCTATCGTCGTCGCTCGTTGGAGAAGGACCGCGCCCTCATCGTCATAACCTCGTAATGAGTGCACCAGAGCCGCGCCAAGTTCGAATGTCGTGCTCGCCACGAGTTCCCGACTGGAGGAGCTTTCCGCGACGGCGATAGAACGGCGCAGGCAGTCGATGCCGGCTTCCACCGAACCTGCTGCAACTGCCGCTAGCCCGGATTCCAGCAGCGATACCGCGACTGCCTCGGACCTTACGCCAACGGGAGGAGCAGATACGGCCCGGCGGCCGGCACTCCAGAGGGCCGCCGATGGTTTTTCGCCGAGCTCGGCCGTAAATACTCTCTGCGTATTGTCGATATGTTGCGCCGCAGCCTCGTGTCGTCCTGCCTCGGCAAGGCTCTTAACCAGCAAAATATGCGCGCCCTCGTCATAGGGCCGGAGCCTGGCTCCGAGTTCTGCAAATTTGATAGCGCCCCGGGCATTTCCGGATGACAGATTTGCAAGCACTCGATTCCGGATATGCCCCTCAACCAAGCCCGCAATGCGCTCCCGCTCGACCAGAAGCCATGTCGACAATTCCGGACTGCATCGAGGCTCCACACCTTCGAGGAATTCTCCGGCCTCGCTAATATCGAAATCGGGCTCGTTAATCCGCCAGACATCGACTTCCGTGTCTGGCGGAAAATTGAGTTGTACAGGATCTCCGCGCAGTGTTTCGGGTGCGCCGAGCGTTTTTCGGATAGCGCCCAAGCACCATCTCAGCGCTCCCAGCGGGTCCCGCGTCTCAGGGAACAATTCTCCCGCAAGACGCCGGCGATCGATTGGGCGTTTTTGTAGTACGAGCCTTCCCAGCAAGGCCCACGCCTGATGGCTCCGCAGGAACTGTTCCCCGCCGCTGTCGGCCACGATCGCCGGCCGGCCGATGAGGCATATCTTGAGAGCCATCGAGTACCCTTCAGGCGAGGTGTCGTCGCTCGGAATATGGTTGTCGAGCGTGAGAGGAAGCGTGAGAAAGAACCTCGCGAACTTTCGCCACCCTCTCACGATCGATCCAACGGCGCCGGGTTTGTCTTTGGCCGGGTGTATGGCCGGATTGGCGCCATCCCCGGGCTAGAAACTTCCCTGCGCAACCACCAGGGCCTATATCACGGAGGACGTGCTTGAAAAACACACTCAGAACATTTGCGACAGGTGCATTTTGCCTGGCCGCTGTCCTTGCCCATGCAGAAAGCCACGCGACGCTGCGTGACCAGGTGCGAGCAGCCAATAGCCGCTTTGCGGATGTCGCGGTCGCTTTGAAAGAAGGCTACGCGCCCATACCCTGCGCCAGCGGTGCCGATGGGGGTGCTATGGGGATCCACTACGTCAATGCAGCTCTGATCGGCGACGAGAAGGTAGAGATCGGCCGGCCCGAAGCCGTTATGTATGAGCCGACGGCGAAGGGCAAGATGAAGCTTGTCGCGGTTGAATATATCACGACGAAAGGGCCGGCCAATCTCGCCGGCCAACTGTTCAACTTCACCAGTGCTCCCAACCGCTACGGCCTGCCGTCGTTCTATGAGCTTCATGTCTGGGCCTGGCGAGACAATCCCAAAGGGGTCTTCGCTGACATGAATCCCAATGTTTCATGTGAGCATATCCACCCGACGACATACTGACCCTGTCGTAGAGTTCAAGAAAGATCTCAATCCGAAAGAGAAGAACATGCCTAGATTTATCATCGAGAGAAATATTCCCGGCGCCAGCGATCTGAGCTGGGAAACGCTGCAGGACATCGCTGCAAAGTCCAACGATGCCATTACCACACTCGGCGAACCTTACAACTGGATCACCAGCTACGTGGCGGGCGATAAACTTTATTGCGTTCATGAAGCCGAGAGCGCGGAAGCGGTCTACAGCCATGCGAGAGCGGGTGGTTTCCCCGCCGATAAGGTCACTGAGGTCACAACCAACCTTGGGCCCGGTAACGCGAAACGTTAGTCTAGTCATTTGACCAGCCGGCCGAAACATCAATTCGCTCCCCGGACCCTTTACACCGGGGGGCGCAACACCGCGCAACCACACTGCTGCACTTTAGCCGACAACCGTCTGCGTGAAAGACGAGCAATCTGAAGATTATATGATCTTCAGATGCCACCACTTCACCGACCGCAACGGTGCGATTTGGCTCGGCATCATCGATCGCCGGTGCGTGGCCAGCTAGGACGGCAGGCCATTAGTATTGTTCAGTCGACGCTACAACACAATCGCTCACGGCGCGGCTGCACGAGCGTAGCATTCGGGCAGTACGAGCCCCGAACAGACGTCCGTTCGGGGCTTTACTACATCAACTCAGCGCTTGCGCTCATCCTGGAGCAGGCAGTTGTCGGGCTGGAGTGTGTAGAAGTCGATAGACCCTCGCCCCAGGCCGATGTCCTTCAGAAAGCTATCGGGCATCTTGGAGAGAGCATGTCGATCTCGACGGAGTTGCCGCCTATGCAAAAATCGCTTCAATAATCTTTTGAGGGCTTCCATGCAAATCTCCATTTGAATAGCGGCTATTCCGCTGGAGAGACATCGCATCCGTGTGTGAGAAGGACTGTATGACACCCTCACGCAGGAGGTTGGAGGGTTGAGATGCGAGCATCTTCGAAGGTTCTCAGGTTATCTTCAGTCCAGGCAAATAGCCGACGTGACCGCCTTTATAAGGATGCGAACCGCCGATCTCTTCCTCAGAGAGGAGCTAACACTCTGCATCTATTAGTCCTGTCGCCAGTAAGCCTTGCATTTCCATAGTCGCTGTCCTGCTCTGCCGTAGCGCGCTCCAATTGCCCGCGCACTCGCCAACGCCCGAAGGTTATGCTGTTCGACGAGCCGACGTCGGCGCTTGATCCGGAGCTGCTCGAAGAGGGCCTCAAGGTCATGCGATCGCTGGCCGAGGAGGGACTAGCGATGCTGGTCGTCACCCATGAAATGGCATTCGCCCGCGACGTCTCAAATAAAGTTGTTCTTCTTCACAACGGAGCCGTGGAAGAGGAAGGCTCTCCCGCGGAGCTTTTTCAGTCTCCGAAGTCACCTAGGTTCAGCAGTTTCTTGCAAGCGTCCGGCAATAAAAGCATTCTCTAAATCGTGCTGCACCCCGCGGCCGACTACACGGATTCACGCTCGACGAGGGCGCATTCGACCTTCAGCTGGTCATGGCTGCTTTTCAGGCCGCCGGCGATGTCGTGGATCATTTCCACGGCCATGGCGCCCATCTCGAACAGCGGCAGGTGCAGGGTCGTCAGCGGCGGACGGATGAACTGGGCGATGTCGCGATTGTCGAACCCGATCACGGAGACGTCTTTCGGGACGGACTTTCCCCGCTCCTTGAGCGCCTCGACGCACCCGAGCGCCATCAGATCGTTGGCGCAGAAGATGGCGTCAGGGGGATTGGGCAGGTCCATCAGGAGATGGGTTTCGCTATAGCCTGATGACGGCTCCCAATTTCCGTAGCGCACCAGTTGCGGGTCGAAAGTGAAGTCGTTGCTGGCCAGCGCCTGCTTGTAGCCACGCAACCGGTCACGCGGATTGTCGAGACCCTCCTGGCCGTTGATCAAGGCGACCCGGCTGCGGCCGGCACGGATCAGCCGCTCCGTGGCGGCGCGGCCACCGGCGACGTCTCCCGGCACGATGGAGGGCAGTCGCCTGTCCTGGTCGTAGCAGTTAACCAGCACCGAAGGCACGGTGAACAGCGCCGCAGGCGGGTCAATCTTGCGGGTCAGGATGGTGCCGAAGATATAACCCATCAATGGCTGCTGCTGGCACAGCGAAAACACGTCCTCCTCGGGGTCCTCGCCCGCGCGAAAAATGCCAAGCGTCACGATAATGCCGAATTCGAGCGCCTTTTCCCGCGCGCCCTCGAAAGCGAGCGCCATCCAGGGATCGGTCGTCAGCTCGTCCGTGATGAAGCAGATGACCCTGTTGTCGGACAGGTCGCCCGACTGCGACCTGTTGGGGAGCCTGTAGCCGAGCTCCTGAACCGCATCCATCACCTTCCTGCGCGTGGCTTCGCTGAAGCGGGCGCCGGCACTGCCGTTGAGGATCAGGGAAACCGTTGCCTGTGACACGCTTGCTCGCGCCGCGACATCCATCATGGTTGGTTTCAAGGCATTCTCCATGTCGCTTGCCACAACACCGCAAGGTTTTCCACCTATCGCCGCATATTGCGGAATCGGTCGAATGCCACAGCAACGATTATGAACGTACCTATGAACATTCCTTGCCAGAAAGTCGAGATGCCCAACAGGATCAGGGAGTTGCGAATCACCTCTATCAACAGTGCGCCAACCACCGCGCCAAGCGCATTGCCCTCCCCGCCCGCCAGATTGGCGCCGCCGATCACGGCGGCGGCAATCACGGTCAGTTCCATTCCCTGTCCGAGATTGGTCGTGACGCTTCCCAGCCAGCCGGCCATCAGGATGCCGGCGAGCCCCGCGGTCATGGCCGAGAACATGTAGATGCTGACTTTCAGCCGCCGCACCGGAATGCCGGCTAGCACAGCCGCATTCTCATTGCCGCCGATGGCGAAAAGATGCTGGCCCCACCTCGTCCAGCGAAACACCAGCGACATGACCACGGCCAGCACGCACAGCACATATAATGGATGGGGAAGCCCGAGTGTGGAGCCGCCGCCGATCCACAGCAGCAGGTCGTGATCGGGACCGAACTCCCATATCATCTTGTTGTCCGAAAGCACCATCGCCAGGGACCGGGCGGCCGACAGGCTCCCGAGCGTCACGACAAAGGCCGGCATACCGGCATAGGCGATCAGGATGCCGTTGAACAGGCCGATCAGCAGGGCGGCACCCAACGCAAGACCGGCAGACAGCCAGAAGCCCATGCCGCTGGCCATGGCCACACTTATCACCATGGCGCTCAGCACCACGCTCGACCCGACGGACAGGTCGATGCCGCCCGATGCGATCACGGCCGTCATGCCGATGGCAATGACCGCCACGAAGGCGAAATTTCGGGCGACATTGAAGAGATTGCGGTCGCTGGTGAACGCATCGGTCATCAGCGACAGGGCCAGGCATGCCAGCACGGCCGCTATGAAGACCCAGAAGACCTGCAGGTTCTTCAGCCGGGCAAACCAGCCGTCGTGCTGGGAATTGTTGATGATGTCGTCGAGTGTCGTCATGGCGATTTTCTCCTAAGCGGCATCGATGGCGCCGGTGATCAGTCCGGTCACTTCCTCGGGCGACGAGGCGCCCACCGGTTTGCGGCAGACCAAGCGCCCGCGGCGCAGGACGGCAATATTGTCGGACACGCTGAAGATGTCCGGCATCCGGTGGCTGATCAGGATCACGCTGATGCCGCGGTCGCGCAGGCGGCGGATCAGGTCGAGCACTTCGGCCACCTGGCGTACCGAGATGGCCGCTGTCGGTTCGTCCATCATCACGATCTTCGGTTCCGACAGCAGCGTGCGGGCGATCGCGACCGCCTGGCGCTGCCCCCCGGACATGCGCCGCACGAGCTGCCGCGGGCGGGTTTCGGACTTGAGCTGCTTGAACAGGTCGGCAGAGACCGTGTTCATCCGCTTGAAATCGATGTATCGGATCGGCCCGAACCGGCGCAGTGGCTCCCTGCCCAAGAAGACGTTTGAGGCGGCCGAGAGATTGTCGGCAAGCGCGAGGTCCTGGTAGACCATCTCCACCCCCTCGCGCTGCGCATCGATCGGCTTGTGAAAGACGACAGATTTTCCATCGATGCTGAGTTCGCCGGTAGACGGGCGGAAATTGCCGGCGATGATCTTGACCAGCGTGGACTTGCCCGCGCCGTTGTCACCCATCAGTCCCAGCACTTCTCCCGGTTCGATGGACAGCGACACGTCGCTGAGGGCCTGGATCGCCCCGAAGTTTTTCGAAATTCCTGAAAAGACAAGTCGCGACACGTGGTTCTCCTCCCCCGCGATGGTTTCCTGGCGCGCCGGCAGGCGGCTCTTTACCCCGCCGGCGCTCCGTTTTGCGCATTTAATAACTAATTACTTGACTTAATATTATTAGTAAACAAAATCCACCACACAAGGATGTTGCAGGGGAGTGCGACATGAAACTGCTGGTTACAGGCGGCACAGGGAAGGTAGGACAGGCTTTCCTGCCGGCGTTCCTGTCTGATCTCCGTTTCGAGGATTGGGAGGTGGCGGCGCTTTGCAACAACAGGACCGTCATGCCTGCAGACCGCCTGTCCGTCGTCGCCGGTTCCATGTCGAATCCCGCCGTGATCGCCGGGGCCATGCAGGGCGTGAGCCATGTGATCCACATGGCCGCCGTCAAGGAAACGCCGGAACAGATCTTCGATGTTGCGCTGAAGGGCCTTTTCCTGCTGCTCGACGCATTCCGCAAATCCGATACCGCCCGGCAGTTCATCCTTCTCAGCGGCGATTGCACCGTGGGCCATATCTTCCAGCGCTACGACGAGCCGATCACGGAAGCCTCGGCGCGCCGCGCCTACAAGGGCTGTTATGCCCTGACCAAGACCCTGGAGGAAGTGATGCTGGAACAGTTCGGCATCCAGTATGGGGTGAATTGGACGACCCTGCGGGCGCCCTGGATCATGGAAAAGGATGACTTCCGCTTCGCGCTTGCCCTGGACGACGACCAGTTCGGCGGTCCGAGCTGGGCGGAACTGATCGACGCAGATGCGCTCGAAGAGTGCCGCAAGGGCGGCTATGCGCCCGTCATGCGCGATGCTGGGGGCGGCTACCTCAGACGCAATTTCGTCCATATCGACGATCTGGTCGGCGCGATCCTGGCTGCCATCGACAACCCGCACGCCACCGGCCAGCTCTTCAACATTTCAATGGACCAGCCAGTGGATTACGGCGATCTTGGCGCCCGTTTGGCGGCGCGGCATGGCTTACGGCCGATCGAGATCGACACCCCGTTTCACAGCAACTGGCTCGATAATTCCAAAGCAAGAATGCTGCTTGGCTGGGCACCGCAGGTCGATCTCGAGCAGATGATCGATCGCGCATGGCGCTACGAGCGCGCGGACAACGACCCGCGCATTGTCTGGTATCCCGGCTGAGGCATGAGCCTCGATCGGTGTAAGAGGAGGAGGAAAGAAAATGAAACTCAATATATTGGCAATGGCGGCCATGGCAGTTGCCGCGCTTGCTGCGGCGCCGGCCGCAGCGCAAGGCAAAAAGACCTTGGCGATCGTCGTCAAGGGTCTCGACAATCCGTTCTTCGAGCAGATCAATCTCGGCTGCAAGAAGTGGAAGTCGGAGAATGCGAGTAGCGAATATGAATGCCTCTATACCGGCCCGGCCTCATCGGCGGACGAGGCCGGCGAGGTCCAGATCGTCGATGACCTGCTGACGAAAGGCGTTGCGGCCATCGCCATTTCGCCCTCGAACGCGCCGGCCATGGCGACCCGCATCAAGGCCATCGCCCCGTCCGTTCCGGTCATGACTGTCGATGCGGACTTTCTCGAGAAGGACCATGCTCTGCGCAAGACCTATCTGGGCACCGACAACTACCTGATGGGCGTGAAGATGGCAGAGCAGACCATGAAGCTGAAGCCCAAGGGCGGATCGGTCTGCCTGCAACTCGGCAACGTGGCCGCCGCCAATATCAATGCCCGCGCCCAGGGCTTCCGCGACACCATCGGCGGCGCCAAGAACATCGATCGCCTGACCGGACAGGGCGGTTGGAAGGAAATCGCGGGGTGCCCGGTTTACACCAATGACCAGGCCGACCTTGCTAACCAGCAGATGTCGGATGTGTTCACTGCAAATCCCACACTGGACGCCTTCATCCTTGTTGGCGGCTGGGCGCAGTTTGCCCCGCAGGCCTATGCGCAGGTCACGGACCAGGTGATGCCCAAGCTCAAGAGCAAGGAGTTGATCATCATCGCCGGCGATACGCTGCCGCCACAGACCAAGGCCTTCCGCGAAGGTCGCAGCCATTCGCAGGTCGGCCAGCGCCCCTTCGAGATGGGCTACAAGGCGCCTGACGTCATGATCAAGCTGATCAAGGGCGAGAAAGTGGCCGATCCGCTGTTTACCGGCCTTGACGTCTGCAACCTAGACGATCCGGGTTTCTGCGCCAAGAACTAGTGGGGATCCCTGCCAGGGAGTGCCGGTTCGTCTCCCGGCCCCTTTGGCGGGATGCACGTATCAGTAATAATATTACTGAGTAACCAGATGTGAAACCGTGTTTAGCGCGACCTTTGAGGAATGGGTCGCGGGGAGGAGCAACATGAAACGTCTCAATTCGCTGATGCTTGCCGCAGGCCTGGTGCTTGGCGCCAGTCCGTCACTTGCCGCGGACAAGCCGACGCTCGCCTTTGTCGTCAACGCCGCGTCCGATTTCTGGAAACTGGCTGAGGCTGGCGTGAAGGCGGCCCAGGCTGAATTGCCGGGTTACGACCTGCAGTTCCGTTACCCGGCCCAGGGGACCGCCGCCCTGCAGAATGCCCTGATGGACGACCTGGTCGCCGCCGGGGCGGATGCGATCATGATCTCGTCGGCCGATCCGAAAAACTCGATCGGCGCCTTCAACAGGATCGCGGCCCAGGTGCCGCTGTTCACCACCGATAGCGATGCGCCCGCCAGCAAGCGCATCGCCTATCTCGGTTCGTCCAATACGGATGCCGGGGTCCAGGCCGGCGAGATCGCGCGGGCGGCCATGCCCAAGGGCGGAAAATGCATGGGCTTCGTCGGCTTCCTGGGGGCCGACAATGCCGTCGAACGGATCGCAGGCTTCCGCAAGGCGGTTAAAGGATCCGGCATAGAGCTGGTCGATGTGCGTGGCGACGATGTCGATTTCGCCCGCGCCCGGTCGAATGTCGATGACGTGCTGGCCGCCAGCCCTGACATCACCTGCATGGTCGGCTTCTATTCCTATAATCCGCCCAAGATCTACGAAGCGCTGCAGGCGGCCGACAAGTTGGGAAAAATCCAGGTCATTGCCTTCGACGAAGATCCCGTCACCCTCGGCGCGGTGAGGGAGGGCAAATTCGCCGGAACAGTGGTCCAGGACCCCTACCAATGGGGATACCAGGGCATGAAGCTGATGGCCGCCTACCTTAAAGGCGACAAGTCGCAGGTACCGGCAAACGGCCTGATCATCGTGCCGACCAAGAAGATCGACAAGGGCAATGTCGATGCCTTCGCCGCCGAGTTGAAGGCACGCGTGGGGAAATAGAAGTCGCCTCCAAAAAGGTGCCTGCTGCACGAACTCCCATGGTTCGTGCAGCACCTCTACGTTCCTGCCATCCGGGAGTTTCGATGACGGCCTATCGGCAAAAGGACATATCGCTCGACCTTCTGGGGATTACCAAGGTCTATCCGGGAGCAATCGCCCTCAACAATGTCTCGCTGAGCATTCGCGGCGGCGAGGTGGTCGGCCTGGTTGGAGAAAACGGTGCGGGAAAATCCACGCTGATGAAAGTGCTAAGCGGTGCCATCGCACCTGACGAGGGCCACATCGTCATCGATGGCGAGGAAGTGACATCGCTGACATCGGCGCGCGTGCATGAGCGCGGCATCGCCCTTGTCCACCAGGAACTCAATCCGTTTTCCAATCTCGATGTAACGGCAAACGTGCTTCTGGGGCGGGAGATCAGGCGCGGGATGTTCGGATTTCTCGATCAGGCCGCCATGGAGCGCAAGGTCGCGCCGATCCTCGCCAGGCTGGATACTCGTTTCGGCCCGAATGACGCTGTCTCCGGCCTGTCCCTGGCCGACCAGCAATTGCTTGAAATCGCCCGTGCGCTTTCGATCGATCCGCGCCTGCTCATTCTCGACGAACCCACGTCCAGCCTGACCCTGTCCGAGACCAAGCGTCTTCTTGACGTAATCAGGCAGTTGAGCGCCGACGGCGTGGCGGTGCTGTTCATCACCCACCGCCTGGCTGAAATCGAGGAGGTGGCGAGCCGCGTCGTGGTGCTGCGTGACGGCCGCAATGCCGGAGCCCTCGGTTGCGGCGAGATCACCAAGGACGCCATGATCCGGTTGATGATCGGCCGCGATGTCGGCCAGTTCTATGAAAAGGCAGAGCATGACCCCGGCAGGCCGGTGCTGGAATTGAAGGGACTGCGCACAAAGGCCTATCCGCAGCATCCGCTCGACCTTTGCCTGCGCGCGGGGGAGATCCTGTGCCTGACGGGCCTGGTCGGCGCGGGGCGTACGGAGCTTGCCCGCACGCTTTTTGGCATAGATCGCATCGAAGGAGGCGTGCTGGAGATCGAGGGCCAGCGGCTCGTCGGCCATTCCGTTCCAGCCGCCATCGCCGCCGGCCTCTGCCTGGTGCCCGAGGATCGCAAGACGGAAGGCCTTTTTCTCGATTTCTCGATCACCGAGAACATCGCCATGCCGAGCCATGCCGCGTTGTCGCGAGTAGGATTTGTCGATACAGGCGCCGAGACCGCCCTGGCTGAGGCATCGCGGCGCAAGCTGAACATCAAGACGGCAGGCCTCGGTCGCGCGGCGGCAGAAATGTCCGGTGGCAACCAGCAGAAGGTGGTCCTGGCCAAATGGCTGGCAATGAAGCCCAGGATCATCATTCTGGACGAGCCCACACGCGGTATCGATGTCGGCGCCAAGGCGGAAGTCTACCGCCTGATGCAGGCGCTCGCCGCCGATGGCGTAGCGCTGCTGATGATCTCGTCGGACATGGAAGAGGTGATCGGGATATCCGATCGGGTCGCCGTCATGTGCCGCGGTCGCATCGCCGGTATGCTCGCGCGCGATCAACTGACCGAGGAGACCATTCTCCAACTGGCCGTGGAATAGGGACTCCGTAGCATGCATAAAAAAGATATCGGATTAGCCACGCTTGTGATGACCGTCGGCGCAATCGTCGCCGTGATGAATCCACGGTTCCTGTCGCCGATCAACCTTGCCAACACGGCAAACCTGATCGGCCTGTTCGGGCTGTTCTCCATTGCCGAGGCCTTCGTCATCGTCACGGCGGGTATCGAACTGTCCATCGGCTCGGTGATCGCGTTGATAGGCGTCATTTTTGTCGATCTGATCGCCAGCTTCGGCGTTCCCTGGCCAGTTGCACTTGCAATCGTGATGGTGCTGTCAGTCACCATCGGCCTTCTGCATGGCTGGCTGATTACCCGCCTCAAGCTTCAGCCTTTCGTGGTCACGCTCTGCGGGCTTCTGATCTATCGCGGCATTGCTCGCTTCTACACCAGGGATGGCACGGCCGGCTTCACCTTCGGGTCCGACTTTCCGATGCTGGAATATCTGATCGCGGGCCGCACAGCCGGTGTGCCGCATTCCGTCGTCGCGTTCCTGCTGGTAGCTGTTGCAGCCTGGTTGCTCCTGCACCGGACCGTGCTCGGCCGGCATCTCTTTGCCGTCGGCAAAAATCCCGAGGCTGCGAGTTTTTCAGGTATCGACACCACCAGGGTCATCATCCAGGCCTATATGCTTTGCGCTTTCCTGACGGGCATTTCGGCGGTGTTTTTCGCCATGTATACCCGCTCCGTCCAGCCTTCATCCCATGGGAATTTTTACGAACTGTACGGCATAGCCGCCGCTGTCCTGGGCGGCTTCTCCCTGCGGGGTGGCGAGGGGTCGATCATCGGCGTGGTGCTGGGCGTGATCCTGCTTCAGGTCCTGCAAAATCTCGTCAATCTCCTGGGCATCCCCTCTTCACTGAATTTCGCCGTCATGGGCAGCGTCATCCTTGCCGGCGTGATCGCCGACACGCGGTTTTCCCGCTACCGCGACGCCCGCAGGCAGGCCATTGCCCTGGCCGCCTTGGAAGATGGTGGCAAGCCTCAAGCGTGAGCTGGGAGCTTGCGACGGGAGGAAGCACAGTGGGCATCGCCCACGGGCCTTGCCGGGAGGGAATGGCTGACCCGCTCGAACAGGATTGACACAGGATATTGTTCTTGAGATAGCGGCCACTCAAGGGGTGATGCCGATCTATCACCTCGCCGGTCCAAGGATCAACCCGCCCCAAAGCTCAGCTCCAGATCACTTGCAACTACATTGCCCAAGGCCTCGCCGTGAACGTACGCAGGGCCCGAGAAAGTCTGCCCGTCGACAAGGTTGACCATCAGTGAGCATTTCAAGGTAGGTGAATGAGCGCGCAGTTCGAGTGGTTCATACATTGGGGCGACATCATCATCCTGGGTCGTTCCTCGAAAACAACTACATGACGAGACTATTGGCGATCGAAAATCAGGAAGTCATTTTTGAGACTTGGGGTCTTGAGGTTCAGCAGCGTTTGAACCTAAGACTGGGTCATGCTGAGAGGATCACAGGTCTTGAAGGGACACGAACTCACAGCACCTACATGCACTGTCGTTACCTGGACCAGGGATTGATCACTTTCAGCCCAGCAGCCTCGAAAGGGCTTGTGTCGCGGGTTGCGATCGCGAGGCCGGTTGCTGCCGCTGTGGCTGCAATGTAGCCATCAGCTGTGCCGATCGCTTTTCCAAGTCCTCGAGCGCGTGCCATCAGTTCGGAATAGAAATGAGAAGTAGCCAGATGGAAGGGCAGGATGCGCTCGGAAAAGTGGGGCAGCACTTCGCCCTCAAGGCGGTCGCGAAGGATAGTTTGCCGTTTCCCTGAAGGCATAGCAGCGATCCCGAAGCGAAGTTCAGCAATCGTTATTGCGGAGAGGAACAGCGTTTCGATAGCTTGGGCGTCCAACCAGGCAATGACTGCCTCATCAGGAGCCGGTTTCCAAGGCTCGGATATTAGGTTGGTGTCCAGCAAGATCATTCGAAGGTCATCGGTTCAGCAGGTGTCTCGTCGCGACTTTTCTGCAAGGCTTCAACGTCGCTGTCGGAAAGCTCGGCATCGCGCCCAATCGCCGTCAGCAAGGAACCGAGCTTAACACGGCCCGGAGGACGAACAGCGGCTTCGATAATATCACGAATCTCGGCCTCGGTGCTCCGGCCGTGATGAGCCGCTCGCACCCGCAGAGCACGATGTGTTTCATCAGAAAGGTTTCGGACGGTGACTGCTGGCATGATATCATATCCAATAAGTGATGGCATTGATATCAAAATATCCAGAGTGTCGCCAAACTTCAAGAGGTTCATTAACGAGGACGAACATCGTGTGTAGATCGAGCCTGCGCAATTAGGTCTAACGTGGGCGGCGACTCATTGAAAATACCAAACCTTCATCGGATGATTCCAGCCGCTTGATCGGCAGCCAATTATCGATCAGGCTCTCGAACGCGCCGAGAGCGCCATCGTTGTCATTGACTCAGCCACCACCGCCCAGTCGCCTGCTGCGGAATATCTGACAGCTCTAGCTATGTGAGCTCCACGTTAGGAAGGTCTCTGGCTTGCCGCCATCCGTCCGCGCCTTCTCGATAAGCGGCCTGAGGGTGTCTTTGACGAATTCTTCCATTGTCGTGCGCAGCTCAGGACGATGGTCGTGAAACTTTACACGCCCATCGTTAAGAGCAGCCAAGGTGTCGTTATCGTAGACCCACCGTCCGAGAGTTCCGAACCTCTCCCGGAATACCGTCTCGACCTCGCGATCGCTCCTATCGATGAAGCGATAGTCCACCTCTCGACCGAGTGCCTGGCTGAAAATCGCGGCGATCTCGGTCATCGTGTAATCGATGCCCAGTTGCTTTACGGATCGGGGCTGGTCAGTCGGCATGTCGAACTCCTTGGCCGCGAGATCCGCGATATCCTGAATGGCAACCCAAGGGGTTTTGACGTTTCGGTCAAGCGACCAGCCGATCCTATCGTGCTGCGCGATGGAGTCGACCCATCCGGCGAGGTCCTGCATGAACCAGCCGCCCTGCAGGTGCACCAATTTGATGTCGCGTAGCCGGTTGAGGATCTGATCCAGAATATAGAAGCCCTGGAAATGGCCGGTGTTTCCGCTGACCTCGGATCCCATCCCGGTCAGGTTCACGGCCAATTTCACTGGGGAATCCCGAAGTGCGTCGAAAAACCGAAGTGCTACCATAGGGTAGTGCCCATGGAGGTCCGCCGACCCCCAAATGGTTTTGACCATTAGGAACGCAGCGTCAACGTCCTTGAAAAACGCGTTAAGCTCACCAGCACCTGTGTCGAAGCTGCCAAGGAACGGCTCTGCTCCTTTCGCGACAAGTGCATCGAGGGCGGGTCCGCCTCTCGAAAGAGCTTTGACTGAATGGCCTTTGGCCAAGAGGTTCGCGGTAAGTTTGGCACCGATCCTGCCGGTCGCGCCAACCACGGCTATACGCATGGGTGATCTCCTAAAGTTGATGGGCCCAATTCCTAAAGGATTGCGTCGCGAGCAAAAGTGGAGATAATGCCATATGATCTCGAAATCGGGCCAGACTTCGAATAAGCCACCCTGTAGTACCGCGATAGATCTAAGCCTCTCCCATCGGCCGGCGATGGCGATCAGGATGGACTTTGCCGACTATGAAGCCGAGGGGGTGCAGCACCAGCACCCGCAGGGTCAACTGATCTTGGCCTTACATGGCGCGGTTACCTGCAGAGCGGAAAGTGGGGTCTGGATCGTTCCGCCCGACTGCGGCGTTTGGATACCCGGAGGCGTTCCTCACAGCAATCAGGTCACGTCCAATGCTCGTCTAACATACCTGTTTGTCGAGCCCGGCGCTGCCATGCTTCCGGATGAATGCTGTACGCTTTCGGTATCGCCGATGCTTCGGGAGATGATACACCGGGTAGCGGAAGTATCAGAAACTAATGCGCGCGACTTTCATGTCGATCGCCTCGTGCGGGTCATGCTCGATGAGCTCGCGCTGATGCCGCGGGAGAGGCTGGAGCTACCCGTATCTGACCACCCAAAGATCGCCCTGATCGCTGCGGCTCTTTTGGCAGACCCGAGCGACCGCCGAACCCTCGGCCAATGGGCTGAGCATGTCGCCGTCAGTGAGCGATCGTTGAAGAGGCTTATGGTCGAGGAGACAGGATTGAGCTTCGGTCGTTGGCGGCGTCAGCTGCATCTGGTGATTGCGCTGAGGGAACTTGCGGGCGGCGCGACAGTCCAGCGGGTAGCAGGCGACCTAGGGTATGAATCCACGACGGCCTTCATCGTCATGTTCAAGAAGTCCCTCGGGACCACACCATCGCGTTACTTTGCCGATCGCTTATTGATCACGAAGCACGCGTGAGACACTGAATATCCAAGTTTGGCAGCGATAGACTAAGTTTGGTGTGAACGCCTCGGGCTGGGCCGCGGGCCACGGAAAACCGATACACTCTGCGGGCCTCAATCGGCGAAGGCTCATGAAGTCACGGAGTCCATATCGACGGTGATCTGCCACTGAACTTTCATCGAGCGGCGACTAAAGCCCCGTCCGTTCAGACCATAGAACCTATTGCCTCCTGTCCTCAACGAGTGAGGCAAAGTAAGAGGCCCCAAACGGAAGCGCTTCGTCGTTGAAATCGAACCACGCGCTATGAAGGAGGCGACCGTTGCTATCAGAGCCGTTGCCGATCCACCCGTAGCAACCGGGTCGGTCTTCGAGCATGAAGGCGAAGTCTTCGACGATCATCGTCTGCGGTGGATTCGTCTCGACCTTGTTGAACACCGACGATCCGACCGCTTCTGCGGACAGGGTGGCTGCCGTCGAATTGATGAGCGTTGGATACTGTTGGGCATAAGTAACCTTGCATTCAGCGCCAGTCGACAGTGCAATGCCTTTGACGATGCGGCGAACCGCCGATTCCGCAGCGGCTCGCGCAGCGGGAGAGAACGCTCTGACGGTGCCCCGAATCGTGATCATGTTCGGCAAAACGTTGTAGGCATCGCCACCGTGAATTTGAGTGGCGCTGACGACGACCGCGTCGATAGGATCGATGTTTCGTGCCGTAATCTGCTGAAGCGCGACGAGGATGTGTCCAGCCGTCAGGACAACATCGACTCCTTTGTGCGGCTGTGCCGCATGCATTCCCGTGGATGTCACCTCGATCTCGAAGGCATCGCCAGACGCCATCATCGGCCCGGCCTTCACCGCGAAAGTCCCGACGTCCATTCCGGGCCAGTTGTGCAATCCATAAATCTCGTCACAGCGAAAATTCTCGAAAAGCCCTTCACGGATCATGCGCGCTGCACCGCCATCTTCCCCGCCCATCTCCTCGGCTGGCTGGAAGATGAACACGACGCGGCCTGAGAAATCCCGGGTCTCGGCAAGATAGCGGGCAGCGCCTAGAAGCATCGTCGTGTGCCCGTCATGACCGCAGGCATGCATGACACCGCTGTTCGTCGACCGATGCGCGAAGTCATTGCGCTCCTCGATCGCAAGCGCATCCATGTCAGCCCTGAGCCCGATGGAACGTCCACTTTGACGGTTGCCATGAAGCACGCCGACAACGCCTGTACCACCCACGCCTTCGGTCACGTCGATCCCGTAGGAGCGCAGCTGCACTGCAACGAAGCTGGCGGTTTCATATTCTTGGTAGGAAAGCTCCGGGTTGGCGTGAAGATGTTGCCGCCACCGGGTCATCTCGTGGTGGAATTCTGCGATCCTGTTCTTGACGGGCATCTTCACTCTCTCCCTGTTCGTATATCGTGGTGAGCAAGCCGCAAATGCTCGCCCAGCGCCGCAATCGCACTTGTCTCGTTACCATCGCGGCAGGCCTGAAGTAACTTTCGGTGCTCGGCAGCCGATTTTTTGGGTCGGGCGACAATGGAACTCGCAATCACCTCGGCCAGAGCCGATGCCTTGTTCAATTGCTCGATGGTCCGCAGCAGCATCTGCCGGTTTGACGGACGATAGAGAGCATAATGAAAATCCCAGTTCAGTGCCGAAAGCCTCGAAGGCTCCTCTTCTGCGTCCGCGGCGTCGAGTGCCATCTCGGCTCTGGCAAGATCAAGCTTCGTGATCTGTGGAAGGGCGGACCGGAGTGCCAGCGGTTCCAAGACAAGCCGCATCTCGAACAGGTCGTCGACCATTCCCTGGTCCAGCTCTGCGACCCGCGCCCCCTTATAGCCGATGGTCTCCACCAGCCCCTCTTCGGCAAGCGATTGGAGGGCGTGCCGAAGCGGTGTGCGGCTTACGCCCAGCTGTTCGGAAAGGGCTTCCTGGCGCAGCGGCTGGCCGGGCCGGAGCGCACCGTTCAGGATCAACGTCCTGATCTTGACGGCAATCGTTTCTGCCTGCGGTTTGCTAGTATCCGAAATCATTATTGTATCCAGTACGAGATCTAGCTCACATTGTCAATTCGGAATGGGCATAAGCGTCGAACTGGTTATACCAGCGGTCACGATGATTGATCCACATGGGCTGGCCGATACGCGCCTCGTCCCGCCACCAAATCTCCACCGGCGTGCCGTCTGGCAGATCGGCCAGATGCGCCCTCGGCGTGCGGGAGAGGTTTTTTATATGCCTCGATGATCTCGCCATTCTGGCGGGTGGCGCGGTCGGGCGCTCATGTGGGAGAAGCCAAGGTCCTTCAGAAGCTTCCCGACATGGCGCTCGTTATAATCAACGCCGAATCGCCCCTTGATGACGCGCTGCAGATCGACGCGCCGCCAGCGGACCACGCCATCGACGAGCGGTCTGGCCCCGTCTCCACGATTCCAGCCAACGCCACCTTCTGAGCCGCAGACAAGCGCGCCTCTGGGCCAGCATACCACACGTCCTTCAGCCCCTCTGGACCGGCTGCGTTGAAACGGTGGACCCAGTCGCGCAGGCTTTGCCAGTCCGTGCGATCCGGGCGGCGTCGGAACGGCTTATTCCATCCAGAACCGCCGCCAGCGTGGCACGGACTTAGGCGCCCGCAGCCGCAGTCTGACGTCCGTCCATCTAACGGAGCGCCACGTCAGCTGTACCGTCAGTAAGGGCCGCTTCGAACAGCGGCTTCCCGTGACCGCCCAACCACTCCTCGATTGACATCAAAGGACCAAATTCCCGCGCGAGCGCCGGGATATCGGCTGCCCCGACGAGCAGACCGGTCTCTAAGAGTTCGGTCAGACGGTTGAGGAAAGGGTTTTGGGCAAGCAAATCATCGGAAAAGCGCGTGTAGGTGATCACGCGGCCGGCAGCTGCCGTAAATGCCCGCTCCAGGTCCCTGCCGGTCACAGACGCACCGGCCAGCTCGATGGTCTTGCCATCGAACCGATCCGCGGCCACCAGGATGTCGGCGTTAATTCGGCCCAAGTCGTCTACGGCGATCATTTGCATGGACCGCTCTGGCCGCATGAAGAAGGTAAACTCGCCCTGAGGCAGTCCCAGGCCGGGCAGAAGCATCATCTCCATGAAGCTTGCCGGACGGGTGATCGTACTCATAATCGGAAGGCTTCGCACATAGGTTTCAATCTCAGATTTGCTATCGAAATGTCCCATTCCCGTCGGGCCTTTCCCCGCTGCCCCGCCGGAAGAATAGACGAGATGTCGAACGCCCTGCCGAAGCGCGCTGTCCGCTATCGCCTTGCCTTGCCAAACTTCCTGTTCGTCCGTGATTTCACCTGCCGGTGAACTGGTCTGGACACTGAAAACGCCGGCGATGCCGGCCATCGCCCGGTTGATCGAATCAGCATCGAAAAGATCGCCGACTATCAAGGCGATGCCTTCGGCAGCCAAAGCCTTCGCCTTGCGGCTTTCCGGATCGCGGACAAAAGCTCGTACCTTTCTCCCCTTCGCTTTCAGTGCGCGCGCAACAGCCCCTCCTTGTTGTCCGGTCGCGCCGAACACGAGGAATTCTGCACTCTCATCCATATTGGTTACCTTTCGTAATTATTGAGGGTTACCAAGTGGAACCAATTGCAAGTCCTCGCAAGACGGCACATTTCTGATCGTCGGTTACATCATGATAACCATTGAAGGAGTTCATCGTGCAGCGTGAAATTAATGGTCGCCCCGTTATTGAAACCCCGCATGGACCGGTCCTGACGCCATGCGCGCCTGGAAGCGTGCTGGCCCGTCTCGGCGACAAATGGACTATCCTGGTCGTGTCTATGCTCGCCCTGGCGCCTCATGCGCCCATGCGGTTCGGCGCAATCCGACGCGGCATTCCAGACATCTCGCAAAGGATGCTTACCCTCACTCTCCGTAGCCTCGAACGCGACGGTCTGGTGGCACGTCACTACTATCCCGAAGTGCCACCGCGGGTAGAGTACGAACTGACGACGCGCGGCAAATCCATGCTGCAGCCCTTGGCCGCGTTCACGAACTGGATCAAGGATACTTGGCAGGACATAGAAGCGTCGCGGCAAGAATTCGACCAGAGTGAGCGAAGCGGAACGAGCGCTGTCATGCCTTGGAAGTAAAGACGTCAGCTCGAGGATAACGATGGCGAGATCGGAATTTTTTTCAAGCCAGTAGAGGTCATTTGGGCAACGCTGTCGCGCTTCACCTTAACTGCCTCCCGGCCTCGTGACTGCTCCGTCGGAAACTGCCGCGCAACCTTCAGACATGATTTCAAGCGGGAGGGCCATGCGATGCCATCGATGCTTTCTATTGGTCCCCTGCCAGACGCTGTTTATCAGTCCAGGATGGCGGCATCCCGACCTGTGAGGCTGCGAGGCCTATCAGACCAGGCGACCGGCCGAAATTCTCACAGGCGGGAAACCTCGGTTTCCCGCCAAGACCTGACTTAATCCTCTGCCCGGACGGGATTTTGGGCAGCGCCTTGAACGGTGACTTTCCGGTGACGAGCATCTTGGAAAAATCACCTCCGAAGCTCGCTCCAAGTGAATAGGCGTCGCCGATCTGCGAAACTCGCGCGCTGGTGGTCATGAAGTTCGCTCCTTTAGCCCATACCATCGCTCCCACCTGCTTGCCTTCTCTCGTCTTGGCTTCGGCCTCCACGGAAAGGCCTCCAAGCCCCATGGGCAACCTCGGAACGGGTACAGGTGAGAAAATACTGGCTCCGAGCGACGTCGCTGTAGACAGACCGGCCATTGTGGCGTTGGTCGGCACGATTTGGGTAATGGTTGCGTGAACAATAAGGTCGGCATCCTCCTTCCTGCCTACAACCTCGAAACGATCGCTGACACCGACGCAGAGGGCACGGCTGATCACATTCGCCACCAGCGCTCGATCGGAAGATTTCTTGATGGAATGCACTGCTGCGCCTGAAACCAATGTTGGCTCGATGTAGATTGTTTTAATGGCGCCGAGTTCTTTCAAAGAGACCTTGAAATCTGCTTTGGTGGATCGTCCACGATTTGATGTCAAACCGTCGTAAGACTCCAAGGAGCTCGCCCTTTCAAGTGGCACAGCGGCGCATCCTCCAAGAGTTGAGAAAAGCGACCACGAAAGGAGAGCCGATGCAGTCGGTCGATAACATGGACGGATAGCTGCCAAGCCAAGGCGGGAATATGACATTTCGTTCTCCTGTGGGGGGTGAGGGAAAGCCGATGCGGCTCGTCGTGCCAAGCGCACAGATCAGCACGACCGCTTTGAGCTGGTCGCGCGCCTCATCTTTCTTTTGGATCGGATATTTTTGGGAAAATGGAGAGCAGCCCGACTGCAGCGAAACCCGTCAACGCGAGCGCGCTTAGAATTGCGGCCCATCCGACAAAGTTTTCCTGCTGGATCAAAAGCCCGCCGGCGATCGGCCCGATGATGTTGATGAGAGAAGCAAGCGATTGGGCCATACCCATTGCGACACCTTGGGAGCCGGCGGGCACGATGAGGGTCAATGCGGCAACGAGTGTCGGCCTTGCCAAAGCCAAGCCCGAGGCAACCGTAAGGACGCCAACCGCCAGACCGGGGATCGTATCTCCGAAACCGATGAGCGCGAAACCGGCTGCGAGCAACGCGAACGAGGCTGCGGCGAGCGTCCGCTCTTGGAACGTCGTCCTGATGGCGCGCATTACCACAACCTGAATCAAGATGTTTGTTGCGCCAGCCGCAGTGAACAGGAGCCCTACCTCGGTGGGACCAAATGGCTCACCACCCCACTGGTATCGCGCATGAACCACGAGCGCGAGTTGTGAAGCGAACAGACTGAACGCCAGATACAATATGGCAAGAGCCGTTAGAATCGCCTTGACGTTCGGTAGGGCGATGAGATCGGCCATCTCACGAACAAATCTCCTCAATGATAGAGATGCGGTTGCGCTGTCGTCCACGGCTCGTTCGTCACTATTCGATTGATCGCTCGGCCGTTGCCTCTTCCTGAAGACACGGCTGCAGGACCGAAGGGGGAGCCCCGCCCGATCATCCTTAGGAAGGAGCGTCGAGGTCGCTATGATGCTGGTTAGGGAGAACACCGCAGCAACCAGGAATGGCACGGCCAGACCTTTTGGCGCGAGTGCACCACCAAGGGCTGGACCGAGCATGGTGCCCAAACCCATTGCCGCGCTCGCGAACCCGATCGCTTGCCTTCGGGTCTTGGCTTCGCTCCTATCTGCGACGTAAGCGATCGCTATCGCAACGTTAGCTGCGGACAGGCCACCGAGGATGCGGGCCACGAAAACAACGACGAGGTTGGGCGCCACGGCGAGCAGAAGCAAACTTACGCAGGTTCCCATCTGATTGATCAAAAGCAACCGCTTGCGCCCCAACCTGTCGGAGGCATTCCCCAGGATCGGCCCAGCGAAAAATTCGCAGATGGCAAAGCTCGCGAATAGAAAGCCGATCGTCAGCGGCGCGGCACCGAAATCGCGTGCGTAAAATGGTAGAAGAGGCAGGATGAGACCTGCGCCGGCGGTGTCGACGACGACGATCGCGAAAATCGGTAGGAGGGCGTTTCCATTCGCTTCTTCCGATCGCAACTTACCAACTTCATCAGACATTTCAGGCCTTTCTTAGTGTGCATTATACACGTAATCTAGAAAGGTCACCTCATGTCAACTGAAAAAGGTGTAAAATGCACATTCTTTTAATTTATCGCGCTATTCGATGGACTGACGGCGCCCTTAAAGAAATCACTGCGCAACGGGCTGCAATAGTTTCAACGGAAAGACTGGTGTGTCCTTCCACAATGCCCCGGACGTCGTCTGCTCGTAGCCAAGTCTGTACACGGCGTCCATGTAAGTCCTGTCGAGCGGATGAAGCATTGAATAGGGAAGCTGAACCTCGATCGATGCTACATGGAAATTGGCTCCCGTGCGGCGGGCATGATTGTAAAGCGCGGTCAGTTCGCTCTGCGCCTGAGACTTCAGGAAGGTCGAGTATGCTCGGCCCAGGGAGGACACCGTCCTGTTCGGCGTGACATCGAACTCGGGGATGAGCGCGTTGTTGACGATCACGTACAGATTGACCTTTTGCTGAACGGGCCTCTCGGAGAAAAGCGCGTTTTCAACGAGAAGAGGTGGCGTCAGGATCTGAGAAGTTGATCTTCCGTCGGAGTGGAACTCCTGAAACTGCCTTGCGTTTGACGTCGCCTGGATCATGACTGGAGGGAAGACGCCCGGGACACTCGCCGAAGCGACGATAACATCCCGGAACAGCTTCAGGGCATCCGGATTTCCGCTCGCAGCAATGGCGCCCATGTTCCAGATCACGCCACGTTGGGCATCGAGGTTTGTCGTGAGAACAAGCAGCCGTCGACCGTTGCGGTGTTCGGCGGCAATTTGGTTGAGGACATCGGGCGTGATGGAGCGTTCGACATGTCTTTTGAGCGGCCCGGGGTTGAGCAGACTTGAACCAAGTACCCCGAAGGGACCGTTGATCGCGACAAGCTCCTCCGCGACACCGCTGGTAAACAGATGCACCAGGGTCTTGTCATAAGCAGGACCCAGGAAGGCGTATGGCGCAATCAAGGCGCCTGTGCTGACGCCGGTTACGAGATCAAAACGCGGGCGCGTGTTCGTGGCAGTCCAGCCAGCGAGTACACCGACACCGAAAGCGCCGCTGCCGCCACCACCGGAGAGCATCAGTATATTTTTGCTGTCGGAACGGGTCTTAACCATCCAGTCGCGATGCCTTGCAAGGGCTTCATTGCGTGGGGAATAGCGGTAGGCGCGGATTTCACCATACCCCGCGATCAAGGCATTGTCGGCCTCACGGGCGTCGAAAGCGCGCTCTGGCGTCTGTGTGCAGGCGGAAAGAACCAACGTGGTGGACAAAAGGAGTATCAATGTTCGCATCGATTGCCTGATCACGAAGCAAATCGCCAGCGCCCTTGAATAGGTGTGAAAGAGCACATCATGCGCGGCGGCGGAAGTCGTCACCATGTCTCCCAGCGACCGAATACTGATTCTGTTTTCCAAGATGTTCTGGCCTGTCATTGAGTGGGTTCTCTCGAGCCGAGTTTGATGAGGAACGCTGCCATGGTCACGGCCATCGTATGTCTACTGGTTCGCCCGCAGCTCTGCCTCCGGGTCGGTGAGCGGCAGTCTTGTCCAGGCGATTGCTGCGGCAGTCGCAACGAACGCGATGATCGCGCCGGTCCAAATACCATAGAGAGCCTGGCCAATGAGAAAGCCGGCAATTACGGGAGAGACTGCCTCCGTGGCAGCAAGGAGCGATTGTGCAGTTCCCAGCACGATCCCTTGACGTTCGCGGGGAGCATGGACGGAGAGCGCCGAAATGAAGGTGGGGCGCGCCAGGGCATCACCGACACTGACGCAAAGGATGGCAAAGACAAGAACCGGAAGCGTCATCGCAAAGCCGACGGTGATGTAGCCGACGGCCGCGATCGCACATATGAGAACGATCAGCAGGCGTTCAGTGAAGTATCGCCCGAGCCATTGCAGCAGGAACAACTGGACAATGATGTTGATCGCACCATCGGCAGCCATGATGTATCCAAGTTCGCGCGGTCCGAACGAATTGCCTTCACTGATAAAGGTCGCTTGAAGATAGTTGGCGATCTGAGAGCCATACAGACCATAGGCAAAGAAGTAGCAGAGCAGCACGATCACAAGCACTCGGATCAAGGGAGAGCTTACGATTGACCTGATTGAGACCTTATCGAGGGAAACCTCGCTTTGGTCGGACTTATCGAAGCCGAGGGGTGCTGCGTAGCTGCCCTTGATCCACACAGTCGTCACGACGAGGCTGGCCGCGGAGAGAGCCATTGCGGCGTAAATCGGTACAGCCAGCGAGATGCCCGACAGATAACCTGTTAGGCCCGCTCCGACAACACCTCCAAGTCCGACAGCGGCATTCAAGACGCCTATGGCCTGCCGGCGGTTGTCTGGGGAACTGTGGTCTGCGGCATAGGCGGCGGCGGCAGTGAAGGTCGCCCCAGTAAGTCCGAACAGCATGCGCGCCAACAGAACCGGAAACACCGCCTTTGCCAGAGCGAGCAAGAGGAAGCTGGCAAAAGCAGCCGCCTGCGTTGCCAGCAGGATTTTCTTGCGTCCCAAGCGGTCGGAAAGCTGACCGACAAGTGGTCCTGCGACAAACTGAGTGAGCGCTTCAGTGGCGATCACGATACCGAAAATGAGCGGCGTTCCGCCCATCTCCTTGAAGTAAAATGGCAAAATTGGTAAGACTGCGGCCGCACTTGCCGCATAGAGGCTGACGCTGAGAAAGACCGGCAGCATCACGCGCCAGTCAAGCCTCGGCGCTGCCTTATCGTTACCTGCTATAGATGCGTCGGGGTTCATCTCGCGACTCCCTGCTGTTGACCGCACATGCGTCGCGGATGCCCAAATTCGCTGCGCAGGGATTTGCCGTCACCTGTTGAATGTGTATTATGCACATAATCCAGATATGCGAGGCCCGTCAACATAAAAGTGTAACATACACATTTATGTCGACACTTTTCTGGCTACATGCGTGCATTCTACACGGTTCTGGTAAGGGCCGCTTGGAGGCCTTACCTATCCCACGAATTCCGGCGTCGCCGGTTTACATTGATTTCCCGGATCCGATCATCAAACCGAACGAGATGCGGGCGCCGTCAACGCCGCCCAGATGAGCGAAGTGGTCAAGAGCCGCCGGTCAGGCAGACACTACAGCTTGTCGGCCAGCCACCGCGCTGGATGCTCTACTGAGAGCGGCGCGTCGGGGAACCTCCGGATCGCGTTCAGGACAGTCGGGCTCGCCGACGGTAATCATGCCTGGAATGAGGGCGGCATCCGATCGGTCTTCACCGTTTTACGTTCCGCCGACGTCACGTCTGGTTCATTCGCTGGCGACCTGCGCTTGACGGCAATAGTCCTCCAACAGTTCCACTTCAGCCACCTATCTTTCGGTGCCAGGCTGACCGCTCATGCCGTCGGCGAACATCCGCATGAGCCGGATCAACTCGTCGAAGTCTTGGCGGGGCCAATCCCGGAACAGGGAAAACGCCATCGTTTCACGCGCCACATCGAGGGCATCGGTCGCTTCCTTTCCCCTCGGCGTGATGACCGCCTCACGCACCCGCTTGTCGACCGAGCTCGAGCGGCGCTCGACGAGTTCAAGCGCCTCAAGACGCGCAACCTGACGGCTGACGGTCGTGTAGTCGCGTCCGACACCCTCTGCCAATTCTACAACGCCGATCGGCCCCCGCCGCTCGATCGTGACGAGAAGAGGAAAAAGCGCTCGTTCGAGTGTCAATCCGGCCATTTCCAGCAACTGCGCGTCACGTTCAGGACGGTTCATAAGGCTGCCGATGTCGACAAGCGAGCGGTGCAGCTCAGGCAGCATTTTCTTAATATGTGTATTTTGCACTTTTTTTGTTGACACGCCAACACCTCCTGATGATATGTGCATCATACACACTTGGAGGCGACAATGGAAGACGAAAACACCCTCGCAGTTCTGATCTGTGGTGCTGGCGCAGCCGGCCTCACACTAGCTATCGACCTTGCACGGCGTGGCGTGCCGTTCCGCCTTATCGAGAAGATCGATCAAGCCTTTCCCGGCTCGCGCGGGAAGGGCATCCAGCCGCGGACCCAGGAAGTGTTCGAGGATTTGGGTATCATCGACCGGGTCGTCGCCGCAGGCGGCACCTATCCCCGGATGCGCGAGTATTGGGGCGATGGTACCCATACCGAAAGGGACATCGCCGAACGTGACGATCCAACGCCGGCGGAGCCTTATCACATCGCGCTGATGATCCCGCAGTTCCTGACGGAGGAGTTAATGCGCGAGCGGCTCGCGGAGTTCGGCCATCGGGTTGAATTTGGATACGAACTTGTCGACTTTGAGCAGGATGAGCAGAGTGTCACCGCGCGTCTGATCGGCCCCGCCGGCGAAGAGTTCGTGCAGTGCCGCTACCTCATTGGAGCTGACGGCGGCCGCAGCTTCGTTCGGGATGCCCTCGGCGTCGATTTTCCAGGCAAGACGCTGGGCGTGCGGGCAATGGTGGCGGATGCCAACTTGATCGGCCTCGACCGCGAGGTCTGGCACCAGTTCAACAACGGCAGTATGGAGCGCATGCTCTCGGTTTGCCCGCTCGCCGGAACTGACCTTTTCCAGATCCAGGCAGTCATTCCCTTAGAAGGCGAAGTGGACCTCACCCAAGAGGGGATCGTGGGAATGATCCGCGAAAGGACGGGGCGCAATGACGTTAAGGTCCGATTGGTGAGCTGGGCTTCCGCTTATTCCATGAACGCCCGGCTTGCCGATCGTTACCGGAGTGGTCGCGTACTCCTCGTCGGTGACGCTGCCCACATCCATCCGCCGACCGGCGGCCAGGGCCTCAACACCAGCGTCCAGGATGCCTATAACCTGGGGTGGAAGCTGGCCGCGGTGCTCGACGGCGCTCCGGATCGTCTGCTCGACAGCTATGAAAGCGAGCGGCGCCCGGTCGCGGAAGCGATGCTCGGGCTTGCAGCTGGCCTTCTCGATGCAGCAAAGCGCGGGGAGATGCGGCGCGGTCGTGAGCTGCGCCAGCTCGGCATCGGATATACGGAATCCCCGCTCACGCTCAATCGATCCGGACGCATGAGCCCCTTGCTTGCCGGAGATCGCGCGCCCGATGCTCCGCTTCGTGGTGCGGCCGGATGTTTCCGGCGCCTCTTCGACTTGTTCACCGGCTCGCACTGGACGCTCGTCGGTTTCGAGGCTGAGCGTGATATCACCAGTGGACGAAAGGGCCTGCACATCCATCGGGTCGGGCCGGGGTGCGAATTGCAGGACATGGCTGGTCATTTCCGCAATGCCTATGGACTGTTGCCCGGCGAATGGGTGCTGGTTCGACCTGACGGATATGTAGCCGCGATCGTAAGCCCGGATGAGACCTCCATGCTCCAAACCTTCTTTTCGGAGGTGGGACTGACGGAAACGGACCGATTACGCCACTGAGTTGATCGAAAGACAATGGTAGATTCCGGCCACTATGGTTGAGACGCGGCTTTCGCTGTGCTGGGCTCGAAACCGAGAGCGAATTCGATTACCCGGAGGACATTTCGCACGGCTTGAGTGTCGGCCCAGGCCCAGCCAATCGATAGAGGTTGAAGCTGACGAAATAGGTTCCGCTAAGCTCCTCGCTATAAAGCCATATCCGTTGGCCATCCTGCGGCCGCTTGACGGTCACGCCCGATGATCGATTACCAAGCTTTCCGCTGCCTCCGTAGCCCCGTTTCGGCATCGCGGCGGGGCTTTTCCGCAAGGCAGGACTAACGTCTCACCAGCATTCCGCTGCCCACGCGACGCCGACCTGCAGGAGGAGAATGAACTCTGCATCAACAAAGCAGCAGCTTCGCGCATCAGGACTTCAGGACACAGACACGTCCGGAAGATTGGTGGGGAAGCGTTGAAGGCTCAAACCGGCGGTCAAGAGATCATATGCTCTAGTTCCTTTTGTTGGGTTGGTGGCCCTCATCAGACCGGTTACCATCGTCGGATCCCTAAGCCGAGCATAGAAGAGTCTCAGGCTTAGGAAGAGCCCGCGCAGGGGGTACGCGCGGGCTCTTTCGTGTGAGCAAAGGGCATAGGTGATCCCGTTCCCGGCTTCGCGCGAGCCATTGGCTGACTCCGGTTCAGGATGTTCCTCGTCCTTAATCTGATCGCTTCTCTTCTTTGCGAAGTGCTACAGCTTTCGTGGCGCCGACGTCCGAAATAGCGGCTACGAGTGCGTTCGGTGGTTCCTTCAGGGACGCGCGCTGCACGCTTTTGCTTTCTGTGGCGCTGACAGGAGGTTGGTGAGCTGGTCGGCGAACAGACAGCCTCCTGCCGCCAGAAGCATCAAGACCATTCCCGCGACACCTAGAACGGTTATTGTCTCGCCCGCCAACAATGCACCAACGCTGACCGCTATCGCAGGAGAGACAAAGGCGAAACTGCCGGCTCTTGCGGGACCGATGTCGCGCAGCAGCTGCATGTAGATACTGTATCCGATCAGGGAGCCGAAGATGACAAGAAACAGCCATCCGGTAATAACCTGCCAACTCCACATGGACGACAAAGACCCTGTTGCATGCGGCTCAATCAACAGCGAAGCTGCAAAAAGGGCAATGCCGCCGATCAACGTGGTTGAACCAGATAAAAAGCTGCTGCCAAATTCCGATACCAGCGGCCGCGCCAGAACTGATCCCGCCGCCGAGGAGATCGCTGCCCAGGCCACGGCAACCAGGCCAAGCATGGTCGAGGAACTGGTATTCGATGCCATGATCTCCGGAGCGAAGAGAACAGCCAGGCCAAAGACGCCGAGCCCCATTGCGCAGAACCGAACCAGGCTCCACCTTTCCTCACCCATTGCGATTCCAAATGCCAGCAACGCCAGGGGCGTCAAGGACATCTCCAGGACGGCGGCCGTGCCGGATGGGATAAACTTCATCCCCCAGAACAGAGGTCCGTAGCAAAGGGTGATCATCAACAAGCTGGCAACCAAAAGCCGCAGCATATTACCACCCTGAGGAAGGACGATTGTGCCTCTGGCTGCACCCCAACCAAGCAGAACAGAGCCGGCTGCAATGAATCGAGTGGCGGCAAACAGCATCGGCGGCATAGTGTTGACGCCGACCTTTACGGCGATCCACGTCAATCCCCAGACGAGGCATAGAACAAGGAATTTGGTCAGGTTGCGTACCGAAGACATGAGGCCTATCCTATCTTGTAACGGTCTATGTATGCTATTACCGTTACAAACTGCACGATACACAACTTGTTCCTAAGGTGACATGGCAACGTCGACATCCGATATGCCGCTAAGCGGCGGACATCCGGCCCTGGATCTCGTGAATACGGTCGAAAGTCGAGGGGAAGGATGGAGGCCTGATCTCCTGAGATCGTATGATGACGTCGTGGTCCTCGCGCAACGAACGGGCCTCCTCGATGAGGTACAAGCTGGCGAACTCGGCGTGCTTGCCAAGAGCAATCCCGAGAGAGCCGCGGCCGCTTTGGAGGACGTGGTGCGTCTACGCGAGGCGATCTACGCTATCTTTGCGTCGGAAGACGCTGACCAGCCGTATCCGGTTGAGGCGTTCGAAATCGCTCACCACATCGCCAAACGGGCTCGCGCTCGGCAGGTCCTGACAGAAACAGCGGATGGTTTCCGCTGGCGGCTGCCGCTCACCGACCTAAACGATCTCGCTGGCCTGTTCGCCGCGGCAGCGGCAGATTTGATCACCGGCCGCAATCACCGCCGCCTCGTTCGGGAATGCAAAGGAGACAATTGCGGCTGGTTGTTTCTTGATACATCGAAAAGCGGGCGGCGGCTTTGGTGCTCAGAGGCCACCTGCGGCACGCACGCACGCGTAAAGCGATTTCGAAAAAAGCAACGATAAGACCCGAAATTGAAGCTCTTGAGAATCGAACCGTCGATAGTTCGTCTATTACCTAACCCAGGGTTAAATCAACGTTCTTGCATTTACCAATGCGATTTCCCAAGTGTTCCCAAGATGAACGACTAAATTGCTGGCCTGAGGAGTCAATCTTCCGGAAGAGCATCCGGCCATTGCTGCGCCCCATGAAGGACACGCAGTACGCGGACTGTCATCTGTCACTGTATAGGCGGCGACACAAGGCGTACCGGAAACGACCAGTTCGCGTGTCCCCCCAATGCGGCCGGGACGACCGATCTCAGGGAAGTCCTGAAGTCGACGGACCGCAGCCACGATCCGTTCATCGACCGTGATCGCGGCGACAGGATTATCGGCCTCAATGTGCGTAAATATACCGTCGCGAACAGAGAGCGGGAAGACGGACGGCCACTCCATGTGCATATAGTGGCCGGGAGACGGCAATACTCAGATCGGATTCGGACCTGCGCAAATCCGCACAAGATCGGCCAGGATCGTCCGAAGCTCCGGCCACGGCGCTTCCTGGAGGGAAGAGCCCGGACCCTCCATTTCCAAGAGGGAATGCAGCTTCACCGCGACGCCGGCGACAGATCGAGGCGCCGCGCTCCACAATTCCTTTGCCATCGCCTCCTCGACATCCGCGATTTCCTCCTCGGCTTTTTTCGCCCTGGTATATCCGACCCGCTCGTCCGCCGCCTTCCATTCGCTCCGGCTTGCGGCCAGTGGGACCGTTGCTTTCCGCCGCATTTCATCCTGATCAGCGTTGTCGAAAGAAGGTCGATCTCCCGACCGGACTAGGCCCACATTAAACCACAGCCTTCCGAGAGCGGACTTTCGTGCGAGGGAGATGCATCATCTGCGTCTATGGCTGACAAGGAGGCCCAACGCAGCCGTTCCCCAACGCGAACCTGGATGTCCGTTTTGGCCGAAAGTCGTCATGGCAGGATAGCGCTGTAGGCGATCATCGGCTTGCCCGCAAACAACTGCCTTCCGCCAGCACCTGAGTGTCGAACCAAGCAAGCGTGCGACCATCCCGCGATCGAACGTCAAGCTGTGCGATCGGTGCGCCTTTCTCCCTGTCCACAAGTAAAGACCGCTTTTCGCCGGGACCGAACAGGTGGTCCTCACCCCATTGACGGAGCGATACGATCACCGGGAACAAGCCGCGCCCTTTCGCCGTAAGGACGTATTCCCGATAGGCGGTTCCATCTGAGGCTGGCGCGGTTTCGAAGATCCCTCGTTCCACGAGGTCGCGCAATCGCGTCGCCAGCACCCCTTTGCCTATGCCCAGTCCTGACTGAAACTCGCCGAACCGGCGCGAGCCGTCGAAGGCGTCACGGATGATCAGCAGGGACCACCAGTCGCCGATTACATCGAGGGAACGGGCTACGGGGCATCCAGCATTCCATTGGCTGACACGTTTCACCATCGACAGTCTCCCATTGCGCGAACTGGTTCTAACTTAGAACTAGAATCAAACTAGGCCAAGTGGTCTCAACAGGGACGAGAACGAGATTGCGAGGAACTTCCAAATGGATGCTAGGTCAACCCGATTTACTCAAGAGGCGCAAAGAGACGGCTTGTCAGGAATGCATTCGCTCATCATGGCGGTGGCGGCGGGCCTCAGCGTGGCCAACGTGTATTATGCCCAGCCATTGCTTGACCTCATGGCGAAGGACCTTGCAATTTCGCCAGCCGCCATCGGTCTCATCGTGACGCTGACCCAGGTCGGCTACGGGTTGGGCTTGATCTTCATCGTGCCGATCAGCGACCTTGTGGATCGGCGAAGTCTCATCAAGGTCCAAGGACTGCTGGCGGCTATCGCTCTCGTGGTCGTGGCGACTGCTGGGACGAAAATAATCCTTCTCCTCGGCATGGCCGTTTTGGGGCTGCTGGCGGTCCTGGTGCAGATACTTGTTGCCCATGCGGCGGCCTTGGCTACGGCGGCCCAGCGGGGGAGGATCGTCGGCATGGTCACCAGCGGCGTCGTCACAGGCATCCTTGCTGCGCGTTTGGTAGCCGGTGTGGTTGCTGATTTCGGCGGGTGGCGGGCGGTGTATATGGCATCTGCCCTATCCATGGTCGTCATGGTCGGAGTCCTGAATTCGGTGCTGCCCAGGCGTTCCGCAGGACCACGTTCCGGAACCTATGTCAACGCGCTGATCTCTATTCCGCGCACGTTCCTGCGCGAACCGGTCCTGCTTCTTAGAGGGGTCCTCGCGCTCCTCATCTTCGCGTCCTTCAGCACGTTCTGGACAGCGCTGGTCCTGCCGCTCAGTGCTTCTCCGTTTTCCTATTCGCATACCAGGATCGGTTTATTCGGTCTTGTCGGACTGGCCGGAGCGATTGCCGCGACCTATGCCGGAAGACGTGCTGATCGCGGCCATGGCAATTGGACGATGGGGGTCTCTCTGGTGCTCCTGCTGGCATCCTGGGGGCTGATCGCTCTCCTTCCGTCTTCCATTCCGCTGATGCTGGCAGGCGTGCTGTTGCTCGACTTGGGAGTCCAGGCCGTCCACGTCGCCAATCTGAGCGTCGTCGTGGCCCTGCATCCACAACGCAGCGGTCAGTTGATCGGCGGCTATATGATGTTCTACTCCGTCGGAAGCGCCATCGGGGCGATCGCGGGAACGTCCGCCTACGGCTTGTTCGGCTGGCCGGGAGTCTGCTTGATGGGAGGAGCCTTCAGCTTCTGTGCACTCGCCTTGTGGGTTGCCACGCGGCTGCCGGCAGCTGCCGATCGATAACCTGTTCTCGCTCCTGCCTCTTGAGGAAGTCGCTGACGAGGACCGTTTGGCTGAACCTATGTCAGGGTCAGGCGACTGATGCAGGCGGAACCGTTCCGTCAGGCGTGAGGCCGTCGACTGCATTGGGCAGGTTCTCGGAGAGGCGCTTTAGGATTTCCTCTTCCGACATGCCGGTTCGCGTGGCTATGTCTCGCAGGACATCTGGTCCCAGCGCTGACGCGAGCTCGCTATCATTGATCGGATCGTTCGCCCCGGGCTTGACCCATGACTCGGCTTTTTTCTCCTGCCCGGCCTGTCGGAATTGGTCGAGGAGGTCGCTCAAGCCGCCGTTGAGTATCGACCCGATGCTGCCGCCGCTGACCAAGCTTCCAAGTCCGCCTGTCCGCAACCTGTTAAGAATGTCGTCGATACCGCCATCCGATCCGGGGGCTGCATTCGCCGCAGCTCCTTGTGTCGCTTCACCCGATGACGTCCGTTGGCGCTCGGTCACGCCTTTTAGGATTTCGGCGATCCGGTCGCGGTTCTGATATCCCGCGACTGCTAGGACGGCGAGAAGCGCTTTGAGTGGTCCGCTGGGCATGTCTGGTCTCCTTGATCTCGGCGATAAACGAGCCATCTTGGCTGTGGTTCCGCATGAGGCATCCTGATGAACGAGAAACCATCTCGCTCCAGGGCGTACATCACGTCCTCGACCGTCTTGTAGATGGCCGAGGATGGTTGATGTGATCGAAATCATGGCACGGCCCCAATAAGTTACTTCGACGCCAGTCCGTCATATGCCCCACCTGAGAATCGTTGATTCCGAGCCGATAGCGGAAGGGCGGCTTTCGAGGCTTTTTTTTGCCAAAAGCCATCCCGCTAACTCGCTCTTGTGAAAGAAGCACGACGCTAACCAAATCCTATATGGCACCTGCGGAGCCGAATGCTCGTAGTGAGAACCTCTCGACCCTCAATGCAAAAGCGCAGAACGCTGATAAAAACATCGCCCAGAAAGAGCCACACTCGCCTGAGCGGATACCGGAGCTTTCAGGGGGACCGGAACCTCCCTATTCGATCGGCCTTAGCGAATAGCTTGTGCTGCGTCCGCCTGCCTTGTCCCGTACCAAGATGCCACGCCGAACAAGATCGGTGATCTCGCGAAGCGCTGTATCGGGTGAAGACTTGGTGAGCGGCCGCTTCCTCTAGGGCAGAGCCCGGATCCTCCATTTCCAGGAGGGAATGCAGCTTCACCGCGACGCTGGCGACAGATCATGCGCCGCGCTCCACAATTCCTTTGCAATCGCCTCCTCGGCATCTGCGATTTCCGCCTCGGTTTTTTTGCCCTCGTATAGGTGTACGTTTCGCGCGGGCGACCGAGCACGAGAAGTAGCACCACTGTCCGAGACGCCCCCGACGGCCGTTAGATCCCGCCACCGGACAAGAGCCGGGCCTTCGGTCTCTTTCCTATCTTGCCCCGTGAAGCGGGGTCGCCCTATAAAGGCGCCATGACCTCTGACTCAAAGATTTTTGTGAGCCTGCGGCCAATCCGCAAAAGCCCGCCTAAACATCAGGAACCAAGGGGGCCAAAGTGCCAATGGGACGGATGCGAAGTGAGCGGCACGCACCGTGCTCCGGTGGGGCGTGAAGCAGAAGGGCTATTTCTGCTATTCTGTCCCACGCATTTGGCGGCGTATACCAAGGGCTACAACTTCTCACCGAGCCTGTCCGACCCTGTGACCGCCCGTTATCAGCGAGAGGCCGCCAGCGGTCTTCGGGCAACCATTGGCGTAAAGATCAATCAAGTTACAGAACCCCCTCTCCCATCCAAGGCCCGATCAGGCTCAGCAAAAGCGATCAATGCGCGAAAGAGTGCAGCCGAGCGGCAAGCGGCAAGCGTCGCGAAACGGGCTCGCAAGCTCAAGGTTCTTGAAGCAAAAGCGTTCGAGACGCTCGGTATTTCACCCGACGCGACACCTGAAGAGATCAGGAGGCGCTACAAGGAGAAACTCAAGATGCACCACCCGGACGCCAATCAAGGCGATCGCAAGTCGGAAGACGAGCTCCGGGCGGCCATAGAAGCTCATAAGATCCTCAAGCTCAACGGCTTCTGTTGAAACTGGCGACGGTGCTTTCTTCTGTTGACGCCCCGGAGTCCCGGCACTCCGTTTGTCTGCGACTTCCAATCAACCTTATGCCGGCAGCATCCCAGCCCCGGCTCGAATGCTTTCCTGCCACACAGGCCCGCGTTCCCATGCTTCGTTGTAGACGAGCGCCAATTCAGCGGACCGCCTTGACTGCAGCAGGGCCTCAAAAAGCAGCGCAGCTTGGCGGACGTCCTTCTCCCGCTTCGCGGCCCCCTGCCCGTCAATGTGCCGGCGGCTGGCGACGATGAGCTTGTGGATCGCGTACCGGGACGGATCGGGGACAACGACCGGGACACCGCTCCGGTGGAGCAGCATTGTCCTGACGGGTTCCCTGATGAGGAAGTCGAGAAAGCGTAGTGGATCCGCGCTGGCGCCATCAAGGGCGGGCATCTTCGCCGGCTGGTCAATGTAATCATCCGAACCACGGTTCGACGTCAGGAATTCGACCCGGTAGCCGTTGGCATTTTGGGATGACGACGAGGCCGCAGTTCCCGATCGATGGGGAACCGGCCGGAAGCTGGCGTCTACGCCCTGCAGCAGCGCGACGATCGGAGGCAGGTTGTCTTCAACCTCCCGGCTGATGGCATAATCCTGGGCGATATCCGCATCGCCGGTCAGGATCGCAGCCATGGGAAGGCGCACGCCCAGCAGTCCTCAATAGCACTGAAAGGCCACGGTTTCGATGAGAACGCCCCGGAGCCGAAAGAGACCGCCGTCTGCAAGGGCCTCGACGATGTCGCCCAACATGGCGTCAGGGGCGATCATCCCACCTTCGCGGATCAAAGTGTTGACCAAGTCGCCTGCGACCACGGAAGGCATCTTGGAGAAGCCCGCCGGCAAGAAGCGAACTTCTCTCGAGAGCTGGTTTGTCGGTGATGAGGGGCCGCAGCGTCTTTTTGCTAATCGCATCCTTCCCTTCGACGAAACGGCGGCTCTCATATGGGCGCGATTGATGGCTGAAGCGAAAGCAAGCGGGCGATCGCGTAGTGGCCTTGATACCATCATCGCGGCCACTGCGCAGGCGAACGGATGCACGTCGTGACTGACAATGAGAAGGACTTTCACGGTATAGAGCTAATCAATCTGCTCCGTGCCAGCGATGGCTGAGCCGCAACTACCCGCCTTGAAGGGATTGGGACAGCCGACACCGGCAAGGATTTCACTCCTCGCGCATCGCCCGAGACACCTGATCGACAAGCGGCTTGATGAGATAAGAAAGCGCGCTGCGTTCGCCGGTCTGGATGAACGCTTCGACCGGCATGCGAGCCAGCAGCCAGCGAGCTGCACATCTGCTATCAATCGACGGTTCATGCGAAGAACTCGCTCAACCCGTCCGCGCCAAGATCTCAGACGCAGCAACTCTGAAATCGATCATTGCGCTCGTGAAGGCGGTTGTCTCTGAAGCCAACCCCACCTGGGTGCAACCTCACTGAACTGAGAGGGCGGGCCGCCGGCCCACGGCTAGAAGAGCTTCATCAGTTCGGTCAGAAACGCGCGAACAGCCGGGTTGGTGCGGCGGCTTTCGGGCCAGACTGCTGTGATGTTGTTACGCTCCACGGCGAAATCGGACAGGACCGGTACCAATTGCCCGCGCTTGACCAAAGGGCCCGCCATGAAGCCCGCGCCCATTCCAATCCCCCCACCCGCAGCGATCGTCGCAAGGACTGCCTCACTCGCATCAACGATGATGCTGGAGGAGGGTACGATCTCGATGTCCCGATCCCCAATCCTGAACGGCCAGCGAAACGTCTGACCCGTGCTCTGGTAACGGAGGTTTACAGTGTCGTGCGCCTCCAGTTCGTCGGGGTGCTTCGGGTTGCCGCGCGCGGCCAAATACTCAGGCGACGCATAGCAACAGAGCCTATGCGGAGAGAGCCGCCGCGAAAGAAGACGCGAGTCGGCAAGGTCGGCGATACGGATAGCCAGATCGATCCCCTCCCCGACGAGATCCACAAGGTGGTCGCTCAATCGCAGATCAATCGTCACTTTCGGATGGAGCTTTCGAAACTGCGGAAGGGCCGGCGCAATTATATGAAGGCCGATCGCTAATGAAGCTGCAATCCGCAAAGTCCCAGCGGGTTCGCCACGAGCCCTCTTGGCCACCTGCTCAATGTCTTCGGCATCGCGCAGCAATCGCAGCGCGCGCCCATGGATCTCTCGCCCTTCTGCCGTAAGGGTCAGCGAGCGTGTCGTGCGCGTGAACAGCGTCACGCCGAGGTGCGCCTCCAGCCGTTGGATGCTCTTGCTGATTGCCGACGGCGAGACGGACAGCGAACGAGCGGCTGCCGTGTAGCTCCCCAAAGAGCCCGCTCGAGCGAATGCCATTAGCCCGGTTAGTCGCTCCAAACCGATCTGTTCCTTCATGGCACTATTAAACGGACCCGAGACACGATTATCAACAGGTGCGCTCTCTCCTATCTCCTGGTGGTAAACACAATCACAGCGAGGCTATGATGACTGAGATGATGAGAGCAGTACGGTTGCACGAATTCGGTGGTCCGGAGGTCCTGCTTTACGAAGACGCGCCCCGCCCGGTCGCCGCACGTGGCGAAGTGCTCGTCCGCGTACATGCGGCCAGCATCAACCCGCCAGACCTCTATCTGCGTGACGGCTACCGCGCGCTGCCGTCCGAATGGCAGCCTCATCCGACCTTTCCACTGATCCTGGGCACCGATGTGTCAGGCATCGTGGCCGCGATCGGCGACGGTGTTTCGGAGTTACACCTCGGAGACGAAGTGTATGCGATGGTGCGCTTCCCCCAAGACGTGATGAAGGGCAGCAGCGCCTATGCCGAATACGTCTGCGTGCCCGCATCGGAACTGGCGCTGAAACCCGTGGGTATCGACCACGTCCAGGCAGCAGGCGCACCGATGTCGTTGCTCACGGCCTGGCAGTTTCTGGTCGATCTTGGCCATGACGCGGCCAACCCGTTCCAGTCATTTCCCCATGTACCGGTCCCGCTCGAAGGCAAAACCGTTCTGGTCAATGGCGCAGGCGGCGGCGTAGGCCACCTGGCGGTTCAGGTTGCGAAGTGGAAAGGCGCGCGGGTAATTGCTGTCGCCTCAGGCAAGCACGAGGCGCTTCTGCACGACCTGGGCGCGGATCAGTTCATCGACTACACCAAGATATCGCCTGAAACGGCCGCACAGGATGTGGACCTCGTGATCGACGCCGTCGGCGGCTCGAACATGGAGCGTTTCCTGAACGTCATCAAGCCGGGCGGAGCCCTGTTCTTGGTCAACCCCGTTGGCTTCTCGGGCCAGGACGACGCCGCCGCGTGCGGCATCACGGTATCATCAACACAGGTTCGCTCGAACGGTGCACAACTCGCGGAGGCTGGCCGACTGCTCGAAGACGGCACTATCCGTGTCGTCATCGACAGCACCTTCCCGTTGACTGACGCATCTGCTGCGCACGAACGCGCTTCCCGAGGCGGTCTCCAGGGCAAAATCGTTCTCATCGCCGGCTGATCGCCCGGAGCTCCCGGCCAACAAAGAAGCAGCGTTCGAGGGCCCACAGCACAAGGAGGTGGCATGAAAGAGGCCACGCCCGCTGAGAGAACGGATCACTGTGATGCAGGTGATGATCGAGGGACAGTCACAACTTCCAGCCTTTCGGCTTACCTTATTGGGGTCTGGCAGATCTCAATAAGGGAGTTAACAATAAGACCCTAGTGGAGGACAACTGCCTACTCTTTGGACGTCGCCCGGCTTGACAGCTCTGCGGCAACTCGAAGCCGGCGTCAACCTTCGCCAACCCCTTCGGGACCTGAGGCTCACGACGTGACACTTGCTGCCACGAGGCCAACCGCAAAGACACCGATCGGCACCAAATGCGAAAATTCCCGGTGGTGCACGACGGTGAACGCCGCTGCTGCCAGGATGATGGCACCGATAAACAGGCCTGCGGTCTGAGTAGCGGGAAAGGCAACCAGCGCGGCGCTTGCCAGTTCGAGCATGCCGGTCGTCCGGCACCAGCATCGGGGATAACCCCAGCGAACAAAGGTTTCCTGTTGGGCCGCCGGCCCGATAGCATTGAACAGCCCGGCACCAGCGAATCCAGCGACGACAAGCCAGATGAAAATCGTGTGCAGCATAAGCGCTTTCCCAATTGGTTCTTGGGCATCACGGTGACCGTTACGCCGTCGAGCTATCAAAGCTGGTTCTGGGAGATCAGATATCATGAGGCCTGTAGACATTGATCGAACCTTCGGTATCGATCGTTTGGCGCTCAGGCTGTCTGAGCCGTTGCAAATCGGCTGGCAATTTCGGCAACACGAACGCCGTAGAGCCGGGCTGTCTCAAGATCGCCGTCCGACATTTCGCCTGGGGAGGCATCTGCGTCGGACTGTGCCATCGGCGCGATATACGAGCCCATTCGGTTCAGATCATCGCGTTTGGAGGCCTTGACGTTCGCGGGCTTCATAGCGAGGCTGACCCACAGGCCACCGTGCTGGCCTGCCAGGAGGAGGAAATATTGCAGGGTGTTGAGCTTGTCGCCGTTGATACTGGCGCTGTTGGTAAAGCCGCCGAATACCTTGTTCTTCCACTTTTCTTGGAACCACGGTTTTGAAGAGGTGTCGGCAAACTTTTTAAACTGCCAGGTCGGGCCGCCCATGTAGGTTGGTGAGCCGAAGATGATGGCATCCGCATCATCAAGAGCTTCCCACGCGTCCTGCGAGATGTTGCCTTCGGCATCGATGGCGATCAGCAACGCGGATGCGCCTTTGGCGACGACCTCTGCAAGCCGTTTCGTGTGTCCGTAGCCGGAGTGGTAGACGACGGCGGTCTTAGTGCTTGATTGGGTCATTGTATGTCCTTGGCGCTTGGGCGTTCCTCGTACCGACGGTGCATTGTTCGTGCCCATGCCAAAATTTACTGTTTTGCCATTCGATGATAAACCACGCAAAAAGGAACAGATTGTTCTCCCTAAATGGTCCAATCGGGACGTATCAAGATGCATAACCTCGAGCCGATCCTCATCTTTATCCGGGTTGCCGAGACGGGGAGCTTCACCCGCGCGGCGGATAGCCTTGGCATACAGAAGGGGCGCGCCTCCATGGCCGTGCGCAAGCTCGAAGAGGATGTCGGCGTTCGATTGCTGCACCGGACGACGCGAAGTGTGCAACTCACGGAAGACGGACGGGCATACCATGCGCGCGCTCGCGATCTCCTTGCCAACGTAGACGATCTACAATCGATGTTTGCGAAGGATCGCGTTGCGCTCCGAGGTCGCCTGCGGGTCGATCTGCCGACAGAACTCGCGCGTACGACGATCATACCAGCCCTGCCGGAATTCATGGCCTCCCATCCAGAGCTGGAGCTGGAGATATCGAGCACGGATCGGCAGGTCGATCTTGTTCAGGAGGGCTTCGACTGCGTTCTCAGGATCGGACCGATTGGGCATGAGACGCTGATCGCCCGTCGGCTCGGTCGGCTGCGCATGGTGAATGCGGCGAGCCCAATCTACATGGCACGCCATGGCATCCCTCAAGCTCTGGAAGACCTGCAACTGCAGAAGCACCGTGCAATCCATTACAGCAGGACACTCGGCGCCAAGCCTTATGGCTGGGAGTATCCGGAAGGGAGTGACGGCGGTTACGCGACACTTCCGCTTCCTGGTGCACTGCATGTAAATAGTGTGCAGACATACGAGGCTGCAGGTCTCGCAGGCATGGGACTGATCCAGGCAGCCTATTCCGGGATACGCCACCACCTGGAAAGCGGAACACTGGTTGAAGTCCTGCCGGATTTCCGCCCGGAGCCGTTGGACGTGTCACTTGTGGTCGCTCATCGCCAAAACCTGTCACGCCGTGTCCGAGCGTTCATGGGATGGATCGAAGAGGTGCTCCGGCCCTATCTGGAGTAGCTTGGGACGGACGACGGCAACCTGCGGGAGGCATCTTACAAAGGCCTTCCGGATACCCAGGACATTCGTCATCAGCCAGCTTCACGACAACAGATACGGCACCAGCGGCATTGACTGAGTCGTCGCCTTCGGCATCGAAGCTATTGGTAATCTGCCTAACGCGACAGTCACTACTCGCTCGGTGCAGTTGTTTTATTCCCATGGACTCGGTGCAAATAGAGTGCAAGAAGGATCAGCTCCCATCTCACAACCCCCGAGGACAGAATATGAAATTCAATGGCCTACGCCTGGCTCTTGCTACCGCTGCTTATACTATCGCGTCGACTGCGCTTGTGCCTACTGGCGCACATGCAGCAGAGTACTCGTTCACAGCTACCAACGGCACCAAATCTCCCGTTACCAAAGTACTCGTGTCAGAAAACAAGAAGGACTGGGGATACTTCGATATTGGCAGCGGCATCAAGCCAGGTACCACCGTAGATCTCGTATGGGACAAAAGCACGAATAGCGAAAGCTGCACTCAATGGGTCAAGGCAAACTTTGCAGACGGCAGCGAGTCTGAACCCGCCAAGTTCGATTTCTGCGAAGATGGACTCGAGATCGAGTTCTAAATTCACATAGACCACGGCGACGGGTGACCGCCTCAAGGGCGGTCACGATCCACTTCTAATTCAGGGTCATGAGCGCTTTTGCCTCCGCCTCAATTGCAGCATTAGTTTCCTCGCCACTGCCGATTGGTTTGTCGCCGAGCTTTGACGCGAGGTAGAGGCGCTCCTGTCGTGTGACATCGCGCCAGCCGCCGGGGATTGTCACGCCATCCGCTGGCATCGAATGCACTTGCACCACCTGTCTCACCGCCCACGATCAGGTCAGCAATGACCTTCTGCATGCCGATCTTGTCGGCCTGAATCTGGGCAGACGGTATCCCGATCGTGTCCCTCATAGCTCGGGTTGTCATCACTGCGAGCGCCAACAGACGCTGTCGTTCAAACCTGCTCAGGCTCTCAATCGTTGGCGGCTCGCACCAATTCGGAAAAGAAGTCGGTCGCCTTCCGCGCACCGCCTTCGCGGCACGCAACTTTGTTTTTGGCGTCAAATGCAAGTTCGTTGGCAGCCTTCCCCAATGAAAGGTTTCAATGCCACGGGCTCAGAGAATCTATACGCCGATTTCGGGATGGTCGTGCAGAAGGTGTCCTCGAAGCCAGGTTGGCCAGAGATCCCAGGGGATCGTGCGCCGGGATGTGCTGCAGATCGCGGCCGAAGGCCGTGCTTTCCGACACAGAGCCGGAGAGATATCAGCGGCCGCAGAGGCTCCCAGGATGGCTCACGAACGTTATAAAGGCTGAAGCTGGCATCGCGCCCTCGATGCTATCGGCATTCGAAGATGGAACTGGACTTCGGTGCCCTCCCTTCTCCGTGATAAAGACCGTCTCGAGGATATTGCTGTTCTCCCGATACTGGCGTTCGATCTTGAATTGCTCCACCGGTGTAATCGAAAAACGCACATCACGGCAGCCTTGCATCCGGTTGAACAGTGGCGGCGAATCCATTTCCGGCGCGCAACCCTCAGTCGATGGAACCGTCCGCGCCGACGAGAGCAACCGAGTTGCCCATCTCCGATAGCCCCATAGCCTCCAAGCGGGAGAAAACCCGCGCCACGTCCGAGTATGAGGTGATGAAGCATTGACTTCCGATACGGCCTGGCCCCGCAAACACGGGTTGAGACGGACGTGAATACCGCCCGCGAGCAGTGGCCTTAAGTGATGTTCCCATCCTCGCGAGTAACCTCTTCGTGGAACCCTGTGCGCGATTCACGGTTTACCGCGCTGTGTCCCACGAAGGAGAGATGGATGGAATGCACTCATCGCCGCGGGCGATAGGAGCCTCAGCATGACCTCACGGGTCGAAACGGTTTCGCCGACCAAATCTTTTGCACCGACCCTGGGTTGGCTCTTGCCATTCGGAGCGGTGATGGCGGCGCTCGCGGCTTGGCTGGTGTGGAAAGAAATCGAAGGTATTCCAAGCTTCAAACCCGGCGACCCTCGGCTGGAAATCGGCAATCCTGCTCGTGGTGCGCAAGTCTTCGCCGCAGGACAGTGTTCCTCATGCCATGCGAGCCCCGGCCAAGCTGACCGGCTGAAACTCGGCGGGGGGCTAGCGCTTGCGTCCCCGTTCGGAACGTTTCGCGTTCCCAATCTTTCGCCCCACCCGACCGACGGGATTGGCTCTTGGTCGGTAGCAGACCTGGCAAACGCCTTGATTGCCGGGATATCGCCCCATGACCAGCATTATTATCCCGCCTTTCCCTATTCTCATTACACCGGCATGACGCTTAGCGATCTGAGCGATCTTTTCGCCTACATCAAGACGCTCGAACCGGTGGCAGGTCGGCCACCGCCCCACGACCTGCCTCTGCTTTTCCGCATTCGCAGGGGGATCGGCCTCTGGAAGCTGCTGTTCTTCAAGGAAGGTCATTCGGAAGCGATGTTGACAGGCGATCCGGTGCACGACCGTGGAGCATATCTCGTGGAAACGCTTGGCCACTGCGCGGAATGCCATTCGAGCCGCAACCTGCTTGGCGCCATCAAGCCTTCCACTCGCTTTGCCGGCGGGTCCGACCCAGAAGGGACCGGCTTCGTGCCCAACATCACGCCCACCCGGATCGGCAATTGGACGGAAGCGGACATCGCCCGGATGCTGAAAACCGGCGAAACGCCTAACCATGGGCAAGTGGGCTCATCCATGACCGATGTCGTAACCAACATGGCGCTCCTGCCCCAGAGCGACCGGGAAGCCATTGCTCGCTACATCAAGTCGCTCCCTGGAAGACCGACGCCGCAACCCTGATCAGAGAGCGTAGAGATAGGCTGCCAGATGTCGTGCCTCAGCTTCCGTGATGCCGGTTGCGGGCATGGCCGAATTGGCCGAGAAGCGCTGGGGCGACACGATCCAGGTCACGAGATTGTCGGCCGAATTGTTGGCGACGCCGCCGATATAGACCTGCTGCGAAAGCCCGCCGAGCTGACCACCCACCTTGCCGTCGGCGCCAGGCACGCCCGGAATGGTGTGGCATCCAACGCAGCCATAGCGGCGGAAGATCGGTGGCGCGAGCGCCGGATCACCGCCCGTCAGGGCTTGCGCCACCGCATCCTGCTTCAGCTTCGACTTGACCAAGGTGACGGCCAATCCTGTAAGGAGTGGGGCACCGAGAAGGAGGCCTACGACGATGATCCTAGGCCAAGCGCACGCGCTCTGCATTGGCCCCTCCTTTGCTGGCTTCCTGGATCCAGGTCTTGAGGAACCACAATGCTGCTCCTGCATAGATGATGCCGCCCGGCACCCACATGATGATGCCGGCGAGTTGCTGATCCTCGAGCGGCGTCATATCCCATTCGAATGCGTAACGGGTCTGGGCCCGATAAAGTACCGTCGGCACCAGAGCGATCAGGGCGCCGAGAATGGTGGTATGGAGCATGGTGACGAACTGGTGCCAGGCGGCGGCACCGCGCCTCGCGCGCCAGATCATCGCCCACCAGAACAGGATCGCGGTGCCGAGGAAGCTCAGATGCTGAAGCCGGTGCATCAGGACATCGCTCACGGTTGCGTCGAACAGCGGCGGGTAGTGCCAGATCCAGATGGCGAGCCCATGCAACGAAGTGGCCACCACCGGCGCGGTGAGCCTCCGCCATAGCGCCCGCGACGCAGTCCTCCCCATTGCGGCGCCCGCGGCTTGGCGCAGTGGCTCCGGCAGGCCCCAGAGCATCATCGCAGCCGGTTTGGCGAGAACAAGAAGCGGCGCTGCAATCCCGATAACCAGCTCGTGCTCGATCATGTGGGCGGTGAACAGGTGCTCACCGAGTTCATGGACGGGTGACACAAGCGCCAGAACGAGGACAGCAAGCCCGCTCCAGAAGAACCACAGCGACCGCCGCACCGCCTCGACAGTCCGGCGTCGCCGCAGCCGGAGCCGCATGGCGCCGGACGCGTACAGCAGCGCCATGGCGAGCAGCGGGGAAACGATCCATGGGTCGAAGGTCCAGCTCAGGGCATTGTGGCTTTCGCTGCCATGGGCGTAGGCTTTGGCGGTCAGGAGAACAAAAAGGAGGCTGGTGATCAATGCAGGCATGGGCTCAACAGCAGCGTAGCTGCTCCCTGCAGGATCAAGGCAAAGGCGAAGCTGAGGCCTGAGAAGGTGGCCACATATGTCATGGCGCGATGGGTGCGCGAAATGACGTGGCTCTTCTGCTGCCAGGACAGGAAGGCCGCGCCCGCGGCAATGGCTGCGGCGGCGGCGACCACAAAGGCGGTCCAGCCCGCATCCGAAACGCAATCACCGTAAGGCAGAATCTGGGCGAGTTGGGTGCTTATCGCCCAGGCGGTCGGCGAGATGATCAACCCTGCGTATCGCGCGACAACCCAGGTCATAGTCGTGCCAGCCAGTAGATGCAGCCGTAAAGCGGAAGCCAAGCGATGACAACAAAGTTCCAGTACAAGGAATTGTCCTGCACATCGCCGTAGCGTCGTGGGTTGTCCGCGTGGCGTGAAAACATCAGGCAAGCGAGAACGACCGTGTCCACCACGTCGGTCAGGATATGCGTGGTGTGCAGCCCCAGGAGCATCCAGACGATGGAGCCGTAGGCGTTGTCGTCCCAGCGGATGTGGAGGGTGGTGAATTCGAAAGCGCGTAAGATCAGCGGGACGATCCCGAGGATCGTCATTACCACGAGCCCGACCTGCACCTTGCGCAGTTCTCTGTTATGCGCCCATCGCGATACCATAACGTTTGGAACGACGCTGGCGGCAAGGCTGACGGTCAGCCAAGTGCCGGCCCAAAGGTCCGGCGGCGGCGCTTCCATCGGCCATGAGGGAGAGAGGCTCATCAGGTAAAGATAGACGGCGATCGCCAGAGCAAAGCCGCTGCCTTCGATCAGCATGAAGGCGCCGGTAGCCCACCACGTCGGGCTGGCGGCACCCATGCCATGCATGGGCAAGGCCGAGGCATCGAGAACGATGCGATCCTTCATGACTCATCCTCCGCCGAACCCTTTGGCCAGAACCAGCCGATCAACGTTATGGCCACCGGGATCGAACCCCACACGACAGCCCAGGGCGTGAAGATCGACCAGATCAGCATGACCGAGGTCGCCACCGCAGCCCAGAACGGCCAGACCGAATCTGCCGCAGACATTTCTCGCGCCTGCGGCATTGCTTCAACCACGCTCGTCACCAGCAGTTCCCGCCGATCTGTTCGCAGCCCCGCCACGACGGGCAGTTCGTTTTCCGCCGGACTCAGCGGATCGAGGCTACTGACAACGGGGATGCGGCGGAAGTTATAGGTCGGCGGTGGAGAGGACGTCGCCCACTCCAAGGTCGCCGCACCCCAGGGATTGGCTGCCGCGGGCAGACCATGCCTCCAACTGCGGATGACGTTGACGAGGAAGACCAGGAAGCCGGCAGCAAGGATGAGTGCACTGAGGCTGATGAACAGGTTGAGCGAGGCCCAGGGAAGTTCCGGCTGATAGGTATAGACGCGCCGCGGCATGCCCCACAGGCCCAGGATGTGCATCGGAAAGAAGGTCAGGTGGAAGCCGGAAAAGATCAGCCAGAACGACCAGCGGCCCAGCCGCTCGCTCATCATCCGACCCGTCATCTTGGGGAACCAGTAGTATACTGCTGCAATCAGTGGGAAAACGGCACCGCCGATCAGCACGTAGTGGAAGTGGGCCACCACGAAATAGGTGTCGTGGACCTGCGTGTCGAAGTGCACGGAGGCAACCATGACGCCGGTCAGGCCTCCCATCACAAATGTGACGATGAAGCCGAGGACGAAGAGGAGCGGCGTCTTGTAGATCGGGCGCCCGGCCCAAAGGGTCGCAAGCCAGCAGAAGATCTGGATGCCTGCGGGGATGGCGATCGACATGCTGGATGCAGTGAAAAGGCTTTCTCCGACCCGTGGCAAGCCGACCGTGAACATGTGGTGCACCCAGAGTCCGAATGACAGCATGCCCGTGGTGATCAGCGCCATGACAAGCAGCATGTAGCCAAACAAGGGGCGGCCGACGAAGGCTGGCAGGATGGTGGAAACCATGCCGACCGCGGGGAGGAAGATAATATAGACTTCAGGATGGCCGAAGAACCAGAAGAGATGCTGCCAGAGCAGTGCGTCGCCCCCCTCCGCCGGATTGTAGAAGTGGGTGCCCACCAGCCGGTCGAGGATCAACGTGGTGCTGGAAAACATGATCGCTGGCATGGCCATGATGACCAGGAAGGACATCACCAGCATGGCCCAGACCAGAACCGGGATGCGGTCGAGCGACATGCCGGGCGCGCGCTGCTTGAACACCGTGACGACGATCTCCACCGCTACGGCCAGCGCGGCCACCTCGGTAAAGGTGATCATCTGGGCCCAGAGATCGGCGCGCTTGCCGGGGCTGTATTGCGGGCCGGCGAGCGGCACGTAAGCGAACCAGCCGACATCGGGCGCAGTATCGAGGGCAAAGGCCACCCAGATCAGGACGCCGCCGAACAGAAAGACCCAGTAGGAGAAGGCGTTAAGGCGAGGAAATGCGATGTTGCGCGTGCCTACCATCAAAGGCACGAGGTAGGCTGCCATAGCTTCCATCACCGGTACGGCGAACAGGAACATCATCGTCGTACCGTGCATGGTGAAGATCTGGTTGTAGCGGTCGGGACTAATAAAACGTGCTTCCGGCTGGGCGAGCTGCAGGCGCATGGCGAGGCTGAGCAGACCGCCGAGGAACAGGAAGACGAAGGCGGTGGCTATATAGCGGCCGGCGACCACCTTGTGATCGACGGTGGCGATGGCACCCCAGAAGCCGGGGCGGGCGCGCCAGGTCTCGTCCAGCCGGCTTTCCAGTTCGGCATCGGAGATGTCGACGTCCAGCGGTACCCTCGCCCGTTGATCCCGCGTCATTTCAGTTCTTCCATGTAAGCCGAGATCTGCCGCAGTTCGTCGCTGGTGAGCGGCACCAGCGGCATATTGTTTCCGGGCTTGAGGGTTTGGGGATCGGCAATCCAGGCCGCGAGAGAGCCGCGCGTGGTTTCGAGAAGGCCGGCGCCGATCGTGTGGCGGCTTGCGACATGGGTGAGATCGGGTCCCGACGTGCCGGTGGCGGGCGTCCCGCGGATCGTGTGGCAGGCGGCGCACGGCTTATTCATGAATACGGCTTTTCCGACTACGGCTTCTGCGACAGTGGGTTCTTGCGCGGGAGCCGCCTGGACCGCGAACCATTGCTGGTAAGCGGGTTCCTCCTCGGCCACGACAACGAAAGCCATATGGCTGTGCTGCAGGCCGCAGAATTCGGCGCATTGGCCGCGATAGATGCCGGGCCGACTGGCTCGCATGGTTATGATGTTCTTGCGGCCGGGGATCATGTCGAGCTTGCCCGCGAGGCTCGGGATCCACAGCGAGTGGATGACGTCGAGCGACTCGAGTTCGAGCCGGACATCCTGGTTGACCGGGATGTGGAGTTCGTTCGCGGTCTGGAAAGCAGGCTCCTGGTTGACGCCCCGATAGTTAAACTGCCACCACCATTGCTGCGCCTTGACCCGCACCACGACGGTTGCGTCGTTGCCGCTGTTCAAGTCGCTTGTGGTGTAGAAGCTGGCGATGGTGAGGCCTGCCACGGTGAGTGCCGTGAACGCGATCGCGATCCGGACCGAAAGCGTCATCCTGCGTTCGGCATCATTATCGGATCTGGGTACTTCACGTTTGCGGGCAAGCGCCCAGAGAAGAAAGCCGACCACCATCAGAAACACCGCCGTACAAACCGCGGTGACGAGGATGATCAGGTCCTTCAAGGCATCGGCCGAATGACCGTGGGTATTGAGCGCGGACTGGTTGCCGCTGCATCCCGTAAGCAAGACAAGAAGAGAAACGCCGAACAGGAGTCTGATCACGGTCTCGGCCCCTGGTCCGGATGCAGGGGTTCGGGCCCCTGGTTGAAGAGGAGCGCGGCTGGCGCACGGTTCTCCGCTGGACGGCTGGTCTTTTCGTCGTTGCGGCCGGGCGCGCCGAGGCCTGGCTTGTAGGCGCCGAGCGCCTTGATGTAGCCGGCCAACTGCCAGAACTCATCGCTGGTCATCCTGTTCCTGAAGGCCGGCATGCCGTGGGGGCGACCATCACGGATCGAGGCGACAATTGAGACCATGGACGGACCGTACAGCCACCAGCCGTCGACGAAGGATGGGCCTTTGCTGCCCGTTCCGACGCCATGGCAGGCGGAGCAGCCGAACCAGGAATATAACCGCTTGCCTTGGCTCAGGTCGAATGCCGTGGTTTCATAGGGCCTGCCAAGGGCGAAATACACGTCCGGTGGCGTGCCACCAATGGCGTTCGGCATCAGACGGAACTGGTCAAGCGCCGCAGAAAGCGGAGGCGATGCGCGATACTGCCGAGCTTCGCGCATCCATCCGGCCGTGCCCGCCAATGCGGCAAGACCGGCAGCGGCACCGACAATCCAGACCCTTTTCGACGTTTCGTTGCGCATGCTCCTGCCGACTGTCTCCCATTGCCTACTGGATGGGCTCAGCCTGCGACCGACTGAAGCGGATTGGCAAGAGTTTGTACGATGGCGTTTTGGCTTGCGGATCGTGATGGGCAAGTGGGAAAAGCGGATTGGTTTCCGGGTAGTATGCCGCACAACAGCCTTTGGGGATGTCATAGGCGACGAGGCGGAAGCCTTTGACCTTGCGCTCGGTCTGCGGATCGATCGCAGTTGTCAGGTCGACGGTGTCGCCGGGCGCAAAGCCCATGCGGGCGATGTCCTCCTCGCAGACAAACACCACATGGCGGGTTCCGTTCACGCCGCGAAATCGGTCATTATAACCGTAGATCGTCGTGTTGAACTGGTCGTTGGACCGGAGCGTCGCGAGGTTGAGAACGTTGTCGCCGGCAGGGCTGTCCTCGAACTTCGGGAACAGGCGGGCTGGAGTGATGAAATTCGCCTTCTTGTTGGCCGTCACCCATTTGCGCTCCCGTGCCGGAACCGGGCGGTGGAAGCCGCCTGGCTGGATGAAGCGCTTGTTAAAGTCCTTGAAGGTTTCCGGATAGGTGCGCTCGATCGCATCGCGGACCTCGGCATAGTTCGCCACCCAGCTATCCCACGGTACCGTACCCCTCGTTAGCGTCGCTTTCGCCATGCGGGCAACGATGGCCGGTTCGGACAGGAGGTGAGGGCTTGCCGGCTTTGTGCGCCCGCGTGAACCGTGGAATTGCGCAACCGAGCTTTCGATCGAGACCTCCTGCGGGCCGCTTGCCTGCTGGTCGATTTCGAGTCTGCCGAGGCAGGGAAGTAGATAAGCGATCCTGCCGTGGATGACGTGGCTGCGGTTGAGCTTGGTGGCGATCTGCACCGTCAAGGGGATCTTGCGCCAAGCTTCTTCCATGGCCGCCGTTTCCGGCACAGCGCGCAGGAAATTGCCGCCGAGACTGACGAAGGCCTCGGTTTCACCCTTGAGGATCGCCTCGCACGTATCAACCGTGGTGTGACCTTCCCAGCGCGGCGGTTCGAAGCGGTAAAGCTCCGACAGCTTGTCGAGGGGCACGAGATCGGGCTTTTCTGTAATGCCGACGGTGCGTTGGCCTTGCACGTTGGAATGGCCGCGCACGGCGCAGATGTTGGCGCCCGGCTTGCCGATATTGCCGCGCAGCAGCGCCAGATTGGCGACCATGTTGACGTTTTCGACGCCCATGATCTGCTGGGTGAGGCCCATGCCGTAGCAGATAAGCACCGCGTCGGCGGCGGCGTAGGTGCGCGCGGCCTCCTCCATCTGCGCCCGCGTGAGACCGGAGACGCGCTCCAGCTCCTGCCAGGAATAGCTTCGGGCGGCCGCGGCGAATTCAGCGAAGCCTGCCGTATGCTCGGCGATGAAATCGTGATCGAGCACGTGCTTCTTGTCGGCAGCCGCAATCGAGGCTGCAAAGGCGACGGCTGCGGCATTGCTCGGATCTTCCGGCTCGGCGTCGGAACCGGCAACCTTGGACGTGGGTGCGGCATGCAACGCGTCATCCGCCTCGATCAGTGCTTTGCTGACACCAAACAAAGCGGCGATATCGCCGCCGTTCTTCAGCTGATAGTAGTCACTGGAGATCGGCGTTTCCTTGAGCGTCAACATCTGTGTCGGCGCCTGCGGGTTGATGAACCGCTCGAGCCCCGGTTCGCGCAGAAGATTGAAGGTGACGATCTTTACCCCCCGATCCACGGCGTCCTGCAGGTCATGCAGGAGCCTTGGCGACGAGGTGCCGACGTTCTGGGCGATGTAGAAGATACAGTCGCAGTTCTGGAAATCCGACAGAACCGCTGTGCCGACGGCCGCTCCGATACTCTGAGGTAGCCCCACCGATGAGCTTTCGTGGCACATATTGGAGGAGTCGGGCAGGTTGTTGGTACCATATATGCGCGCGAAGAGCTGGTACATGTAGGAGGTTTCCAGCGACGCACGTCCGGAAGTATAGAACTCGACGTTCTTCGGGTCGAACTGCTTGAGTTCGCTGCCGATCTCCTCAAAAGCGTTTTCCCACGACACGGGCCTGTATGTGTCGGAAGCCGGATCCCAGCGCATAGGTTGGGTCAGGCGGCCCTGCTCCTCCAGATCGTGGTCGAGCCAACCTTCGAGTTCCGTCAGCGTATGTTCGGCGAAGAAGGCTTCGTCGGCGCGGCGGGTGGTGATCTCCCAGGCGGTTGCTTTGGCGCCGTTTTCGCAAAACTCCAAGGGATGCGGCTTGGCGGGTTTGGCCCATGCGCAGCTGACGCACATATAGCCTCCAGCCTTGTTCTGCTTGGTCAGCAAGGCACTTCCAGAAAAGGCAACATGTTCCCTTAAAATGATCTCCCCAACCGAACGAGCCGAACCCCACCCCCCCGCTGGTCCACTTTCGAAGCCGATACTGGGCTTTTTCTTTGGTCTTCCAGACATGGCGCCCCGCACTCCGCAGCCTTACCGCTTCTGCAATATGAGGTAGATGCTGCTCCGTCCCTCATCCTGAACAAGCAGAAAACACCCTGGTTCTCGAGAAGTTCCCACCTCCAAAAGAGGCGATTGAAATATCGAACCAAACCTTCGGAGCGAAGCGGCTTTTCCGGGCCGACCCGTTACGCGTGTAGGCCGCTGGGCGGTAGCTTGCAACGGCTTCACTTTGACCTAGCACCCATGCATGTCGTGTTCTTGGTCTGCAGCAGCCCTTCAATTATCCTCCAGACTGTTCGAGTGTTAATTTTATGGAAAATCCTGGCATCGACATTTGAGAGCAAAGCGCCAAATATCGGAAATGATCTACTTCACCGGTGACACCCATTTCGGCGACCCGCGCGTCCTACGCCTCGACAAACGCCCTTTCACCAACATGGTTGAACACGACAACGCCCTGATCCGGGCGTGGAACGAAACGGTCGGGTGCGAAGATGAGGTCTGGCATCTGGGAGACTTCATGTCCACAAGAGCCGGCGCGTGCGCCGAGCTGCTTGCGAGGCTGAACGGTCGAAAACACCTGATCGTCGGCAACAACGACCCGACGACGATCACGAGCTCGCCGGGATGGGATAGCGTGCAGCACTACGTCGAACTCCGCCATGGCGGACATCATCTCATCCTCTGCCACTACGCTTTTAGAACCTGGAACCAGATGGGCAAGAAGTCGATCAACCTGCACGGCCACTCGCATGGGCGATTGAAGCCCCTTCCCCGTCAGTATGACGTCGGCGTCGATAATCAACAGCTTCGTCCAGCCACGCTTGAGGTCCTCTTGCGAAGGAAGCCTCTCGCCACCGATGCGCAAGACCTCATGGGCAAATAGTCTCAGGGTTGGCCGCTGACTTCCGGTGACCCGGTGACCGGTTATGAACCTGTTGTCGTGATCGTGCCGAAGAGCTTGATCCCCTTCTTGGAGATAACGCTTGGCTCAGCAACCCTCGGCACGAAGACGGAGCAATCGTTAAGGATCTTTGTATGGCATAAGATTGTCATGCGAGCCTGGCGACCTTCGCCCCGGGTGGCGCCACGGGTGCCGGTATCTGGTCCGCGTCGATCTCTCAACGCCGAGGTTGCCCGGTCGACCCAAATCCTGCGGAACCACATGCAGGCCGACATGATGCACGACGCGATGCGCGCGGATGTGCTCGCGTCAATGCTGGCGAACAATCCGGCAGCCGGCGTTGACGCTCCCGCGGTGAAGGCCAATCTGGTAGAGCACGACGCGTCGTTCCGCGAGTTGATTTCTGCCAACAAGGCTCTTGCCGCTGATGACAAGACGAAAACAATCCTCGCCAGCGTCGAGCCTCCCCTGCTTGCCTATATCGCAAGCGCCACCGATTGTCGATCTCGCCGGAAAGGATCCCTCTGCGGCTCTGAAGGCACTGCCTGAATTTATGGCGCAGGTCTCCCAGCTGGAGACGGCCATGGAACAGGCGGGGGATCATTCAACGCTAATCACCGTGCGGAGCGACGTCACCTGCTGCCGATCGTAAGAAACGGGAGCTGTTATAGCTCCCGTTCCGACTGCCTGATCAGAACTCCTCCCAACTTTCTTTGCTGGCGGCAACGGCTGCAGAGCCTTTGCCGGGAAATGCCCTGGCGATCTTGTT
>NZ_PVBL01000024.1:0-114590 GCF_002968555.1 Neorhizobium sp. T6_25
AGGAGCATGATATCGGGCCATTCAAAACCAAAGCTGCAGCGATGACTGAAGCAGAGCGCCTTGCTGCCCTGCAGTGACAATGAAACCAGTCAAGCCCTGAATACCCTGGTGTCAGAACAGCGCTTACAATTGAGCGACTGATTGCACATCATCAAGATCGATTACTCCATGTGGACATGCGGGGCATTTGCCGTAGGCAATGCAAGGCCGCCCTTCGAACTCCCCGGGGACCGGTGAGGTCAATGGGTCTAGGCACCGGAAACCAGGTGTCGCGCCAACTGAGAAGCCTTGGGCGAAATAAGAATTGAGAGGAATTTTTCCGAGCGAATCCAGAACTCTCTGGCGGTGAGCCATGGCTTGAGCCAACTTGGCTGCTCTCCTAGCCATCTGAGCAGCTGAGCCATAGCTTCGCATGGTCGTCGCCGAGGTCGCGTGATTCAAGACCCGCTGCTGAGCGAGAATGTCGCCGTCCGTGATCATATTGACAATATCGCTGACCGTTAGCCGTAAATCGGTCAGATTTGCCGGAAGAAGGCCATTTCTTTCAAGGAATTCCGAAAGGCAGCGATACCATGACGAGGTGGTCCCGTTAGCCCTTGTATACATTGGCTTCGGAGGCACGCCGAGCCAGGTATGGCAGAGAAAGACATGGTTGTCGTGTTCATCGACACCAAGCCGTTTAGCGATCCTTGCCGTACGCGCCAGAATGTTCAGCACCCGAGGAATGGAAAACTCTCTGGTATCGTCTGCTGCAAAACTTCGGGACACAACGTGACCTTTGCGCCCTTTAGGCGCGACGAGCCAATCGCGCCCCTCAAAAACGGGATGGGGCTGAAACTGTGAAAATAGCAGGGCGAATAATTCCGAGGGATTGAAGACAGACTCAGCTGCGAAGTGCAGCACAAGTGGCACAGCCGTCTCGTAAGTAAGAACGAGATTTTTAATGGCTTCCTCAACTGTTATATGAGGGTTCTTCAGCGCAAATCCAATTCTTGGAAATTCTAAACGAAGCCGCTCTACCCTGCCCCCGCGCTCTGAAGCGTATTTAAAGAGGGCGGCAATCGAGGATTCTTTGTCCCCGCGCACAATATTATTCTCGAGGCACTCGATTGAGATATCCTCGTAACGCTCAATTATTTTCGCGCCATAGTCGAGACCGTCAAGGATGACTCGCATCTCCCGCCTGCACGCTTCGAAAAGCTTCGCGGTGTCGATCAAATTCAAAGGCTGCCTGTGGGCCCGAACGTGCCGCCAGGCAGCCTTTGGGATACTCGCGATCTCTTGGCCGCGGTATTTTGGCTGTAGCGACATCTCGAGATACGCCTCCCCAAAGGCGTTATACCTCTGAATCTTAGTCAAGTTTCCAAGTGACGAGGCTTTGCCAAAAGGTTCCGAACCATCGAGCCATTTGATGTACGAGCGAAAGGTCTCCGTATCTATATCTGCAAGGGTACGGACATCGACCCGAAAGCGTTCACGGAGGACGTCCAAGAAGGTGAACGCGAACCGGAGTAGTCCTAACTTCTTTTTCCGGGTCACAATTCGGCGACCAACACCCCATTTCCTGAAGTAATTCGCGAGGTCTTCTGCCAGCGCTGGCCTCGACATGAAATCCTCAAGGGAATATATGTCAGGCTTCTCGCCTAGTTCTGCTGGGAACGTGACCTTATATGCACCTAGATCAACATCGAATGTAACAAAGCCTTTCTCAGGTGCAGCTATTTCTTGAGTGTAACGCTTGGCGGTTGATCTTGCGTTCCGGCGTCCACGCCCGGAAGTCATCGCGCCGCGATCCCTGCGATATCGTCGTAGAAGCTTGACAGCTGGTCGGCCAACTCAATTTCAAAAAGATCCACCCAGGAAAGATAGGTGTCAGCAGTGGTGGAAGAGAGAGCGTGGCCGAGTTGAGACTGAACCGCCTTTAAAGGATTAGTGTCGCCCGCATTTTTTCGGGCGATATATAGCTGAATAGCGAACGTATGCCGGAGATCGTGTATAGAATGCGCTGCCACATAGACATAAGCCACTTGAGCCTTACCCGTCACCATATCTACGCATCGTGATGCATCGGAATCCAACACGAAGCGCTGCTGTTCGACCAAGAGGCCTGCATTCTTGACCGCTAAGGTAAACTGATAAGACAGTGTCGCAGCGGAGGTTGGTGAACCGACGTCTCTATGATTGGCCTTTAACGAGTTAAGGAATAGGGTGTCTTCGCCACGGAACGGTATGCCAATCTGTAAACAATGTCGGTGCAAATCTGTCCGCTCGCTGTCGATATAAGCCTGCAGTCGTTCAACAAGATAAACGGGAATTACCACGCGCCGTGCGCGGTTATTTTTCGACTTTCTTATCCAGAACCAAACCTTTGCGAATCTATCGCGACCCTTGGCAAGTGCGGACATGCCAGCGACATCGCCAACGCTCAGATCGGCGATCTCGCTCACTCGCAGTCCGACTACGACCGCAACCTCCGCAGAAAGTCTATTCCGTATCGACCTCCCGCCGGACACGTACTCGCGAGGTCCGAGTAGGTCTAGGACGGAGCTAAGTTCCATCTTGTTCAAAGGGCGAATAGTCTCATCTGGGTGAGGTTGGCTTGGCTGCTCGACGACCACCGCAGCCCGCTTCTCCAACAGGCCCTCATCAGCTTTCGCCCCAAACCGCCCTGATCTCTTGAACGTTCTTATGTCCATCAAACGTTCACGAAAATAGCCGGCCTCGTGTCCAAATGTGAAGAAATCCCGCAATGTGCTCAGACGCCGTCGTACGGTACTGTTGGAAAGGTGCTGCAAAGTCCAGATGGACACACCCTCCGTAATGTTCAGAGCGTAGTTATCGATATCCTCTGGGCCTACCGCCACCAGCTCAACGCCGACTGCCCACAGGAAGATGAGAAATTGCGCCAAATCGTCTGAATCGGCTCTCTGCGAGTTGCGCCACTTTTTTCTAACTCTGATCTTTGCCCGGACCCGGGAGAGCATGAAGTTATTTACGATATCGATCGGTTCATGGAGGTTGGTGAAGAGCGCCTCGAAGCCGAGTGGAATGTTTGCGTTCGGATATCGGTCCAGTAGCGGGTCGCCGAGCGCCTGAACCGCTCGCCTACGATGTATTGGCTGATCATATTCACTTCGGAGCATAGTGGTCATCCCTAACGTCAATCCATTGGGAGACAAATATATAAATGGATCCGAGCCGAAAACTCCGCATCGGCGGTATAATAAAGTAGTATCTTCCCGGAGTTGTAATTAAAGACTTCAACGCAAATCGACGTCTCTAATGACAGAGCCCAAGTAAACATAATTATTTTGCTTGGATTATCGCTTCGCTTTTTCGCGAATTTTTTATTCCGACGACCGTGGCAAGCGCCTCATTGCTGGTTCTCTTATCATTGCAGCGCCATAGAGACCAAAAATCTGACTAGGCAATGGACCGCTCGAAGGATCGTGCGAAATCGACCAAATGATCGTACCTTACGTCGACGATGACAACTGCTGGAAGACCGAAGCTACGTGTGGTGTCAGAGCAGGTGTGGTTTCCCAGGCAAGGGCCGACGGCAAGCACCGTATTTTGATGCCAGGCGACCCAGAAATACTCGCCATAGCCCAAGTCGCAGTGCTTGCCCTCGTGAGCCTAAGTCCGGAGCGCCAACCGCGGGATGTTAAAGACCCTCATCACTGCGCCTCGATAACGGGCTAGGGGTTTTGAACCCTCTGAACACCGACGATACTATATAAGGTTCGAATCCGGCCGCCCCGACCAATTAAATCCCCTTGAAATCTCAGTCAGATCAAAAGCCTTTTTCGAGAACCGGGGCTTCCCCACGCGATCTACCCGCCCCACCGGATTGGCAGGGCGGGCTTGAGCTTTTTATTCGGCTTCACGACGGCTATCAATAGGGCGAATAGCACTGCTGGCGCGGGCCGTAATAGGGCTGGAACGTGTTGTCGTAGGCCCTGTAGGACCGGTAGCGGGCGTAGCACCAGTTCACGTGCGAATTGCCGCCGACATAACGACGGGGCGCGTAGTAACGCGGTGCGTATCTCGGTGCATATCTCGGCGTGTAGCGCGGCTGGGCCAGCGCTCCGCCGATGATCGCGCCAAGCGCAAGCCCCCCGATGATCGCACCGGCATCCGGGCCACGGCGGTGGCGGCGGTAATGCCGGTCGCCATAATAGCGGTCGCGGTAGTAACGACGCCCTTCCCAGCCGTCACGATCGCGCCAGTACTGCACCTGCTGGATATCCTGAGATCTCTCGATGCGCGGGGCGCCGATCGACGGAAACGCCTGGGCGGGGGCGACGCCGCTGAAAGCCGTAATCAGGGCCAGAACGGCGACGGCGAGCTTTTTTTGCATAATTCACCTCCTCTGATTTTCTTCATGAAGAAATGATCCTCCATTTCTCCTGAACCAGAGGTGAATGGTAAATTTTGCTTAACGTTGCCGTGTGTTGAGTTAGCGAACCTGATCCAAGAGGCGCTTGCATTCCAGGAGGTCGAAGAGCGCTTCCTGCAGCAAGGCACGGTCTTCCTTGCCGATGCTGGACTTGCCGATCGACACTTCCATGTCGTCCTCGTGGGAGGTGCCGAACCCGAAAAAGCGGCCGCTCGGCTTCACCTTGGGGCGACCGACGATCTGATCCTCTTCGGCCGTGCTGATCTTCGGCTCGGCCTGCTTTTCGCTGTTTGCCGCCATGATCGCTTCCATCGTGGCGAGGTCGCCTGAGGCAATCGCAGAGACGAACTTGTTGCCGTTCGTCTTCAGAAGCTTCTGCACGCCCTTTATGGTGTAACCGTGATCGTAGAGCAGGTGGCGGATGCCCTTCAGGAGATCGACGTCTTCGGGCCGGTAATAACGCCGCCCGCCGCCGCGTTTCATCGGCCGGATCTGGGGGAAACGCGTTTCCCAGAAGCGCAGCACATGCTGCGGCAGGTCGAGGTCGTCGGCGACCTCGCTGATCGTACGAAAGGCGTCCGGGCTCTTCTCCAAAGTTCATACTCCAAACGGCAGGCTGCCCATGCCCCAAGGGCAGACTCATAGCCTCCGATACATGGGCGGATTATGCGCCGAATCGGACATATCTCAACGGTTTAAGCCGAGAGATTCAAGCATGTTCACAGGATTGCGGAAAAGGTCGCGGACTTCACGCCACCGGGCTTGCCGGCTTCAGTTTCGCCTTGCGCGCGGTATGCGCCTTGAGGATACGGCTCTTCAGCACGTTGGAGGCCTTGAACGTCATCACCCGGCGCGGAGAGATCGGCACTTCCTCGCCGGTCTTCGGATTGCGGCCGATACGCTCGTTCTTGGAGCGCACCTGGAAGGTCGCGAAGGAGGAGAGCTTGACCACCTCGCCCCGGACGATCGCATTGCATATTTCGTCAATGACCGTCTCAACGAGCTCGGCCGATTCCGTCCGCGAAAGTCCGACCTTGCGGAAAACCGATTCCGCCAGATCCGCGCGTGTTACTGTCTTGCCGGCCATGATCCCCGCCCAATTTTCGAAATTGATCTTATCAAAGCCGATAGAGAGTATTTTGCTTGAGCGCGAGGGTCAAGCACCTGTGCTCAATCGCTTATTTACGTTTCGGCCGATCGTTGCCGCCCTACCAGCGGACCAGCAATGCGCCCCACGTAAAACCGCCGCCCATGGCTTCGAGCATCACCAGATCGCCCTTCTTGATGCGCCCGTCGGAGGCGGCAACCGAAAGTGCCAAAGGAATCGATGCAGCCGAGGTATTACCATGCAGATCGACCGTCACGACGACCTTTTCCAAAGGAATGCCGAGTTTCTTCGCCGACCCGTCGATGATGCGGCGATTGGCCTGGTGCGGCACCAGCCAGTCGAGATCGTCCGCCGTCGTGCCGGTCGCGGCGAAAGCACTGTCGATCACGTCGGTGATCATGCCGACCGCATGTTTGAAGACCTCGCGGCCCTCCATGCGCAGATGCCCGACCGTGCCCGTGCTGGACGGGCCGCCATCGACGTAGAGCTTGTCCTTGTGGGAACCGTCGGAACGCAGATGCGCGGTCAGCACGCCGCGATCGGCGATCGTCCCCTCGCCTTCCTCCGCTTCGAGCACCAGCGCGCCTGCGCCGTCGCCGAAAAGCACGCAGGTGGTGCGGTCCTTCCAGTCGAGGATGCGGGAAAAGGTCTCGGCGCCGATCACCAGGACACGCTTCGCCATGCCGCCGCGAATGTGCAGGTCGGCGGTCGCCATTGCATAAACGAAGCCGGTGCAGACGGCCTGCAGGTCGAAGGCGTAGCCATGGGTCATGCCCAGCCGGTTCTGGATATTGACGGCGGTCGCGGGAAAGGTGTTGTCGGGCGTCGACGTCGCGACCAGCACGAGATCGATGTCATCCGGCGTCAATCCGGCGTTTTCGAGCGCCGCACGCGCCGCCTGCTCGCCGAGCGACGCGGTCGTCTCGCCCTCGCCGGCGAGATAACGCTGACGAATGCCCGTGCGCTGCACGATCCATTCGTCGGAAGTCTCGACGATGTCTTCCAACTCGCGATTGGTCACTACCCGCTTCGGGAGCGCTGCCCCGTAACCGCGAACCACTGAACGGATCATTCTTAACTCACATCCTGTCGTCATGCCGCTTCGGGGCCAGCCGGCGGCTGGCGACGCGCATGGTAAATTGCGAGGTCCTGCCGGATTTTCGCGTTGAGATCGTTGCGTGCCATGTCATAACCGACATCGATCGCGGCAGCAAAACCGTCGGCATTGGCACTGCCATGGCTCTTGATGACGATGCCGTTCAAGCCCAGGAACACGCCGCCATTGACCTTGTTCGGGTCCATCTTCTCACGCAGCCTGTCGAAGGCTGGCTTGGCAAGAAGATAGCCGATCCTGGCCAGCAGCGTGCGCGACATCGATTCGCGCAGAAGCGTGGCGATCTGCCGGGCCGTACCCTCCGCCGTCTTCAGCGCGATATTGCCGGTAAAGCCTTCGGTCACCACCACATCGACGGTACCCTTGCCGATGTCGTCACCCTCGACGAAACCGTGATAGGCGATCGTCGGCAGGTTTGCCTCGCGGATCAGCCGTCCGGCCTCCTTGACCTCTTCCTGGCCCTTCACCTCTTCGACGCCGACGTTCAGAAGCCCGACTGTCGGCCGATCTATTTCGAAAAGCGAGCGCGCCATGGCGCCGCCCATGATCCCGAAATCGAGGAGCTGCTGGGCGTCGGCCCCGATCGTCGCGCCGATATCGAGGACGATGCTTTCGCCCTTGAGGGTCGGCCAGATGCCGGCGATCGCCGGGCGCTCGATGTTGGCCATGGTGCGCAGACAGAATTTCGCCATCGCCATCAGGGCGCCGGTATTGCCGGCGGACACCACCACATCCGCCTCGCCGAGCTTCACCGCCTCGATCGAACGCCACATGGTGGAGATATAACGGCCGCGGCGAAGCGCTGCACTCGGCTTCTCCTCCATGCTGACGGCAAGTTCGCATTCGTAGAAGACGGATTTGTCCCGCAGCTTCGGATATTTCGCCAAGACCGGCTCGCACTCAGCCTTCAGGCCATAGATGAGGAAGGCCACATCCGGGTGGCGTTCCAGTGCCTTGGCAGCACCGGCAATGACGACCTCGGGACCAAAATCGCCGCCCATGGCATCGATAGAAATTCTGATCACTCGTCCCTGATCCTTATCTTCGCCGAACGCATACCCCTGTGGGAGGACCATGCGCCAGTTCTCACGTCTCCAACGGCCCTTCGCTCCTCATGCGGGGCCGTGCCGGCGAATTCGTGGCCAAAATATAGTTTTTGCTGTCGCTTACAACCCGTCCTCAATCCTTTTTCCAGTCCTTGAGGACGGCAAAGGGATTGGGGCGCCCGGACTTTTCATCCGCATCGGTTTCCAGGTGATCGGCAAACTCTGCGCCCGGTTCGCGCGGATAGGCATCGATCGCGAGCGCCGCGAACTCGGCCACCACTTCGCCGACATCGATCGTGTCGCCGATAAACATTTCGGGAAGATCGGGCCCATCGGGATCGATCACCATCTCCGCAGTATCGCTGGTGACGATCCGAGCGAGCTTCGATCCTTCAGGCACGAAGATCTGCTCGAACTCTTCGTCTATCTTCGATGCGACAGGTTCGAGCGTGACGACCGAGGACTGGACGATATCAGCCTTCACGCGCCCCTTGAGACGCACGCCGTCCTTCTTCCACCGGGCGATCTGCAGTTCTGCTTTCAGCGAACCGACCGAAACGACCTGCCACAGCTTTGCCAGGCCCTCGAGTTCGAGCGCATCGGCTTCGAGTTTCACCGTCACCGCGTTCGCGGAAATATTCCCGACCTTGACGGGATAGGAAAAGGGAGGCTTTTCGCCTGCGACATTGTCGTTCTTCATCAAACCTCACTCTTCTCGCTGCAGCGGGCCCGGCAGGGGCAGAACCGCGTGGCCGCGCGAAATCTCATCTTCGGGAATGCCGGCGAGCGCCTTCTCCGCAACAATCATCCAGTCCGCCAGCCCTCGCATCCCAGGCGCATCCTCCGTCTCCGGATAGATATTCCGGCTAAGGGCTGCGGCAAGCGCTTCGCTGTCCTTGTCTTCGAGAGCGGCTGCATAGGTCTCCACCCGGCCATAGAACATGCCGGCCAGCTTTTTCATGCGTTTCGGCACGCTCTGGTCGCCAATGCCGAGTTCGCGGATCGAATGGTCGATATCCTGAAAAAACGCGTCGACGATCTCCTGAGCCAGTTCCTGACCGCTCGAATCGGACTTCGCCGTCCGCCTGAAGAACAGGATCATCACGATCGAAAGCATCTCGAAACGGCCCATGACCGTGTCCGGTACGTCCAGATCGCTGTAGAAGAACGGAATGCGCGCCAACGACGTCAAGGTCGAATACTGGCGGTCAACGATCGCCTGGTTCTGGTTTTTCTTCTTGAAAAGGCCGAAGATCATCTGAATTCCCGTTATTTGCCTCCAGGAACGCCCTGGCCTGCCACCGGCCATGTTGCATGGAAACGAAAGCTGGTTTACCGAAGCATGCACGAATTGCAATGCCGTTCCGCCGGATCAGCGAACGGGGTGGGATCTTCGCGGCCTTAACATCCAGGCCGGGATCGATCTTATGTCCCTGAATAGCCACAATGGTAGGGTCAGCAGGGGCAGGTTGAGTTTGGGGGATGCCGTTGAACAAGCGGGTTTTCGGATACGAGATGACATTCTTGAGTAAAACCGCGATGGCAATGGTCGTCGCATCCATCGCTGTCTCGGGTTGCACGTCCATGCAGATCGGCGACACCATGTATAACGGCTACGTGGTCGACCAGAAGTCGCTGGAACTTATTCCGGTCGGGTCGAGCCGCGAGCAGGTGCTGCTGACGATGGGTACGCCCTCGACCACGGCGACCTTCGATACCGAGGTGTTCTATTACATCTCGCAGAAACGCACGCGCGCTGCGGCTTTCATGAAGCCGAAGATCGTCGATCAGACGGTGCTCGCCATCTATTTCGACAAGGAGGGCGTCGTCGCACGCCGCGCCAACTATACGATGCAGGACGGCAAGGTGTTCGATACGGTTTCCCGCACGACGCCGACCGGCGGCCGCGACCTCACCTTCCTCCAGCAGCTGCTTTCCGGCGGTTCCGGTGCCGGTGGGGCAGCAGCCCGCAGCATCCTGTCGAACTTCGGCAGGTAAGCACCTCGAACGAAACAAAAAGCCCGCGGGGATCGCTCCCCGCGGGCTTTTTTATTTCACGTGGGGGCCAGATATCAGCCTGCAAGAACCGCCAGCAGCAGAAGCGCCACGATATTGGTGATCTTGATCGCCGGGTTGACGGCAGGGCCTGCGGTATCCTTGTAGGGATCGCCGACGGTATCGCCGGTGACCGATGCCTTGTGGGCTTCGGAACCCTTCATGTGGCGGATGCCGTCCTTGTCGACGAAGCCATCCTCGAAGCTCTTCTTGGCATTGTCCCAGGCGCCGCCGCCCGAGGTCATGGAGATCGCTACGAACAGGCCGTTGACGATGACGCCGAGCAGCGATGCGCCGAGTGCTGCGAAGGCAGAAGCCTTGTCGCCGCCGGAGATCAGAAGCACGCCGAAATAGACGACGATGGGGGCGAGAACCGGCAGCAGCGACGGAACGATCATCTCGCGGATCGCAGCCCGGGTCAGGATGTCGACGGCGCGGCCATAATCCGGCTTTTCGGTCCCCTCCATGATGCCCGGCTTTTCGCGGAATTGCTTGCGCACTTCCTCGACGATCGATCCCGCGGCGCGGCCGACGGCGGTCATCGCGATGCCGCCGAACAGGTAAGGGATGAGGCCGCCAAAGATCAGGCCGGCGACGACGTAAGGGTTGGAGAGGTCGAAGTCGATTTCACCCACACCGTTGAAATATGGATACTGGGCACTGTTTGCCACGAAATATTTGAGATCGTTGGAATAGGCTGCGAACAGAACCAGCGCGCCGAGGCCGGCAGAACCGATCGCATAGCCCTTGGTGACTGCCTTGGTGGTGTTGCCAACCGCATCGAGCGCATCGGTCGACTTGCGCACTTCCGGCGGCAGGTGCGCCATTTCAGCGATGCCGCCGGCATTGTCGGTGACCGGACCGAAGGCATCGAGCGCCACGATCATGCCGGCCAGGCCAAGCATGGTGGTAACGGCGATGCCGGTGCCGAACAGGCCGGCGAACTGGTAGGTGGCGATGATGCCGCCGACGATGACGATCGCCGGAAGGGCGGTCGATTCGAGCGAGACCGCGAGGCCCTGAATGACGTTGGTGCCGTGGCCGGTCACCGAGGCCTGGGCGATCGAGTTCACCGGGCGCTTGTTGGTGCCGGTGTAGTATTCGGTGATGACGACGATCAGCGCCGTCACCACGAGGCCGAGCAGCCCGCAGATGAACAGGTTCGCGCCGGTGATCGGCTTGCCGGCAACGGTGCCGATCGTGCCCCAGCCGATGGTCAGGGAGGTGGCGATGGCGAGACCGACGATCGACAGCAGGCCGGTGACGATCAGGCCCTTGTAGAGGGCGCCCATGATCGAGCCGTTGGAGCCGAGCTTGACGAAGAAGGTTCCGATGATCGAGGTGATGATGCAAGCGCCGCAGATCGCCAGCGGATAAACCATGACGGTCGCGAGGATCGGCGCACCGGCGAAGAAGATCGCCGCAAGCACCATCGTGGCGACGACGGAGACCGCGTAGGTTTCGAAAAGGTCGGCTGCCATGCCGGCGCAATCGCCGACATTGTCGCCGACGTTATCGGCGATCGTCGCGGGGTTGCGCGGATCGTCTTCAGGAATTCCGGCCTCCACCTTGCCGACGAGGTCGCCGCCGACGTCCGCACCCTTGGTGAAGATGCCGCCGCCGAGACGGGCGAAGATCGAGATCAGCGAAGCGCCGAAGCCGAGCGAGACGAGCGCGTCGATGACTTCACGCGAGCCGCTCGGATGGCCGAGACCGGCCGTCAGAATCCAGTAATAAATCGAGACGCCGAGGAGAGCGAGGCCTGCCACCAGCATGCCGGTGATGGCGCCGGATTTGAAAGCGATGTCGAGACCGGCCGCAAGGCTTTGGGAAGAAGCCTGGGCAGTGCGCACGTTGGCGCGGACCGAGACGTGCATGCCGATGAACCCGGCGGCACCCGAAAGTACGGCACCGATGACGAAGCCGACCGCAGCGGTACCGGACAGCAGCACCCAGGCCAGGATGGTTACGACGACGCCGACGATCGCAATGGTCATGTATTGGCGCGCCAGATAGGCCTGTGCGCCTTCACGGATATATCCGGCGATCTCCTGCATGCGGATGCTGCCCTGATCGGCAGCCAGCACGGAACGCGTCGCCCAGACGGCATAAATGATCGATAGCAACCCGCACACGATCACACCCATAATTACAGTCATTCGCTTTTCCTCTCCCTTAGCGCCGGGTGGTCCATACCCTCCGGCCGTGCACCCCTGCGACGGCGCACATCCACGAGATGAGCAAAGACCGCCGCAATACTCCATAGTGCGCATTCCCGCGCAGCCGATCGCTCCCCTCCCAAGGAATCCGGGATCGCCTACGCGGACGGGAGATTGCGGTGGAGATGAATTGGCGTCAAGCCCCGAAGGGACAAGACTCTAAGCGGATTTCACGGAAGAGCGCTTGAACATCAGCGCCAGCACCAGACCGAGGCAGACGATCGTCACCGGCCAGATGATCAGGTTCATGAAGGACCAACCGTAGGCAGTGAACACCTTGCCCGAGGAAAAGGAGGACAGCGCCACCGTGGTGAACAGGATGATGTCGTGAAAACCCTGCACCTTGTCGGCCTCGTGCGGGCGATAGCTGGAGGCGACGATGGCGGTCGAGCCGATGAAGGCGAAGTTCCAGCCGATGCCGAGCAACACCAGCGCGCCCCAGAAGTTCCAGAGCTCGATGCCCATATGGGCGATCACAGCGCAGCCCATCAGGATCAGCAGCCCGGCGGCGACGATCTTCTCGACGCCGAAGCGTGAAATCAGCATGCCGGTGAAAAAGCTCGGCGCGAACATGGCGAGCACGTGCCACTGGATGCCGAGTGTGGCCATTTCCGATGGGAAGCCGCAGCCGATCACCATGGCAAGCGGCGCGCCGGTCATCATGAAGGTCATCAGCGCGTAGGAGGAGATGCCGCAGATCATCCCGGTCAGGAACCGCTGGGTGACGACGATCTCGCCCAGCGAACGTGCCGGCGCCGAAGCCGCGTGACTGCCGCTCATCTGCGGCAGTTTCAGCGGCGCCAGCATCACCAGCGCGATCAGGTAGAGCGGAATGACGGCCACGAAGGCGCCGGCAAACAGGACGGGCGACAGCAGGTCCTTGGTCCAGATCGCAAGCTGCGGTCCAAGCACCGCCGAAACGATGCCGGCCGCAAGGATCCAGGAGATCGCCTTCGGCTTGTAGAACGAGGGCGATGCATCGGCTGCGGCAAACCGGATTTTCTGGGTAAAGCCGTTGCAAAGGCCGATCATCAGCAGGCCGACCGCAAACAGCCAGAAATTCGAATGGAAAAGTGCGATTGCCGCCGTGGCGGCGCCGAGCACTCCGAGAACCGAGCCGAGCATGAAGCTCGCCTTGCGGCCGAGGAACCGGGAGGCGATGGCAACCGCGACGGCACCGGCCGCCATGCCGATGTTGAAACCGGTCAGCGGAGCGGTCGCCAGCGACTTGTCATCGCCCAACAGCTGGTAGCCGACGAGACCGCCGAGCGCAAACACCAGAGGCGGCGCCGAACCAAGGACGGCCTGGGCGCCTGCAAGCAGAGCGACACTGCGCCGGGCGGTGCTCATCTGCGTCTGAAGACCGTCCACCGCGCCGTCCATGCTGCCCTACCCTGACTTAATCGTTGTTTTTTATTTCTTGGCTTCGCCGCGTACCTGCTTGGCAATGCGATCGAGGACAGCGTTGACGATGCGCGGCTCTTCCTCTCCGAAGAAGGCGTGAGCGATCTCGACATATTCGGTGACGATAACGGCTACCGGCACGTCCTTGCGCTCGAGGATTTCGAACGTACCGGCGCGGAGGATGGCCCGCAGCGTCGAATCGAGACGCGACAGAGGCCAATCTTCCTGGAGCGAGGCGCGGATCAGAGGGTCGATCTTCACCTGGTCGCGCACGACGCCGGCAACGATCGAGCGGAACCATGAGGCGTCGGCCTTCAGATAGGTGTCGCCGTCGAGTTCCTGTCCGAGGCGATGGGCCTCATATTCGGCCACGACTTCCAGCACGCCGGTCCCGCCGACATCCATCTGGTAGAGCGCCTGCACGGCCGCCAGGCGGGCGGCGCCGCGCTGGTTTGCCGGCTTGACCGGGTGTTCGCCTTCCTTGGCCATCAAATCAACCACCGTTCAGCTTGTCACGCAGCGCGATCATGGTCAGCGCCGCACGGGCGGCAAAACCGCCCTTGTCCTTGTCCGAACGGCGGGCACGCGCCCAGGCCTGTTCGTCGTTCTCGACGGTGAGGATGCCGTTGCCGATCGCAAGCGATTCCGACACGGCGAGGTCCATCAGCGCACGGGAGGATTCGTTCGAGACGATGTCGAAATGGTAGGTCTCGCCACGAATGACCATACCGAGCGCGACGAAACCGTCGTAATCGGTGCCGCCCTCTTCCGACGCATCGAGCGCCATGGCGATCGCCGGCGGGATTTCGAGCGCACCGGGAACGGTGACCACGTCATAGGTCGCCCCTGCCTCCTTCAGCGCATGGGTCGCGCCTTCGAGCAGTGCATCGGACATATCGTCGTAGAAACGCGCCTCGACGACGAGGAGGTGTGGAGCGGTTTCGCGTGACATGATTCACCTTTGTTCAAATCGGCCCAGCATGAGATCGACATCGCCTCAAGGCGGGCCGATAGTCATATGGGTCTCGGGCAGGTGGCGGTCAAAACACGCTCTGAGGGGAATGGCAAGCAATTTTCGCTGAACGCAGCGATGCGAATCGGGAATACCTGAGCGAGCGACGATAAAGATCAGTGCCAACACCGGACCATGGAGCCCGCCATGACCACCATTCCAACCCTCGAAACCGAACGGCTGATCCTGCGCCCTCACCGGCTGGAGGAGTTCGAGACCTATGCGAAATTCTGGGCCGACCCGGACGTGGTTCGCTACATATCCGGTATCCCCTCGTCCCGCGAAACCAGCTGGAGCCGCATGCTGCGCGTCAACGGCATGTGGCAGATCATGGGTTTCGGCTTCCTGGCAATCGAGGAAAAGGAAACGGGACGCTTTCTCGGGGAAGCCGGTTTCCAGGACATGCGCCGGGAATTTCAACCCTCCATCGAGGGGACGCTCGAGACGGGCTGGGCACTCATCCCGTCCGTCCACGGCCGTGGTTATGCAACCGAAGCGGTGGGCGCAATGATCTCCTGGGGCGACGCCCATTTCCCCGATCGCCGGATGACCTGCATCATCAGCCCCGAAAATGCCGCCTCGCTCCGGCTCGCATCCAAACTCGGCTTCCGCGAGTTCGCCCGTGCCGACTACCATGGCCCGATAGTGGTGCTGGCGCGCGAAAACTGATCGCGCGACAAGCCGTCAGCTTTTCGCCGGAAATTCCGCGAGCCTTGCGGCGTAACGCGCCATCGTGTCGACTTCGAAATTGACGAGATCGCCCGCCCTTCTATCGCCCCAGGTGGTGACGGCGAGCGTGTGGCGGATCAGCAGCACGTCGAAATCGGTGCCCTCGACTGCGTTGACCGTCAGCGACGTGCCGTCCAGCGCGACCGAGCCCTTCGGAGCCACAAATCGGGCAAGCGCCTCGGGTGCGCGAAGACGGATGCGCACCGCCTCGCCTTCATGTTCGATGCCTAGAATTTCCGCTGTGCCGTCCACATGGCCGGAGACGATATGGCCGCCGAGTTCGTCGCCGATCTTCAGTGCCCGCTCCAGATTGACCCGTGTGCCCTCGGTCCAGGCGGCAATCGTCGTCAGCCGCAGCGCCTCTTCCCAGGCCTCGACCTCGAACCAGCGCTCGTTGCTGCCTTCGTCCGGCAGGTTTGTCACCGTCAGGCAGACGCCGCCATGGGAAATCGAGGCGCCCATGTCGATGGTTTTCGGGTCGTAATTGGTGGCGATCCTGAGCTTGACGCCTTCGTCCATCGGCGTCGTTGCCGCGACCGTTCCGACATCGGTGACAATTCCGGTGAACATCAGAAACCTCTTTCGTATTCGAAACAGCGGTCCGGCCCGAAGCTTTCCTCGCGCACGAACTTAAACCCTGCCGGCATATCGGATGGCGTCAAGGGCGATTCAAGCCCGCCTCCGCCGACAATGCCGGTACCCTGGAAGAGAAGGACGCGGTCGACGAGGTCTGCGTCGAGGAAGGCCTTTGCGACGGCCGCGCCGCCTTCGACCAGCAGCGAGGACATGCCGCGAACCGCGAGGATCGCCAGGAGGATGTCGAGTTCGGTAGCATCCATGATCTCGGCGCCGGCCTCGATCAATTTCTCGCGCTTGTCTCCCGGGATACCCCCCTCAACTGACAAGGCAGAACCCGGCGACGCCACGACAATCACCGGCACGTCCCGCGCACTCTTCACCAGCTTGGCATCCAGCGGCAGTTCGAGCCGACGATCCAGCACGATGCGGGTCGGAGAGCGTTTCTCCAGCCCCGAAATGCGCACCGTCAACTCCGGATCATCCGACAGCACCGTGCCGATGCCGACCAGGATCGCGTCGGCTTCGGCCCGCAGCCGGTGCACCTGCGCCCGCGCCTCGGGTCCGGTGATCGACACTTCCTCGCCGCGGCGGCCGAGCATGCCGTCGGCGGAAACGGCAAGCTTCAGAGTCACATGCGGGCGGCCCTTCGTCTGGCGGGTGAGGTAGGCGGCGAGCGCCCGGCGCGCCTCTTCCTCCATCAGGCCCGTCTCTACGATAATGCCGGCCTCGCGCAAAATGGCGATCCCGCGGCCGGAGACACGCGGATCGGGATCGGTCAGGGAGATGACGACACGGGCGACGCCTGCCTCGACGAGCGCGTTGGCGCAAGGCGGCGTGCGGCCGTAATGCGAGCAGGGTTCGAGCGTGACATAGACGGTCGCTCCCCTCGCCTTTTCGCGGGCGATCTCGAGCGCCTGGGTTTCGGCATGCGGCCGACCGCCGGGTGCGGTGACGGCGGAGCCGACGACTTCGCCGTCGTTGACGACCACGCAGCCGACCGAAGGATTGGTGCCCGTCTGACCGGTATGAAGGCGCGACAGACGCAGCGCCGACGCCATGAACCACCGATCTTCGGCAGCGCTCGTCATGGCTACGGCTCGATGCCGGGATCGCGGGCGATCTTGGCGTTGATCTCCTGGATCACCTTTTCGAAATCCTCCGCATGGGAGAAATCGCGATAGACGGAGGCGTAACGCACGAAGGCGACGTCATCGAGGCTCTTCAAGGCCTCGAGCACCTGCAGGCCGATCTCTTCCGACGAAATCTCATTCTCGCCGGAGCTTTCGAGCCGGCGCACGATACCGGAAACCGCCCGCTCGATGCGGTCGTTGTCGACCGGCCGCTTGCGCAGCGCGATCTGGAACGACCGTACCAGCTTGTTGCGGTCGAACGGCACCTTGCGGCCGGTCTTCTTGGTGACCATCAGTTCGCGAAGCTGCACGCGCTCGAAAGTCGTGAAGCGGCCGCCGCAATCCGGGCAGATACGCCGCCGGCGGATGGAGGTGTAGTCCTCCGCCGGACGACTATCCTTGACCTGCGTGTCTTCCGAACCGCAATAGGGGCAGCGCATCGGCTCTCCTTGGATGGGCAAGAGGGACCGCGAATGCGGCCCCCGTTGGTACCGGTTGGGATCACATATACGGGTACATGGGGAAGCGGCCGGTGAGCGCCACGACCTTGTCGCGCACGGCGGCTTCTACGCTCGCATTGCCCTCGTCGGAATTGGCCACCTTCAGTCCGTCGAGAACCTCGATGATGAGATTGCCGATCTCCTTGAATTCCGCTTCCTTGAAGCCGCGCGTCGTGCCGGCCGGGGTGCCGAGGCGGATACCGGAGGTGACGAAGGGCTTTTCGGGGTCGAAGGGAATGCCGTTCTTGTTGGTGGTGATATAGCCGCGGCCGAGTGCCGCCTCGGCGCGCTTGCCGGTGGCGTTCTTCTTGCGCAGGTCGACCAGCATCAGGTGGTTGTCGGTGCCGCCCGAAACGATATCGACGCCGCCGGCCATCAGCGTTTCGGAGAGCGCTTTGGCGTTCTTGACGATCTGGGCGGCATAGTCCTTGAAGTCCGGCTGCAGCGCCTCGCCGAAGGCAACCGCCTTGGCGGCGATGATGTGCATCAGCGGGCCGCCCTGGAGACCCGGGAAGACGGCCGAATTGAACTTCTTGGCCAGTTCTTCGTCATTGGTGAGGATGACGCCGCCGCGCGGACCGCGCAGCGACTTGTGGGTGGTGGTGGTGGCGACATGGCAATGCGGGAACGGCGACGGATGCTGGCCGCCGGCAACCAGACCGGCGATATGGGCCATGTCGACCATCAGATAGGCGCCGACCGAATCGGCGATCTCGCGGAAACGCTTCCAGTCCCAGATGCGGGAATAGGCGGTACCGCCGGCGATGATCAGCTTCGGCTTGGTTTCTTCGGCCTTGCGCTGCACCTCGTCCATGTCGAGCAGGTTGTCGCCTTCGCGCACGCCGTAGGAGACGACGTTGAACCATTTGCCCGACATGTTGACCGGCGAACCGTGGGTGAGATGCCCCCCGGAATTCAGGTCGAGGCCCATGAACGTATCGCCCGGCTGCAGCAGCGCCAGGAACACGGCCTGGTTCATTTGGCTACCGGAATTCGGCTGCACGTTGACGAAATTGACGCCGAACAGCTTCTTCGCGCGCTCGATGGCGAGTTCCTCGGCGATATCGACGAACTGGCAGCCGCCGTAATAGCGTTTGCCCGGATAACCTTCCGCATACTTGTTGGTCATGATCGAACCCTGCGCCTCAAGCACGGCGCGGGAAACGATGTTCTCCGAAGCGATCAGCTCGATTTCGTGGCGCTGGCGACCCAGTTCCTTCTCGATCGCGCCAAAGATTTCCGGATCGGATTCTGCAAGCGGGCGGGAGAAGAAGACGTCGGTGTTCGACATGTGCGAGGCTCCTCAAAGGGGTGGGCATTGCAATGTCGCGTCTTAGCCTTACGCCTTGCACAGAGCAATACGGGGAACGACATTTGCTCGCCGGAAGACGCGGAGATGCTCCTGGAAAACAAAAAAGCCGCACCCTTGGCGGATGCGGCCTCCCGTAGACGAAAAAAAGAAGCAGATCTTATTGCGGCAGCAGATCGTCGTCGGCAGCGCCGGCCGGCTTTTCGATGCCGGTGGTCGTCTGCAGTGCCAGCTCCTGGTTGCCGTCACGCTCGTAGATGTCGTCGCGGAACTGCACGACGCGGTCCTTCGCCGACCAGGCGGTGATGTAGACGATATAGACCGGAACTTCCGTCGTGAGCTTGATCGGGGTGTTCTGGCGCGTCGAGATGACCCGCTCGATCTCCTGGCGCGACCAGCCGGTGGTGTCGCGCAGCAGCCAGCTGATGAGGTCGCGGACGTTCTGAACACGCATGCAGCCCGAGGATTCGAAGCGCATCAGCTTGTTGAACAGGCCCTGCTGGGGCGTGTCGTGCATGTATTCGTTGTTCGGATTGTGGAAGTTGATCTTGGTCGAGGCCATGGCGTTGATCTTGCCCGGATCCTGCCGGAACATCAGGTTCGGCGCCTTCGGCGCAAACCAGTCGACCGTTTCCGGCGCCACTTCGTTACCCTTGCCATCGATCAGGCGGATGTTGTTGCGGGTGAGATAGGTCGGATCCTTGCGCATCAGCGGCACGATGTCCTTCTCGACGATCGAGCGCGGCGCAGTCCAATAGGGATTGAGGATGACCTCGTAGATCTTCGAGTTGATGGCGTGGGTCGGACGGTCGATGCGCCCAACGACGGCATTGGTGCGCAGCGCCACGCGGTCGTTTTCCACAGCCTCGATATAGGCGGCCGGAATGTTGACCATGACGTAGCGGGGGCCGAGATCGCCGGACATGGACTGCAGGCGCACCAGATTGGTGCCCAGCTGGCGCATGCGCACATCGGCCGATATGTTCATTGCCTTGACGGTAAACTCGCCCATTACGCCGTCGGCAGGAAGGCCGTGGCGGGCCTGAAAACGCTTCACCGCACCGTCGACATAGCTGTCGAACGAGGAAGACATGCCCGCCTCGCGCGGCAGGTCGCCTGAAATCATCAGGCGCTGGCGCAACTGCTGCACGGACGGATCGACGACGCCGAGGCGCAGGCGCTGCTGACCGGGATTGACCTCGGGCCAGCCGCCGTTCGCAACGATCTGCTGATAGTCGATGATCGCCTGCTGGATGTTCGCCGGTCCGCCGGCGCCGAGCACCGGATTGTTGGAGACGACGTTGACGGCGGTTCTGGATGCGGCCTTGGCGTCGAACTGGTCGTCCCAGGTGCCGCGGCGAGGCGCATTGATCAGATCGTCCATCGCCGTCTGGGCGAATGCGGGCGCTGCAAGTGCGGCTGCACCGGCAGAGAAGGCCGTGCGAAGCAGGGCACGGCGGGAAAGAGCTTCAGATCCGATCTTCTTCGACATCAATAATACCCATCTGGTCCCGAGCAGCATCAAGGACGCCTACAGGGATATGGTTAAGAACGCGCAAAAAGTTAGCGCAGCCGCACGGGGGCTTCGTCGTCATCGCAATGTCGTGAAAGCGCGAATTCCCGCCGGCCCGTTGCATCCAGCCGGTCCCATAGCAATATGGCCAATTCGTGTCAGGTACTTGCGCGTCACAAAGCCGTGTTGGCACGTGATTTTTTCAGGCGGCATATGCGCCACACCCCTGCGAACGCAAGCGATCTCGGAACGGGCTGCGGGATCGTCGATCCGGGACCTGCTTCTTTTACGGAACCGGCCCGGCATTCTGGACAGCAAGCCCTCGTTTGGAAACGTAAAAGCCGTAAGCCTGGGGCAAGCGGATTGGCTAAAAATTATCCCTCATAAATGAGGAATACGAGAATTGAACTGGTACCCGATCGAAGCCCTTGAGCCTGGAAAGCTGGTCGTCCTGCATTTTCGCGATGAGACCGCCCCGCAATGCGTCGGTTATGTCGAACAGGACGGCGTCTGCGGGTGGCCGGAAAAGGTGACGGGCCGCAGACCTGACGGCTGGCTCGACCTCTCCTCGATGTTTGCGGGCATGACGACCGAAATTCGCCGAGCCGCGGCGGCTACGTTATAGGCGAGCATTCCGGCGCAAACGGGCATGTCGGAACGTATTTCCGACGCTGATGGCAGAATTCGTCTATCAACCCGGCCCCCATACTGGTACGCACCCCAAACAATCACCCATTGGAGAGCTACCGTGACCCTGGACGAAAAATACCAAATTATTGTCAATGCTTTCCAGAACAACAAGTTTGGCGTCTCGCCGACGTCCACACGCGGAGCCGTACAGAATTACTGTAAAAAGCACGGTCTCCAAGGCGAAGACTATACGGAGACCCTCGCCGCAGCGATGTCTGCCGGTTTGGTCGCCCAGATGGCGGACTCGGCCCTCACCATCAGAAATGCAGGCCGCGCCCTGCTGGCCCAGCGATAGGTCGGATCCGCCAGAGCGGCTACGCAGCCCGCGCGCAAACAAGCGTAACGGCGCGTCTTCCGACACCCCGTTACGCTTTTGCGTAGCACCGCATGACTGGAGGTAATGGAGTGTTTCGCAAGCCCCCGGTGGATTAAAGGCGGTAAAGGATCTGGTCGTTCCAGAAGCGGTCGAGGCGCTGGAGCAGCTTGTTCATCTGGGAGAACTCGCCCTCGCCGATGCCGCCGACCTTTTCGATCGAGCCGATATGGCGCTCGTAGAGCTTGCCGACGGCCTCGGCGATCTCCTGGCCTTCCGGCGTCAGGCTGATGCGGACCGAGCGACGGTCGATGCGCGAGCGCTGGTGGTTGATGAAGCCGAGATCGACCAGCTTCTTGACGTTGTAGGAGACGTTCGAGCCGAGATAGTAACCGCGGGAGCGCAGTTCGCCGGCCGTCAGTTCCGAATTGCCGATGTTGAACAGCAGGAGAGCCTGGACGGCGTTGACGTCGTCGCGACCCTGGCGGTCGAACTCGTCCTTGATCACATCGAGAAGGCGGCGATGCAGGCGCTCGACCAGATGCAGCGACTCCATGTACAGGGCGCGAATGGTATCTTCATGCGGATCTGCTACTGCCGGTGCCGCCTGCGGCTTCAGTTTCGTGTTCATCATGACTGCCTCATCCTGTTTTGTTTGGCGGTGTTTGTTTCTTCCCGCCTTGAGACAGACACTATCCAATACGCATAAAATTCGACTTAAAACATAGCCTTAACAGGTGCTTAACGCGTTTCTTCGAATTCCGGCCCGCCCTCGCCAGCCCAGGATGCAGCCATTCAGATTTAAGACAAATCAATCACTTAGCGGCCAATTTCCTGTCAAATCCGGCCGTCAAAGCTTTAATTTCAAGGTGAATCAATCCTTACCCGCTCCGCCTTGCGGCGCGCCTCGACCCATAAAGAGAGCCGAAATACGACGTAAAGCGCGGCGACGAGGCCGTGCATGAGGGGAACGAGACGGTTGTGTCCGAAAATCTCCGGCCATACGATATACATCGATACCTGCGAGATTGCGGCAATCGCCCAGAGCACGGGGCCCCAGGACACGGTGAGCCAGAGGCCGAGCGAAGCGACCGGAAACAGCACGGCAAGCGAAGACGCCGCCACCTTCCAGGGAAGCGTCAGCAGATCAAAGCGGGCCATGCCCTTCAGCGAATAGCCGACCAGCATCGCCCAATATTGCAGGCCGAACCAGAAACAGGCGACCGCGACCAGCCTGAGGAAGACCACGTAGAGAATTTCGGTCAGCGTGCGCTTCGGCACCGTAAGTGAATCGGGTTCCATGGCACTACACTAGCCGCCGCGGTCGCCGACCGCCAGTACCAGCCTCTCGCCTGCACGATCGTTCAAGAGCCCCGCGCCTTGTCCTGATAGGGTTTGCCGCCGATCAAAGGAGAAGACATGACCGAGCGGACCTTTTCACATACGCCGATAAACCTCGCCGAGAAGCTGGCACGGATACCCGACCTCTGGCAGCAGCGCGTCGTCGCCGAGATGAACGACTACCAGTTCAAGCTCGTCCGCATCGAAGGCGATTTCATATGGCACGATCACGCCGAGACGGATGAAACCTTCATTGTTATCGAAGGCCATTTGCGGATCGACTTCCGCGACGGCAGCGTTCACATCGGGCCGGGCGAAATGTTCGTCGTGCCGAAGGGCGTGCAGCACAAGCCGTTCGCCGAAAAGGAAGTGAAGATGATGGTGATCGAGCCGCGCGGCATTTTGAACACCGGCAACGAGGGCGGCGAACGTACGGCTCAAAACGATCTCTGGATCTAGCCGGGTCTCGACTGCGGCGATCGTTCCCATTCGCAAACGGCGTGCTGCATGATAATGACGCGCGCATGGGAAGAGAAGTTGGAGACTTTGCCATGGACAAGACGCATCTGGTCGACGAGATCACCGGCCACCGCCGCATGCGGCGCAACCGCAAGGCCGACTGGACGCGCAGGCTGGTACAGGAGAACCGGCTAACGGTGGACGATCTGATCTGGCCGATCTTCATCGTTCCCGGCACCGGCATCGTCGATCCGATCGCCGCCATGCCCGGCGTCAACCGCATGAGCGTCGACAAGGCGGTCGAGGCGATCAAGGAAGCGGCCGATCTCGGCATTCCGGCGATTGCCACCTTCCCCGATATTGAGATGGCGTTGCGCGACGAGACCGGCTCCAACAGCCTGGTCGCCAGCAACCTGATCAACCAGGCGACCGCCGCTTTCAAGAAAGCGGCGCCGAATATCGGCATCATCACCGACGTGGCGCTCGATCCGTTCACCAGCCACGGCCATGACGGGATTCTCCGGGACGGCGTGATCGTCAACGACGAGACGGTCGACCAGATCGTCCGCGCCGCCGTCATGCAGGCGGATGCCGGTGCCGACATCATCGCGCCATCGGAAATGATGGACGGCCGCATCGGTGCCATCCGCCGCGGGCTGGACGCCGCGGGCCACCAGGATGTCGGCATCATGTCCTATGCGACGAAATTCTCGTCCGGTTTCTACGGCCCCTATCGCGAGGCGATCAATACCAGCGGCCTACTGAAGGGCGACAAGAACAGCTATTACATCTCGCCGGCCAACGGAACCGAAGCGGTGCGGGATGCGGCTCTCGACGTCGAGGAAGGCGCCGACATGCTGATGGTCAAACCGGGCATCGCCTATCTCGACATCTGCTGGCGCATCAAGGAAGCATTCGGCCTTCCCGTCTTCGCCTACCAGGTCTCCGGCGAATACACGCAGATCAAGGCCGCCGCAATGAACGGCTGGATCGACGGCGAACGGGTCATGATGGAGACGCTGCTCTGCTTCAAACGCGCCGGCTGCGACGGCATTCTTTCCTATTTCGCGGTGGACGTGGCGAAGAAACTGGCGAAGAACGGGTGATCTTGTTGCCGAGGCGGTTTCATCCCATATCAATGTTCGAGAAACAGGAGATGTTGAAACGATGAGCCTCGACCCGAACCCGACCTATGCCGCACCGGACGACTGGCGCGCCTATAGTGGCGTCCTTTCGCGGCGGGTGTTCGCCTTCATCATAGACTACGTGATCGTGCTGCTTTTGTGCATTCCGGCGGCGGTCGTGGTGTTCTTCCTCGGCATCATCACGCTCGGTCTCGGCTTCATGCTCTATCCGGCCCTGTTCGTAATCGTCGCCCTTCTTTATTTCGGGATGACGCTCGGTGGCTCGGCTCAAGCTTCGCCCGGCATGCGCGCCATGGGGCTGGCCATGGTGCGGCTCGACGGCCGTCGGATGGATTTCCTGACCGCCATGGCCCACACGGTGATCTTCTGGATCATCAACTCGGTGCTGACGCCGCTGATTCTCCTCGCCGGCCTGTTCATCGAGCGTTCGCGCCTCGTGCACGACCTGCTGCTCGGCACCGTCGTGGTGCGTACGTCGTAACGATTACGCTACTGACCGAAAGTTTATGGCACTAGCCGGCTGCCTCTCGCAGCATATGGTTGACGTTTCGCTTTTATGCGCCATGGTATGACATTTACGATCCTAAAGACCGGACTGCCACGACGCAATGAACACCCAGGCAACGCCCTCACCGCAGTTCTACCTGACGGCCCCGGCAGTTTGTCCCTATCTCCCGGGTGAAATGGAGCGAAAGGTCTTCACTCACCTGGTAGGCCCTCGCGCGGCCGAGATGAACGACCTACTGACCCAGGGCGGTTTCCGCCGTTCGCAGAACATCGCCTACCGGCCGGCCTGCGAATCATGCCGCGCGTGCATTTCCGTGCGCATCCTCGCTCACGAATTCGAACCCGTGCGCTCGATGAAACGGGTTCTCGCCACCAATCGCGACGTGATCGCGACGGTCTACCCCGCGCAACCCTCCACGGAGCAATTCTCGCTCTTCCGCCGATATCTCGACGATCGCCATCAGCGGGGCGGCATGTCGGACATGTCGGCACTCGACTACGCGATTATGGTCGAGGACACGCATGTCAACACCCGCATCATCGAGTACCGCCGCCGCGAGCCCGACTCCGGCATCAGCACCGAGCCGAAGGGCGAGTTGCTTGCCGTTGCGCTGACCGACATGATGAGCGACGGCCTGTCGATGGTCTATTCCTTCTTCAATCCGGAATATGAAAAGCGCTCGCTCGGCACGTTCATGATCCTCGACCACATCGCCCGCACCAGAACGCTCGGCCTGCCGCATGTCTATCTCGGATATTGGGTGAAGGGTTCGGCGAAGATGGGCTACAAGACCCGCTTCCAGCCCCAGGAACACCTGACGCCACGCGGCTGGGAAATCTTCGATCCCGCCACGGACATCTGACATCATCCCATGAACGATCATAAAAAGGGCCTCGTGCTCACCGCAATCGGCGGCCTTGCGCTCTCCTTCGACGTGCCGCTCGTGCGGCTCGGGCATGGCGAGATGTGGTCGACGGTTGCGCTGCGCAGCACCGCGACCTTCGTCGCCGCCATCATCCTGTGGCTGCTCGTCCGACGCTTCGGCTCGACCCGACCGGTGCTGGTCCCCGGCAAGGCGGGGCTTGCCGCCGGTTTCTGCTACGGCATTTCGACAATCGCCTTCCTCGGCGCCGTCTTCAACACGGCAACCGCCAATGTCGTCTTCATCGTCGCCTTCACGCCGATGTATGCCGCCATTCTCGGCTGGCTGGTCCTGAAGGAGCGCCCCTCGCCTTCGACGCTCGTCACCATGCTGGTGATGTTTTTCGGCGTCGGCCTGATCGTTTCGGGCGGCCTTACGGGCGGCCATCTCCTCGGCGACATCCTGGCGGCAACGGCGTCGTTCCTGCTGGCCTTAGCGATCACGCTCAGCCGAGTAGCGCGTATCGACATGGGCTTCGTGCCGCTGGTCGCGACCATCATACCGGCAACGATCGGGCTTTCCTTCGTCGGCGCATCCGCCCTTGCCGGCACGGGCGGCTTTTCGGTCGCAGACCCCGTCTGGGTGGTATTCGATGGCGCCGTCATGATGCCGCTCGCCTTCTGGTGCCTGGCAACCGGCCCGAAATATCTCTCCGGTCCCGAGGTCGGCATGTTCTATCTCCTGGAAACGATCCTCGCGCCGATCTGGGTCTGGTTGATCTTCGCCGAAATCCCATCCTCCCGCACGCTCTTGGGCGGCTCGATCCTGGTGCTGGCGCTGATCGGATATTCGGCCTGGCAGATGCGGCAGGTGAAGAGGATGCGGACGGCTTTGCCTGTTTGAGAAGACTTTTCAGCCCTGCCTCCTCATGTTATAACTCCGTTGCAACATGAGGATGAATTCATGAACGTCGCTATTCGCAAGATCGGAAACTCCGAGGGGATCATCATTCCGAAGGAAGTTCTGGACCGCATGGGGCTGAAGGCGGGAGATAGCGTCAATTTGGCTGAAGAGGCGGGGCGACTGGTTCTGAAGCCGATCGACGATGATTTTGCACGCCAGCTCGAACATGCGGAACGTTTCATGGACAAATACAAGGTCGCGCTGAAGAAGCTGGCTGAATAATGCAGTTCAACTTCCTGTCGCGGCCCGTTGTCGAGCACCTGCACAAAAGACAGATCGAAAAATTCGGCGGCTCTTACGGTTTGCGAGACGAAGGCGCCTTGGAATCCGCTTTGATGCGTCCGCTCAACAAAGTCGCTTACGGCTGTAACGATCTAATTGAACTAGCCGCCGCATACCTCTTCGGCTTGGCCATGAACCACGCCTTCATCGATGGCAATAAGCGGATCGCTATCGTTGCGGCGGGTGTATTCCTGATGGACAATGGCTATTTCATCGAGACCGATGAAACCATTCTCTACAAGTTCGTCCTCGGGGTCGCCGCCGGCGAGATCGACGAGGAAGGCGCGACGCGTTTCCTGCGCGATCACACCGTTCCCCTCACCTGATCACCCGGCGAACTTCCCGCTCCGGGGAAAGCCCTTCGGAACGGCGCGACCGGCGGTGGCGCGGTCGGCGATCCATTCGAGTAGTTCGTCCTTGTTACGGGTGAACGAGCGGCCGGCGCTGTCTTCCCAGGAAAGGCCGTCGGCCATGGTAAAGCAACGGATGTCGGAAATGCCGCCGTCCTTGTAGCGCTGCAGGCGCACGCCCTTGCCGCGGGTCATTTCCGGCAGCTGCGACAAGGGGAAGACCAGCAGCTTGCGGTTTTCGCCGACGACCGCGACATGATCGCCCGAGACCGGCACGACCAGCTTCGTCTCGTCGGGCATGGCGACGTTCATGATCTGCTTGCCCTTGCGGGTATTGGCGATCATCTCGCTTTCGGCCACGACAAAACCGTTGCCCGCGGTCGAGGCGACGATGAGCTTGCGCTGTGGATCATGGACGAAAGCGGTCAGGATGTCCTGGTCGTTCTCCATGTCGACGATGATGCGGATCGGCTCGCCATGGCCGCGGCCGCCCGGCAGCTTGTCGGCACCGAGCGTATAGACCTTGCCGCCCGTCGTCACGAGCAGCAGCTTGTCGGTCGTCTGGGCCGTAAACGCGATCTTCGGCCCGTCGCCTTCCTTGAAGGTCAGCGTCGAGGTATCCGAGATATGTCCCTTCAGCGCGCGGATCCAGCCCTTCTGCGAGACGACGACCGTGATCGGTTCCTTCTCGATCATCGACTGGTTGATCGCCTCGATATCGGCATCCGGCGCATCGGCGAAGGTCGTCAGTCGCGCATACGGCTTGCCGCGGCCCTTGGCGAAATTCTTGCGGACGTCCTGGATCTCGTGCTCGATCACCCGCCACTGCTTGTCCTCGGAAGCCAGCAGCGATTCGATATCCGCCTTCTCCCTGGTGAGGTTCTCATGCTCGGTGCGGATCTCGAACTCTTCGAGCTTGCGCAAGGCGCGCAGCCGCATGTTGAGGATCGCCTCGACCTGCATGTCGGAAAGCGACCAGCGCTCCATCATGACGGGCTTCGGTTCGTCCTCCTCGCGGATGATACGGATCACCTCGTCGATATTGAGGTAGGCGATCAGCAGGCCGCCGAGGATTTCCAGGCGCCGGTCGATCGCCGCCAGCCGGAAGCGCGAGCGGCGCACCAGCACGTCGCGGCGATGCGCCAGCCACTCCAGCAGCACTTCGTTGAGCGCCATCACCTTGGGCACCCGGCCCATGGAGAGTACGTTCATGTTGAGCGGCAGGCGGGTTTCCAGCTCGGAAAGCTTGAACAGCGATTCCATCAGCAGGGTCGCATCCACCGTGCGGCTCTTCGGCACCAGCACGACACGCACGTCTTCGGCCGATTCGTCGCGCACGTCTTCGAGCAGCGGCAGCTTACGGGCAAGCAGCAGCTCGGCGATCTTTTCGATCAGGCGCGATTTCTGCACCTGGAACGGAATTTCGGTGACGACGATCTGGTAGCCGCCGCGGCCGAGATCCTCGATGACCCAGCGGGCACGCACGCGAAAACCGCCGCGGCCGGTCTTGTAGGCCTCGACGATCGACTGTCGGCTGTCGATGATGATGCCGCCGGTCGGCAGATCGGGGCCTTCGATGCCGCCCTTGGCGGGCTCGGCCGGATCCGCCATCAGGTCCTCGATGGTCGCGGCCGGGTTCTTGATCAGGTGAAGCGCGGCATCGCACAGTTCGTGGACATTGTGCGGCGGGATGGATGTCGCCATGCCGACCGCAATGCCCGACGTGCCGTTAGCCAGCAGGTTCGGGAAGGCGCCCGGCAAGACGACCGGTTCCGAATTCGATTCGTCGTAGGTATCGCGGAAATCCACCGCGTCCTGGTCGATGCCTTCGAGCAGCAGTTCGGAGACCGCCGTCATCTTGCTCTCGGTGTAACGCATCGCGGCAGGGCTATCGCCGTCGATATTGCCGAAATTTCCCTGGCCGTTGACGAGCGGATAGCGCTGGGAGAAATCCTGTGCAAGGCGCGCCAGCGCGTCATAGATCGACTGGTCGCCGTGCGGATGGAAGTTACCCATCACCTCGCCGACGATCTTGGCGCATTTGCGGAAGGCTGCATTGGGACGCAGGCCCATCTCGCTCATCGCATAGACGATGCGGCGGTGGACGGGTTTCAGGCCGTCGCGCACGTCCGGCAACGCACGATGCATGATTGTCGAAAGCGCATAGGCGAGATAACGCTCTTCGAGCGCTGCTTTCAGATCGACCGGCAGGATGTTGTCGCCGCCGTCGCCGCCGGGTGGTGTCAGATTTTTTCCCATGGGCCTTGACTAGCGGAAAGCCTGATTCTCGGCAAGAAAGACCGGGCGACAGCCTGTGGATGAAGGCTTTTCCGAAGCCGAAATCAGCGTTTGGTTTACCCTGAATCGTCAGCCGCAATTTTGACGAAAGGAATGTGGAACAAAGCCATAAACCTTTTACCCGGCGTGCCTATAAGGTGCCGCGAACCAGTAACCGAACTACCCACAAACCCAAAAGGAAACGCGGGCCGGATCATTGCCCGCCAGGAGGAAATCCGATGCAATACTCCACCAAGGCCCGGCTTCTGCTCGCCGGCGCAGCGCTTTCGACTTTCGCCGGCCCGGCGTTTGCGCTCGACGGCAACGATCTCGTCGCCAAGATCAACAGCGCGCTTTCGGTCCAGGGCGGCGCCGGCTTCTCGGCGGAAAAGGCCACCGTCACTGGTTCGGACGTTACTCTCACCAATGCCAAGATCCTGATCCAGGCCGGCAAGCAGAGCCTGCCGCTCGGCACCGTCAAGTTCGAGGGTGTCGAAGAGGATAACGGCGGTTACACGGTGGAGACGGTCACGTTCGACAACATCAACGCCACCCAGGACAAGACCACCTTAACCGCCTCGGACATCTCGATCAGCGGCCTTACCATTCCGGCCAATGCGAGCGGCGACAGCCTCGATGCGATCCTGCTCTATGATCAAGCCCATGTCGGCAAGATGACCGCCACCGTCGACGGCAAGCCGGCCTTCTCGGTCGACGAGATGAACGTCACCACGGAGGTCGCCGACGACAGTTCCTCCATCGGCTTCGACCTCCAGGCCAACGGCATCAAGAGCGACCTCAGCCTCGTCGATGACGCGCAGGCCAAGGACACGCTGCAGCAGCTCGGCATCACATCGCTTGACGGCAAGATCGCCATGTCCGGCGCCTGGACCCTCAAGGACGGCACGCTCGACGTCGACGAATACGCCCTCGATTTCGCCAAGGTCGGCCGCCTCAACCTCGCCTTCAGCATGTCCGGCTACACGCTCGACTTCATCAAGTCGGCGAATGAAACGGCCAAGGCGATGGAATCCAATCCGAACAAGGAAGAGGCCCAGCAGGCCGCGGGCCTTGCCATGCTTGGCCTGATGCAGCGCCTCACCTTCAACAGCGCAGAAATCCGCTTCGAAGACGCCGGCATCACCAAGAAGGCGCTCGACTACGCCGGCAAGAGCCAGGGCACCACGGGCGAAGCCATGGCGCAGATGCTGAAGGGCATGACGCCGCTGATGCTGGCGCAATACAACGTGCCGGAACTGCAGAACATGGTCAGCGCTGCGGTCAATACCTATCTCGACAAGCCGGGCAGTTTCACGATCACTGCGGAACCGGCCAATGCCGTCCCCTTCCCGATGATCATGGGTGCCGCGATGGGCGCACCGAACACCCTGCCGAAGGTCCTGGGCGTCAAGGTCACTGCCAACGACTGAGGACCTTGCGTCCGCCAACAGAAAACCCGGCGATCGCTCGCCGGGTTCTTGTGCTCGAAAAGAGCCGGGTGGAAATTATTCCAGAACCTGGATGACGGTGCGGGTCTGCGGATTGACGATAACGCGCCGATCGTTGACGACCGTGTAGGCATAATCGTCGTAACCATCGACCCTGCGCACTTCTACCGTCTCCGGCAGCGCGGCGCCGACAGCGACCTCTCCCTCGTAGGAGATTGATGGAACGCTCTGCTCCATGACATAGGTGCGGACTTCGCCGGGCAGGACGACCGTCGAATTGGTCGTGACCGGATCCTGGGTGACGATCGTGGTCTGGGCGTAAGCCGCGCCCGAGAGTGCGATCAGGACCGCCGACGCGGCCAGTAGGGTCTTGCGCATGTCTTTTTCTCCCTGTGCTTCTGCTGTTCTAACAACACAAGCGCGCGGATATGGTTCCCCTATTCGCTTGACGCACGGGACGCCAGGACGGCATCCTGACACCCCAGGCGGGCTCGAGCGACCCCATTGCGGTGACGAGGCAGGGACCGGCGATCAGGCATAGGCAGATGTTTTATCGCTCAGAGGATCGTCCCACTCCCGAGGCGACCCTAGATAACGGTGTCTTTAGCGGAGGTTTTTGCCCATGAACTTGCCAATCCAACCATCGACCCGGATATTCTGCCCAAGCATTGACGCGGCGATCGATGATGCCCTAGCCGCCAGGCGGCTGGTCGGCACCGTGGTGATGGTCGCCAGGGATGGCGAGATCGTCTACCGCCGCGCAGCCGGATTGGCGGACCGGGAAGCGGGCCTGAAGGCCAGCGAGGACACGATCTTCCGCCTGGCCTCGATAACCAAGCCGATCGTCACCATCACCGCCATGCGGCTGATCGAACAGGGCCGCGTCGGCCTCGACGATCCGGTGACGAAATGGCTGCCGGACTTCCGGCCGCGGCTCGAAGACGGGTCGGAACCGGCGATCCTCATCCGGCATCTCCTCACCCACACCTCCGGCCTCAGCTATTGTTTTCACCTGGAAGATGGTCCCTATGTCCGGGCCGGCGTGTCGGATGGCGTCGATCAGCCGGGCCTCTCGCTGGAAGAGAACCTCCGCCGCATCGCCTCGGTGCCGCTGCTCTTCGCCCCCGGCACCGGCTGGCGATATTCGGTCTCGATGGACGTGATCGGCGGCGTCATCGAGAAGGAGACCGGAAAACGCCTCGGCGAGGCCGTCACCGAGCTGGTCATGCAGCCGCTCGGCCTTTCCGATACCGGCTTCACCGTCACCGACCGCAGCCGGCTCGCGGCGCCTTACGTCGACGGTTCACCCGAACCGAAGCGCATGGGCGAGACGGAAAAGGTTCGTGCGCTCGACGGATCGGTGACATTCGCGCCGGACCGCATCTTCGACCCCGCCTCTTTCCATTCCGGCGGCGGCGGCATGGCCGGGACCGCCTCCGACGTGCTGACCGTGCTCGAAACCATCCGTAAGGGCGGCGCGCCGCTGCTGTCGGAAGAGACGGTCCGGCAGATGACGACCAACCAGATCGGCGGTCTGCTGGAGCCGACGCGGCCGGGCTTCGGGTTCGGTTTTGGCTGGGCGATCGTGCTCGATCCGGCAAAGGCAGGACTGCCGGTTTCGCCCGGTTCGCTGCAATGGGGCGGCGTCTACGGCCACCACTGGTTCATGGACCTGGCAAAGAAAATCACACTGGTGGGGCTGACCAACACGACGCTCGAAGGCATGTGGGGCCAGTTCACGCTGGGCCTGAAAAAAGCCGTCGCCGCCGACCTTTAGGCCGGTCGTCCTCATAGATTGAATCAAAAAGCCCGGCGCTTGGCCGGGCTTTTTTTGTTTGCTGCAAAACTCAGTCCTTCTTCGGCGTCGGCATGACGCGGATGGCGAGCTCGCGCAACTGCTGCGGCGTCGCCGGCGACGGGGCGCCCATCAGGAGGTCCTGCGCCTGCTGGTTCATCGGGAACAGCGTCACTTCGCGCAGGTTCTTGGCGCCGACGAGCAGCATGACGATACGGTCGATGCCGAAGGCGGCACCGCCATGCGGAGGCGCGCCGTACTGGAAGGCGCGGTACATGCCGCCGAACCGATCCTCGACATCCGCCTGGCTGAGACCGACCTTTTCAAAGGCCTTGACCATCAGTTCCGGCGACTGGTTGCGGATCGAGCCCGAAGCGATTTCGAAGCCGTTGCACACCGCGTCGTACTGGAATGCCTTGATCGTCAGCGGATCCTGGTTTTCCAGCGCCTCGATGCCGCCCTGCGGCATGGAGAAGGGGTTGTGGGCGAAATCGAGCTTCTTTTCTTCCTCGCTCCATTCGTAGAACGGGAAGTCGACGATCCAGCACATGTCGAAACGGTCGCGGTCGACAAGGTTCAGTTCCTCGCCGGCGCGGGTGCGGGCTTCGCCTGCGAACTTGTAGAACTTGGCCGGATCGCCGGCGACGAAGAAGCAGGCGTCGCCGTCATCCAGGCCGAGCTGGGTGCGGATGGCTTCGGTGCGTTCTTCGCCGATGTTCTTGGCAAGCGGACCGGCGCCTTCGAGCTTGTCGCCCTCCTTGCGCCAGAAGATGTAGCCGAGGCCGGGCTGGCCGGTCGACTGCGCCCAGGCGTTCATGCGGTCGCAGAAGGCTCTGGAGCCGCCGGTCTTGGCCGGGATGGCCCAGACTTCGACCTTCGGGTTCGAGGCGATCATGCCCGCGAACACCTTGAAGCCGGAGCCGGCGAAATGGTCGGTGACGGCCTGCATCTCGATCGGGTTGCGCAGGTCCGGCTTGTCGGAGCCGTATTTGCGGATCGCCACGTCGTAGGGAATGCGCGGCCATTCCTTGGTGACAGGCTTGCCTTCGGCGAACTGTTCGAACACGCCGGTCATGACCGGACCCATCGTGTTCCAGACGTCTTCCTGGGTGACGAAGCTCATTTCCAGGTCGAGCTGATAGAACTCGCCCGGCAGGCGGTCGGCGCGCGGGTCTTCGTCGCGGAAGCACGGCGCGATCTGGAAATAACGGTCGAAGCCGGCGACCATCAAGAGCTGCTTGTACTGCTGCGGCGCCTGCGGCAGCGCGAAGAACTTGCCTTCATGGATGCGGCTCGGCACCAGGAAGTCGCGCGCGCCTTCCGGCGAGGAGGCGGTCAAAATCGGCGTCGAATATTCGGCGAAACCGATCTCGCCCATGCGGCGGCGCATGTCGGAAATGATCTGGGTGCGCTTGACGATGTTCCGGTGCAGGGTTTCGCGGCGCAGGTCGAGGAAGCGGTACTTGAGGCGCACGTCTTCCGGATAGTCCGGCTCGCCGAACACCGGCAGCGGCAGTTCCTTGGCGGCGGAGAGCACTTCGATCTCCTGGGCGTAGAGCTCGATCTCACCGGTCGCCATGCCCTTGTTGACGGTGTCTTCCGAGCGCGCCTTGACGAGGCCGTCGATGCGGATCACCCATTCGCCGCGGACGATCTCGGCGGTCTTGAAGGCGGGGCTGTCCGGATCGGCGACGACCTGGGTCATGCCGTAATGGTCGCGAAGGTCGATGAACAGCACGCCGCCGTGATCTCGCACGCGATGCACCCAGCCGGACAGGCGGACGGTCGATCCGACGTCGGACTTCTTCAGGGCGGCACAGGTATGGCTGCGGTAACGGTGCATTTCAGTATCCTGGACTGGTAGGTTTTGCGGTCTTTCGGCGTGCGATGCACGGCCTGCCGACTTTATGGAAAATCGGCGGGAAAAGCGCATGATGGACATGCTTTGTCAAGGCAGAACCGATGTTTCGCCCAAACGCCTGCCGGGAATGACGGGATATCCTGTGGCCGTCAGCGTGTCGAGCCAGGCGCGAACAGGCCGCTCACTGCCCTTTCCATGAACCGCTCACATCAGAAAGACCAAGCGTGTCGCTTATCGCTGGCCTTGCCGATCGTTCGGGATATAAAACGAGTGGAACCGCCAGAGCTTTCCCGATTCCCGCATAAAGCCCTCCCCTGATGAGCCATATCCGTCCGCTGATCCCCCTCCTCGTCACCGCAGGCATCCTAATCGGCGGCAACGGGTTGCAGGGCACCTATATCGCGCTGCGCGGCTCGGCTGAGGGCTTTTCGCCCTCGACCATCGGCATGATCGGCGCGGGGTACAGCATCGGCTTCGCCGTCGGCTGCATGTACGTGACGCGGCTGCTCAGGCAGATCGGCCATATCCGCACCTTCTCGGCGATGGCGGCGGTCACCGCGTCCGCTTCGATCGGCATGTCGATGATCGTCGACCCGACCTTTTGGTTCGCGATGCGCTTCGTGACCGGCATCGCGGTCGCCAGCCTGTTTGCAACGGTCGAGAGCTGGATCAACGCCAAGGTCACCAATGCCAACCGGGCGCGCACGCTCTCCATCTACCGTTTCGTCGATCTCGGCTCGGTGACGGTGGCACAATACATCATCCCGACCGTCGGCATCGAAGGCCCGATCATCTTCAACATCATCACCATCGCGCTGATCCTGTCGCTGGTGCCGATCTCGATCGCCGACAAGTCGAGCCCGGCGCCGCCGGAGACGATCGCCTTCGATCTCAAGGCGGTCTGGCGGATTTCGCCGCTCGCGGTGGTGGGCGTCATTTCGGTCGGCCTGTCGATGGCCGCCTTCCGCAATATCGGGCCGATCTATGCGGCAGAGATCGGCATGAGCATAACCTCGATCGCCACCTTCATGAGCGCCGGCATCGTCGGCGGCGTGGTGCTGCAATATCCGCTCGGCATCTATTCCGACAGGCTCGACCGGCGTCGCGTCATCCTGTGGACGACGATCGGTTCGATCATAACAGGCGCCTACCTCTCCTTCGGTGCCGGCACCAGCGAGACCGCCAATATCGTCAGCGTCTTCCTGTTCGGCGCCTTCTCGATGCCGCTCTATTCGCTGTGCTCGGCGCATGGCAACGATTACGCCAAGCCCGGCGAGCATGCGCTGGTTTCGGCCGGCCTGCTGTTCTACTGGTCGGTCGGAGCGACGATCGGGCCGCTGCTCGCCTCGGTCCTGCTGCAGTATTGCGGGCCACGCGCCTTTTTCGCCTACACCTCGTTCATCTTCCTGGGCTTCATGATCTTCACGTTAAGGCGGATGCGGGCGCGCCCGTCAGTGCCCCCGGCGGAGCGTTCCTGGCGCTTCCGGGCATTGCTCCGGACGTCGGCTTATTTCAACCGGCTCGCTGGCCCACCCGACAGACCCGATAAAGACGAGCGGGAGTAAAGGTTAAACACCGTTCCGTATTGACATATGCGGCCGGAAGGAGAAGGAAGGTTGATCACCCTCACGTGAATGAAACGATGATCCAGACCACCACCGCACTCGAAGAAGCCTGCATCCAGCTGGCCCAATCGGACTTCATCACTATCGACACCGAGTTCCTCAGGGAAACGACCTTCTGGCCCGAGCTGTGCCTCATCCAGATGGCGAGCCCGACCGTGGAAGTTCTCGTCGATCCGCTCGCCAAGGGGCTGAGCCTGAAACCCTTCTTCGAGCTGATGGCCAATCCCGCCGTCACCAAGGTGTTTCACGCCGCCCGCCAGGATATCGAAATCATCCACCATCTCGGCAATCTGGTGCCGCATCCGATCTTCGACACCCAGGTCGCCGCCATGGTCTGCGGCTTCGGGGACTCGGTCTCCTATGACCAGCTCGTCAACCGCATCAAGGGCGAGAATCTCGACAAGTCGTCGCGCTTCACCGACTGGAGCCGCCGGCCGCTTTCGGACAAGCAGCTCGAATATGCGCTGGCCGACGTCACCCATCTGCGCGATGTCTATCTCTTCCTGAAAGACCAGCTGGAACGCGAAGGCCGGGCGCTGTGGCTGACCGAGGAAATGGCCGTGCTGGAATCGCCCGGCACCTATGACCTGCATCCGGACGATGCCTGGGCGCGCCTGAAGTCCCGGCTGCGCAAGCCGACCGAGCTCGCCGTCCTGAAATTCGTCGCCGCCTGGCGCGAGCGCGAGGCGCGCAGCCGCAATGTGCCGCGTTCCCGCGTGCTGAAGGACGACGCGATCTACGAGATCGCCCAGCAGCAGCCGAAGGATGTGGAGGCCATGTCGCGGCTTCGCACCATCCCGAAGGGCTGGGAGCGCTCTGCCTCCGGCACCGCTATCATCGAGGCGGTCAATGCAGCACTTGCCCTGCCGAAGACCGAGATGCCGCATGCGCCGAAACATGTGCATGTTCCGGAAGGCACCGCCGCCGCCGTCGAGCTGCTCAAGGTTCTCCTGAAGCTGATCTCCGACAAGCAGGGCGTCGCCGCCAAGATCATCGCCAATACCGACGATCTCGAAAGGATCGCCGCCGAGGGCGAGGCAGCCGATGTCGGAGCCTTGCACGGCTGGCGCCGCGACCTTTTCGGCGAAACCGCCTTGAAACTGATCAGCGGCGGCGTGGCCCTGCGCTTCGTCAACAAGAAGGTCGAGGCGGTGGAGCTTTAAGGGTATGCGACGATCGCTTGCCCCGAGCTTAGCGACGCCGGAGGCCTGAGCAACCGATGCGCTATCCGACATCGAATGTCCTGATCGCAGTCGTCGTCCTGCTCTCGCTGTTGCTCGTCCTTCTCATGGAAGCGGTGGGCCTTGGAGCCTTTTCGCCGCTCTGGATCCGCCCGATCATCCGGGTGATCTGCGCCGCCAACCTGCTCGTCGCCCTCGCAGGTCTCGTAACCTCGCGGTCAGCCGCCTGGATCAACTATTTGCTGTTGAGCATCACTGCCTATGTCGTGGCCTCGACCACGCCGATCGCCGCGCTCTGGGTCATTCCGAAGACTACGTTCTTCGCAGTTAGTTATGCATTTTCGAGCCTTTGGTAATCTTGTCGACGATCTTCTTCTCGGCCCTGAGGGCGATGCCGACCAGTTTCGCGTCTTCCGGCGCAAACTGCGCGAATACCTCGCGGTTGGCCACGTCATGCCCGGTCGAGAACATTTCCTCGATATAGGCCGATGTCGTCACCTCCCGCTCCAGCGAGCGCCGGTGGATGGTCCGCAGCGTCTCCTGGTCGGCGGTCAGCACCACGATCGGCTGAATGCTCATCGGATGGTAGACATGACCCGCCGCGTCCCGATATGCTTCACCAATGATCGCGGGATTTTGCGCGATGATGCCGCTCGTCAGAAACGCAGTCACGTTGAGCTCCTGCCAGGGGGCGAGGTCATCGCGAAGCACGATCGCGATCTTGGTATCGAACATGAAAAACAACTCCGTCGAAGGTTATGCGAGAACTGACGAGATAGCGGCAGCCGATGCCGCTGGTCTTGAACGATCGTGCAGCGCCGCAAGCACGTCTGGCGGCAGCTCCGATGCTACGCCGGACGGCAGCGCAAGAGGCGCGCCTGATGGCATCGTCCAGGCGCCCTCCTCGCGCGGCATCGAGCGGATCGAGGCACGGTTCCACGGGCTTGGTTTCGAGCCGCATCGCCACGACACCTATGCGATTGGAATGACGCTTTCCGGCGTGCAGACCTTCCAGTATCGCGGTGCCGCCCGCGCCAGCCTGCCCGGCAATGTCATCGTGCTGCATCCGGACGAGGTGCATGACGGGGCAGCCGGCACCGACGCCGGGCTGCGCTACCGCATGCTCTACCTGCCGCCGGAGCGGCTGATCGAGGCGGCCGGCGGTTCGCGCGGCCTGCCCTTCGTGCCTGATCCCATCATAGCGGATGCGGAATTCCGGCAGTGTCTTGTCGAAGCCCTGGACGATCTGGCGGCGGAGCCGCAGGACCTGCTGCTCGACGACCTGATCGGCCGCATGGCAATAAGCCTCTGGCGCCATGCAGACGGCAAGGGTGGTGCGCCGGGCACGCCGCGCGCGCAGCAGGCGGTTCTGCGCTGCCGTGATTACCTGCAGGCCAATTCGGGCCGCACGGTTTCTTCCGAGGAACTTGAGGAGGTGAGCGGCTTCGACCGCTACACGACGGCAAGGCAGTTCCGGAAACTTCTGGGAACGAGCCCCCACCGCTACCTCGTCATGCGCCGGCTCGATCGGGCAAAGATCATGCTGTCGGAAGGCGGCAGCCTGGCGGATGTCGCAGCCGATACGGGCTTTGCCGATCAGGCGCATTTCACCCGTCATTTCAAGAAGACATTCGGCATGACGCCGGGGCGCTGGGTGGCGCTTCGCAGGAGCGCTTGAGGCCGCCGGCCTTTGTGAAATTTCAGTCATCAAAGCTTCATCGAAGCGTCAACCTTCCATCACCTCACCGTCATGCACCCACCTTAACCGATTGGCGTCTTCGACACGCCAACCAACAGGTGAATTCATGACCCGCTTTCTGCTCACCACCGTCGCGCTCGCCGCGCTGATCGGCGGCTCCGCTTCTGCTGACGACAAGGTATTCCCGGCCAAGCTCACCGGCCAGGCGATCCTTCCCGCCAACACGGTCGTTGCGGCTCCGGCCGATGCACCGGCGTTCCTCAAGACCTCCGGCAAGTTCACCACCGCCGACCGCAAGCGCACCGAAGCCCTCGGCACCCTGCCGGGCAAGGACGGCGCCCGCGTGACGGACGTCAAGCTGCCGCTCGACGGCCAGCCGGTCCAGGGTTTCTCCGGCATCAAGACCATGGCTGACGGCACGTTCTGGACGCTGTCGGACAACGGTTTCGGCGGCAAGAGCAATTCCTCCGACGCCATGCTGTTCCTGCACCAGATGAAATTCGACTGGGCCGCCAACAAGGCCGAAGTCGTGAAGAACGTCTTCCTCTCCGACCCGAACAAGATCGCGCCGTTCCCGATCGTCACGGAAGCTTCGGAGACCCGTTACCTCACCGGCGCCGATTTCGACATCGAATCGATCCAGCCGGTCGCCGACGGTTTCTGGCTCGGCGACGAGTTCGGCCCCTACCTCATCAAGGTCGACATGCAGGGCCGCCTGACCGACGTCGTATCGACGCTCGTGGACGGCAAGCCCGTCACGTCTCCCGACAGCCCGCTCGTCCAGCTGCAGGCCAACCCGGTCGCCAAGGCACCGGTCTTCAACGTGAAGCGTTCCGGCGGTTATGAAGGTCTTGCGATGTCCAAGGACGGGGCCAAGCTCTACGGCCTGCTCGAAGGACCGCTCTACAAAGAAGACGGCAAGGTCGAAGACGCAGACGGGCTGACCGCGCTGCGCGTCATCGAGTTCGACGTTGCCTCCAAGAAATGGACCGGCCGCTCCTGGCTTTACCCGCTCTCCAAGGGCGGCGAGGCGATCGGCGATTTCAACATGGTCGACGCGACCACCGCTCTCGTCATCGAACGCGACAACGGTGCCGGCACCGCCGACAAGCCCTGCGCCGATCCGGCGAAGCCCGAGCCGACCTGCTTCAACGCACCGGCCAAGCACAAGCGCGTCTACAAGATCGAGTTCAACGACGCCAATGTCGGCAAGGCCGTCCGCAAGATCGGCTATATCGACCTGATGAACATCCAGGACCCGGACAACAAGAAGAAGGCCGGCAGCGTCGCTGGCGTCTACGATATGCCGTTCGTGACGATCGAGAATGTCGACGTCATCGACGCCACCCACATCATCATCGGCAACGACAACAACCTGCCCTTCTCCGCCGGCCGCGCCGTCGATAAGGCCGACAACAACGAGTTCAGCGTGCTCGAAGTCGGTGAATTCCTGTCTGCCAAGTAAGCAGCAGACGTCCCAAAAGCGAAGAGCGTCCGGTGAAAGCCGGACGCTCAGGTCCGCAACCGCTATGCGGGCCAAGATTCCACCCTAAGTTTGGATATCGCGCCGGCATCGATGGCTCTTATCTGGTCTGCGACATCGGCCGGTGGTTCCAGCGCACTGACCGTCGCAGGGTCGGCGGTCATGGGCGATCCGGCGAATGGAGGTTCGGGCGCGTATTCCATCATCAACTGGATTTTCCGCGCGACATCTTCACCTGCCAGCTTGGCGGCCATGACCAAGCTAAGATCGATACCTGCCGTCACGCCGCCACCGGTGGCTCGCGTCCGGTCAAATACGACCCGCCGGTTTACGGGAATTGCTCCGAAAGCTGAGAGCCTATGCAGCGCTGTCCAGTGAGTGGTGCACTCGTAACCCTGAAGCAGACCGGCAGCAGCAAGCACCAGCGTGCCTGTGCAGGCTGCCATCAGGAATTGGCAGCCGGGCTCCTGGCGCCGTAGAAACGAGAGAAGGCGTTCGTCCTGCATCGCATTCAGATGGCCAGGCCCGCCCGGAACAACCACGATGTCGAGCTGACCGCATTCTTCAAGCAGCATGTTTGGGACGATGCTCAGTCCGCTCGCACTTCGAACGGGAGCGTGTCCCTCGGCCAGCAGATGGCAACGGGTATTGGGCAGACGCGTCAGAACCTCCCAAGGCCCCGTCAAATCGAGTTGCGTCAGCCCGCCAAACAGGACAAAGCCGATCTCACGAGGACGCGCGTTCAGAGACATCAAATCTTGCTCAGCCGATTGTACGAGTAATGTTGGTTCGCGAGGATAGACGAGAAAATACTGTTGGACGCAACCTGACAATTTCCACCGCCCTGCCGCAAAGCGGCCGCTCTCCTGCCCTCCCCCGCGCGCCCGGCCCTACTCGAACCGGAACGCCAGCCGTTTGCCCGTCAGCCTCGCCAGCTGTTGCAGGCGGCCGTCCAGCCGCTCGCCGGCGAAATCGCGGTAGGCGGAGGGGACGACGAATTCGAGGTCGAGATCCGGCTCGGAGGACGGGCGAAAGCTCAGGTGGTCCACCAGGCCCGGCATAGAGGCCGAGAAGAGGTAGACGACCCGGAGCAGACCGCCGAGCAGTTTTGCGAGATCGAGCAGCCGGGGCGTGGCGATCGTCGCCAGCGGCCCGGTCGCACCGTCGTCGTGCAAGCCTTCGAAACGGTAGTAATTGGCAAGCGCCAGATAGGCGCGCCCGGCATGGGTGATGCCGACGAAGGAGGAGTGGGCGATCAGGTTCAGTGCCTGCAGGCCGCGATAATCCGGATGGGCACGCCAGCTGATATCGGCAAGCAGGCAGGCGGCCTGGCGATAGCGGCTTTCCTCCTCCGTCTCGACGATCCCGAAGGCCGCCACCATGCGGCCGGTCCAGTCGGCAAGCTCGCGGGCGTGTTCGGGCGATCGGGCGCGCAGGATTGCGAGCTGGTCGGCGGCGACCAGCAGCGGATCGCCTGCCTTCTCCTCGTCGGAAAGCAGCGAATAGAGATAACCTTCGCGAACGCCCTGCGCCGAAAAGCTCACCCTGGCGGGCTTCATCACCGCCAGGACTTCCTGCATGGCGATCGCACCGAAGGGCAGCAGCGAACGGCGGCTCTTCGAAACGGCCTGCCAGGCGGGGTCCTTGCTGTCCTTGGCCGCAATCACCTCGTCGAGGAATTTCTGCATGTCCTCAAGAGACAGCTCGTAGCCCTGCATCATGTGCAACGGATACTTGCTCATTTCCATGTGCAGCTTGGCGATGTTACGCCAGGTGCCGCCGACGGCATAGAAGGTGCGGCCCGCACCGTTCTCCAGGAACCGCGCCGTGTTCACCTGCTTGCGGGCGAAGGTGCGCGCCTTGGAAAGCGAATTGCCGGAGGATTCCGACAGTCGCAGCCCCCCGAGCGGCAGGGTGATGCCCTTGCCGGACTCCTTGCCCTTGATGTCGATCAGTTCCAGCGAGCCGCCGCCGAGGTCGCCGGCAATGCCGTCGGGATCATGGAAGCCGCTGATGACGCCGAGCGCCGAATACCGGGCCTCCTCCTCGCCGGACAGGAGCTGAACCTGCTGGCCGAGGATCTCTTCCGCCTTGTGGATGAAATCCGGGCCGTTCGACGCTTCGCGGGCGGCAGCGGTCGCCAGCACGTAGACTTCGGTTGCCTGCGCCTGAGTGGAGAGCGCCCGGAAGCGCTTCAGCGACAACAGGGCGCGTTCGACACCCTCGTCGTCCATGCGGCCGTTCGAGCCCAGGCCCTTGCCGAGGCCGCACAGCACCTTCTCGTTGAAGAGGACGGTCGGCGCGCGGGAAAGGCCTTCGTAGATAACGACGCGGACGGAGTTCGAGCCGATGTCGATGACGGAGACAGGAGCGATCCCCGGAAGGCGCCCCTGGGCTTCTGATCGTACCATATTGCCTATTTCTTGCGTCCCGACACAAGGCCGGCGATAAGTTTCGGAGCACTCGACTTCAGGGCTTCACCGCGCCCCGAGAGGCTCGGATTGGTCATGAAATAGTGCTGCGCGTTAAAAGGTTCCTCGCCCTTGCGCACTTCCATGCGCCGCGACGTGCCGTCGGCCAATATCTCGTAGCTCTGCTGGTTGTCAATCAGGTTGCCGAGCATGATCTGGGATAAAACCTGCTCGTGCACAGTCGGATTGAGGAGCGGCACCAGCGTCTCGACCCGGCGATCGAGGTTGCGCGGCATCATGTCGGCGGAGCCGATATAGACGAGCGCCTTGTCGGACGGCAGGCCGAAACCGTTGCCGAAGCAGAAGATGCGGCTGTGCTCCAGGAAGCGGCCGACGATCGACTTGACGCGGATATTGTCAGAGAGGCCGGCCACCCGCGGGCGCAGGCAGCAGATGCCGCGCACGACGAGATCGATGTCGACGCCGGCGCGGCTGGCGCGATAGAGCGCATCGATGATCTCCGGATCGACCAGCGAATTCATCTTCATCCAGATTGCCGCCGGCTTGCCTTCCTGGGCGTGGCAGATCTCCTCCTCGATATGGCGCAGGATGCGCGGCCGGAGCGTATAGGGCGAGACCGCCAGCTTCATGCTTTCGGCCGGCTCGCCGTAACCGGTGATGAAGTTGAAGATGTTCGCCATGTCGTGGGCGATCTTCGGGTTGCAGGTGAAGAAGGACAGATCCGTATAGATCTTGGCGGTGATCGGGTGGTAGTTGCCGGTGCCGAGATGGCAATAGGTCCTGAGCTTGCCGTCCTCGCGGCGCACCACCATCGACATCTTGGCATGGGTCTTCAGTTCGATGAAACCGAAGACGACCTGCACGCCGGCGCGCTCCAGATCTCGCGCCCAGCGGATGTTCGCCTCTTCGTCGAATCGGGCCTTCAGCTCGACCAGCGCCGTCACCGACTTGCCGGCCTCGGCCGCGTCGATCAGCGCTCGGACGATCGGGCTGTCGTTCGAGGTGCGGTAGAGCGTCTGCTTGATGGCGAGCACGTCCGGGTCGCGCGCCGCCTGCAGAAGAAACTGCACAACCACGTCAAAGGACTCGTAAGGGTGATGGACCACCATGTCCTTTTCGCGGATGGCTGCGAGGCAGTCGCCGGCGTGTTCGCGGACTCGCTCGGGAAATCGGGCATTGTGGGTCTCAAAGCGCAGGTCGTCGCGCGGCGCCTTGGTGATCTCCGACATGGTGTTGAGCGCCAGAAGGCCCGGCAGGACCGCGACGCGGTTTTCCGGCACGCCGAGTTCCTGCACCACGAACTGGCGCAGCGACGCCGGCATTTCCGAATCGGTCTCGATGCGGATAACCTTGCCGCGGCGCCGGCGCTTCAGCGCCGTCTCGAAGAAGCGCACCAGATCTTCGGCCTCTTCCTCGACTTCGATATCGCTGTCGCGGATGATGCGGAACGTGCCGGCTCCCTTCACCTCGTAACCGGGGAAGAGCCGGTCGGTGAACATGCCGACCACATCCTCCAGCGTGATATAGCGGATCGCGTTGTTGAGGTCCGGCAGGCGGATGAAGCGGTCGAGCGTAGTCGGCAGGCGCAAGAGCCCGGTCATCGGCTCCTTGCCGTGCTTGCTGTGCAGCTGCAGGCCCATCGAGAAGCCGAGGTTGGGGATGAACGGGAACGGATGGGCCGGGTCGATCGACAGCGGCGTCAGGACCGGGAAAAGTTCGTCGTCGAAGGAGTTCGCCAGCCAGTTGCGATCCTCGGCGGACAGCGCCGCCGGCCTGACGATCAGGATGTCTTCCTTGGCGAGATACTGCTGCAGCACGGCGAGCGAGGCCTGCTGCTCCATCTGCAGGTTGTCGATCTCCTGCAGGATGTTGTCGAGCTGTTCGGCCGGCGTCTTGCCATCCGGGCTGCGGATGACGATGCCCTGCCGCACCTGGCCTTCGAGACCGGCGACGCGCACCATGAAGAATTCGTCGAGATTGGCCGCCGAGATTGACAGGAAGCGGACCCGCTCCAGAAGCGGATGGGCAGTATTCAGCGTTTCCTCGAGGACGCGGCGGTTGAACTGCAGCCAGGAGAATTCACGATTGATGAACCTGTCCGGACTGGTCATCAGGTCGAAGTCGGTATTGGCCGCTTCCAGACCAGGTTCGCGCGTTTCAGTCGTGATCGAATCCATCTCATCCATCCCAATGCTAACCCTTGGTCATGCCAACCATCAGGGCCGACTACAGTTTGACGAGGGAATTGTCACAGTCAATCGTCGGCGCCCGCCCCGGTTCCGGAATTCCCAAAATCGTTCAGCACTTCCGCGGCTAGCGGGCGGGTTATCCTCGTGCCGCGCGCCAGCGCCAGGCGGTCCAGCCGCTCGACGATCGTCTGCGCCGCACCGAGCGACCGTTCCATCCGGTTGACGATGTAGCCCACCAGTTTGTCGTCGATATAAAGCTGGCGGTCGGCGAACAGTTTTACGATCACCTGGGCCAAAAGGTCCTCGTCCGGCTCGCCGATCTCCACGACCGTCGCCGCCTTCAGCCGGGACTTGAGGTCCGGCAGTGTGACGCCCCAGGAGACCGGCCAGAGGCGCGAGGTCATCAGCAGGCTATGGCCGTTCTCGCGCACGCTGTTGATGACGTGGAAAAGTTCGGTTTCGTCGAAACCGCGGCGTTCGGCATCCTCGAACAGGACAGGTCCCGATGCGGCGACCGCCGCGGCATTCGAGCCGGCGACGGGATGAATTTCGGCCGCTCCTGCCTTTTCCCGCCAGATGTGTGCCAGGTGCGATTTTCCGGACCCCACCGGACCCGCCAGCACGACGACCGGCGACGGCCAGGCCGGCCATTCGTCGACGATCGCCACGGCCGCAGCCAGGCGTTCGGAAACCAGGAGGTCGTCCCGGGTTCTCGCCGCATCATGGGTGAATTGCAGCGGCAACTGCTCTTGCCTGCGCCGCTCGCGCTCGCTCGTCTCGGTCATGGGTCTTTCAAATGCTCTTCTGAGAGTCATTCGCGTGAGGGTCATTTGGGCCAGTTATCTCTGCGCCGTTTTCGGCATGTTCCAGCACATGCGACCGCTCGGCCTCTTCCCAGGGGAGTTCCGCCGCTCGCCCGAAATAGATGTCGCTGTCAAGATACCGCGACAGCACAAAACGAACAAGCACGCCGACCACGGCGGCGGCCGGTACCGCGATCAGCAGGCCGACGAAGCCGAATATGGCGCCGAAGGCAAACAGGGCGAACATCAGCCAGACCGGATGCAGGCCGACGCTTTCGCCGACCAGCTTCGGCTGAAGGATATTGCCTTCGATGAACTGGCCGAAGAAGAAAACGCCGGCGACCGCCAGGATCCATGGATAATCCGGCCAGAACTGCACCAGCGCCACGCCGACCGAGAGAACCAGGCCGATCAAGGAACCTATATAGGGAACGAAACTGATCATGCCGGCGATGAAGCCGATCAGCAGCCCGAAGTTCAGGCCGACGACCGACAGGCCGACCGCATAGAAGATGCCGAGGATGAGGCAGAGCGAGCCTTGGCCGCGAATGAAACCGGCGACCGATTCATCCATTTCCCGGGCGATCTCGCGCACCGTCGCCACCTGGTCGCGCGGCACCCAGCTATCCACCTTGGCAACCATCCGGTCCCAGTCGAGCAGGATATAGAAGGCGACGACAGGCGTGACGATCAAGAGCGATACGACGTCGATGATCGCCTTGCCGGAATTCCAGATCTGGGCGAGCAGCGAGCCGACGAAACCGGCACCCTGGCTCAACACTTCGGAGAAGTTCTGCTTGACCGTCTCGATCTGGGCGCTGATCCAATGCGGCAGGAACGAGCTTTCCGGGCTCGATATGATCTGCTGCAGCTGGGAAATATAGCCCGGCAGGGCGGCGGCGAACTCGGTGAACTGGTTGATGATGATCGGGATCACCAGCATCAGCGACAGGGCGAAGACCAGCACGAAACAGACGAGGATCACCACCGTCGCCATCAGCCGGCTCAAGCCCCGTCTTTCCAGCCAGTCGGCCACCGGATCGAGGAAGTAGGCGAGCGCCATGCCGGCCACGAAAGGCAGCAGGATCGAACGGAAGAACCAGAGAAATACCACGAAGACGATGAGGACGCCGACCCAGAAGAAGATGTAACGCTTCAGGCTCGCGCCGCTGATATGATATGGCATCGCCGCTTCCTCTGAATTGCCCGGGCGAAAAAGGGATAGGGAAGCCCGTAACCCAGGTCAAGGGTTTGGAAGCGGTGCAGCAAGACCTGTGAAAAGCCTTCAAAACCGCGTCCAACGCTTGCATCCGGCGCGATGTCGTGCAATTGCGGGCCGCTACAACGATCATTGGAGATGAACGATGAGCGAGGCGGGCAAGAACGGTCTCACCTATAGCGATGCCGGCGTCGATATCGACGCGGGCAACCTCATGGTCGAGAAGATCAAGCCGGCAGTGCGCTCGACCCGCCGGCCCGGCGCAGACGGCGAAATCGGCGGCTTCGGCGGCCTCTTCGATCTGAAGGCCGCGGGCTTCACCGATCCGATCCTCGTCGCCGCCAATGACGGCGTCGGCACCAAGCTGAAGATCGCTATCGACGCCGACTTCCACGACACGGTCGGCATCGACCTCGTCGCCATGTGCGTCAACGACCTGGTGGTCCAGGGCGCCGAACCGCTGCTTTTCCTCGACTATTTCGCCACCGGCAAGCTCGATCCGGACCAGGGTGCGGCAATCGTCTCCGGCATTGCCGCCGGCTGCCGGGAGGCGGGCTGCGCGCTGATCGGCGGCGAGACCGCCGAAATGCCCGGCATGTATTCCGACGGCGATTACGACCTGGCTGGTTTTGCAGTCGGTGCCGCCGAGCGCGGCCAGCTTCTGCCGGTCGGCGATATCGCTTCCGGCGACGTAATCCTCGGCCTCACCTCCTCCGGCGTTCATTCGAACGGCTTTTCGCTGGTCCGCAAGATCGTGACGCTTTCGGGCCTCGCCTGGGACGCACCCTCTCCCTTCCGTGAGGGCATGACTCTAGGTGAGGCGCTTCTGACGCCGACCCGCATCTACGTGAAGCCGCTCCTGAAGGCGATCCGCGAGACCGGCGCCCTGAAGGCGCTCGCCCACATTACCGGCGGCGGCTTCCCGGAAAACATCCCGCGCGTGCTGCCGAAGAACCTGGCGGCCGAAATCGATCTCGACTCCATTCCCGTCCCGCCCGTCTTCTCGTGGCTCGCCAAAACCGGCGGCGTCGAGGCGAAGGAAATGCTGCGCACCTTCAACTGCGGTATCGGCATGATCATCGTGGTCGCGCCCGAGAACGCCCAGGCGGTCGCCGATATCCTGACCGGTGAGGGCGAGATCGTCGTGCCGCTCGGCCGCATGGCCGAACGCGCCGAAGGCGGCCCCGGCGTGATCTACCAGGGCACGCTCGGCCTATGAGCGCACCCGCGGCTGAAACGGCGCGCAGAAAGCGCGTCGCCGTATTCATCTCCGGCGGCGGCTCCAACATGCTGGCGCTTGCCGATGCCTGCGCCACGCCGGATTTCCCCGCCGAAATCGTCGCAGTCTTCTCCGACAAACCGGCGGCGGGCGGCATCGAGAAGGCGCAGGCGCGCGGCATCAAAACCTTCGTCTTCGAACGCAAGGGTTTTGCCGGCAAGGCCGAACACGAGGCGGCGATCCTTGCGGCCCTCGACGAGGTCCAGCCGGACATCCTCTGCCTCGCCGGCTACATGCGGCTCTTCTCGGCCGAGTTCATCAGCCGCTACGAAGGCAGCATCCTCAACATCCACCCTGCCCTTCTGCCGCTCTTCCCGGGCCTCCATACGCATGAACGCGCCATCGAGGCCGGCGTGAAGATTGCCGGCTGCACCGTGCATTTCGTCACCGAAGGCATGGACGAAGGACCGATCGTCGCCCAAGGCGCCGTCCCCCTGCTTGCCGACGACACCCCCGAGACCCTGGCCGGCCGCGTGCTGACCGTCGAACACAGACTTTACCCGCTGGCGCTGAAGCTGCTGGCGGAAGGCAAGGTGCGGATGGAAGGTGGCCGGACGATCACCTCGCCCGGCACTGAGACCGATATCGCCGATCAGCGGATCTTCTCGGCGGGCAGGTAGAGCCGGGACTCGACATGGAGCGCCCGACGTCCTACATTCTGTACGCAATCTTCGTACAGGAGACCGGACATGGCTGGCAAAACTCAGAGAGTTCTCGATTTAGGGATGCCGTCGATGGAAGCCGAAGCCGTCTCTATCCGCCTTGGGATTTCGAAACGCGAATTGGCTGAGACGGCCGGGCTCTCCGCCAACACGCTCCAGCGCAAGGAACGTGCGCAGTCTCCCGCAGCGACCACACGGATCGGTGAAATGGCGGAGATCATCCACCGCGTCAGCGAATGGGCAGGAAGCGAAAGGCAAGCCCTCGCCTGGTATCGCGCCGAGCCCATTCCGGCCTTCGGTGGCCGGACAGCAGAGAGCATCGTCAAGAGCGGCAAGGCGGCAGCCTTGCGCGACTACCTCGATCACCTGGCGATCGGCGGCTTTGCTTGAGGTTCCAGGGCATCTGCTATCGCGCCCATGATCCTCGCTGGGCGATCAGCCCGATATCCGGCGAAGGTGCGGCCATCCGCGGTGCCCGCTTCAATCCCAAGGGCGTACCGGCACTCTACCTCTCTACTTCGATCGAGGGTGCGATCACCGAAGCAAGCCAAGGGTTTGGGCACAGGATCCACCCGTTGACGATCTGCTCCTACGACATCGATTGCGACGACGTCGCCGACCTCACGGACGAGGCTTCGCAAAAAGCGCTTGGCATATCGCTTGATGTCATGGCGTCCGCCTGGGCGTCCGCGCTCTCGGACAGCAGGAGACCGGACTCCTGGGCAATTTACGACATTCTTTCCCGCACTTATGCCGGCATCCTCGTCCCCTCCTTCGCCCACCGGGCCGCAACCTCGGTCAGCAATCTCGTGCTGTGGGACTGGGGAGTCGATCTGCCGCATCGAGTCCACGTCATCGACCCGACAGGCAGGTTGCCGAAGAACCAGAAGTCCTGGGAGGAATAGAATCCAGCCTTACGCGGCCAGTGCCCGGAGCGGGTGCAGCGTGCCGTCGCTGTAGACGAAGCGGCCGGCGCGGAAGGTGGCTCGGATGCGGTGCACGTCGCCCTTTTCCACCACGACCAGATCGGCGCGCTGGCCGATGGCGATCTCGCCGCGGTCGGTCAGGCCGGCGGAGCGGGCGGCATTGCCGGTCGCCATCGCAACGGCCGCCGGCAGGCCACCTTGCGCCACGTCCGCCAGCTTGAAGACGCCCGGCACGAAAGCAGCCGGATGATAGTCGGCGGCAATCACCGTCAACAGACCGGCCTTGGCAGCATCGAGGGCGCTCAGATTGCCGGACATGGACTTGCCACGCAGCGCGTTCGGCGCGCCCATCAGCGTCCAGAGCCCGCGCCGGCGGGCCTCTTCGGCGGCTGGCAGCGTCACCGGGAACTCGCTGATCGTGACGCCGAGATCGTACATCTCGGCCACCTTCTCGATGCTGTCGTCGTCATGGGAAGCGAGCGACAGGCGATGCTTGAGGGCGAGGGAGACGATCTCCTTCAGTTTCACCTCGATCTGCGGATTGTTGCGCATGGCGATGCGCTTCTGAACAATCTCGGCGGCCATTTCCTCGGAAATTGCCCGGCGTTCGGAGATGCTGGCGACATAGGCTGCGATGTTGTTGTACTGGCCCTGGCCCGGCGTGTGGTCGGTGAGCGATACCATGTCGATCTCGTCGGCTTTCAGCAGCCGTTCGAGCGCCGGCGCGGCGCCGACATTGGTGATCTCGTAACGCGCGTGAACGCGGTGGTCGATCAGCAGGTTGTCGCGCAGCCGGTTGATACCCTCGATGACGGCCGAGGTCGTTTCCAGCGAGCGGACATGGCCGTAGACGCTTTCGGTGGCGAAGGAAACAGCCGCATAGGCCGTGGTGACACCGGCCGCGGCGAGTTTCTTGTCCAGTTCATGGATGCCGAAGTCGATCGGCATCTGGGCGTTCGGCCGCGGCGCGATCTCGCGCTCGATCATGTCGCCATGCAGATCGACAAAGCCCGGCATCAGCAGCCGCCCGCCGCCGTCGATCACGGCCCCGGCGACCGGTTCGGGGCGGATCTCGGTGATCACGCCATCTTCAACCCGCACAGAACCTGAGTTCACCACCTCGTTCGGCAGAACGAGGGCGAAATTGCCGAGCCACATGGCTTTCTCCTGACCATATAAGGATGATTATCAAGAGGCAGCGCTTAGCCGCCATTCGTGACATTCATGTGAAATCGGCGCGGCACAAGGTCAAGTCACAATCATACGGCGTCTGAAACAACAGGCGAACGCGCTGATCGGCGTTTCCAGCCTGCGCGGCGGCACCGCCCGGATATCAGCCGGTGAACGATGCCCGATTGATCACCGCCCATTGCAGCATCATGATCGTCTTCGCATCGATGATTTCGCCATTGCCGATCATCGCCACCGCCTCGTCGAGTGGCAGTTCGAGAACCTCGATATCCTCGTGCTCCTCGGCGAGACCCCCACCACCGTTCACCCGGTCGGAAAGGTCGACCGGCGCGTGGAAGAAATGCACGAGTTCGGTGATCGCGCCGGGCGACATGAATGCCTTGAAGACAAACCGCACATCCCGCAGGCGGTAGCCGGTTTCCTCCATCGCTTCGCGCCGGATCGCTTCCTCCGGGTGATCCTCGTCGAGCAGTCCGGCCGGCACTTCGACCATCCATGCCGGCTTGCCGGTGAGATAGGCGGGCAGCCGAAACTGCTTCACCAGCACGACCATGTCGCGCCCAGCATCGTGGAGAAGAATGCAGGCGGCCTCGGACTTGTGGTAGATTTCGCGATGCAGGCGGTGCGTTTCGCCGCTGCGATCGGCATAGTCGAGTTCGTAGCTCGAAAGCCGCGTCCAGCCGTCCGACAATGTCTTCTCGCTGACGAGCTTCACCCGATCATTCCGCTCGGTCATGCTGCGTCCTTGCGAAGCCATACCTTGTTGTCGTGGAAGGCCGCGCCGCCATAGGGCGCCACGGCATCGGCACCGGTCAGCACGTTGATGCCCTCGCCGTCGATATGTTTGCGGTTCGGCCAAAGCCCCTCGGCGATCAGCACGCCCGGCCTTGCACCGGCCACGAGCCTCGCATGCAGGCGGATTTCACCGCGGGCGTTGCCGAGCCGGACGATATCGCCGTCGATGATGCCGAGGCGCTCCGCATCGGTTGGCTCGATCATCACTTCGGGCCGCCCTTCCCGCTGGTAGGAGCTTTTCGTCTCGGAGAAGGAGGAATTGAGGAAGCTGCGAGCCGGCGATGTCGCCAGCCGGAAGGGATGCGCCTCGTCCGCCACCTCGATGACGTCGACCTGGTCGGGGAAGACTGGCAGTTCGGCGATCGGTCCCAGCGGCCCGACATTTTTCGGCGGCTTGTCCGGCGACGGGCCGTTCGCCCAGTCCGGCCTGAAGCGGAATTTGCCGTCCGGATAACCGAACCCCTTGATGTAATGGGCGGTTTCGAAATCCGGCTGCGCGTCGATCCATTTGTCGCGCGCCATATCCTCGTAGGCGCCCCAGTGGCTGGCCTTCAGGATGCGGTCGATATGCTGGCGCTCGTCGAGGCCGAAACCGGGAAAATGATCGACGCCGAGGCGCTTGGCCAGCTCCTCGATGACGAAGAGATTGGTGCGCACCGTGGATGGCGGCTCAACCAGCTTCGGCCCAAGCAGGATATGCTGCTGCCCGCCGGCGCGGTAGAGGTCGTCATGCTCGACGAACATGGTTGCCGGCAACACGATATCGGCGACTTCGGCCGTATCGGTCATGAATTGCTCGTGTACCGCGACGAACAGGTCGTCGCGCAAGAAGCCCTGGCGAACGAGGCGCTGTTCCGGCGCGACGTTCATCGGGTTGGTGTTCTGGATCAGCATAGCCGTCACCGGCCCACGGTCACGCAGCGCCTCGGCATCGCCGGTCAGCACCCGGCCGATCTGCGACTGGTCGAGCTGGCGGATGTCGGGATCGGCATAGGCAGTGCCCATCAGTTCGGACTTGTTGAGCCTAAAGATCTCGCCGTTGTTGTGAAAAGCGCCGCCGCCCTCGTATTGCCAGCAGCCGAGCACGGTTGCGATCGACAGCGCCGCATGCATGGCGACCGTGCCGTTCCTCTGGCGGGCAAAACCGTAGCCGAGCCGGAAGAAGGTTTTCTGGGTCGTGCCGACGAGGCGGGCGAAGGTCTCGATCTCTTCGACCGACAGGCCGGTGATGGCTGAGGCCCATTCCGGCGTCTTCGCCTTCAGATGCGCTTCGAGACCAGCCGGATCGTCGGCATATTGCGCCATGTAGTCCCGGTCGGCATATCCGTCGCGGAAGGCAACGTGCATCACGGCGCAGGCAAGCGCCGCATCGGTGCCGGGGCGCACGGTCAGCGCCATGTCGGCCTGTTTCATCGTCGGATTGTCGTAGATGTCGATGACGACGATCTTGGCGCCGCGTTCCTTGCGGGCCTTCACCGCATGGGTCATGACGTTGACTTGGGTGGAGACGGCGTTGGTGCCCCAGATCACCACGCAATCGGACTTCGCCATCTCGCGCGGATCCGGGCCGCGCAGAGCGCCAGTACCCATCACGTAACCAGTCCAGGCCATGTTGGTGCAAATCGTGCCGAAGAAGCCGGAGTATTTTTTGGCATGCCGCAGCCGCTCGATCGAATCGCGCTGTACCTGGCCCATCGTGCCGGCATAGAAATAGGGCCAGATCGCCTCCGACCCGTGTTTTGCCTCCGCTTTGACGAAAGCGTCGGCGATCTCGTCGAGTGCGGCCTCCCAGGAAACCTCCTGCCAGTTCCCCTCGCCCTTGGCGCCCACGCGGCGCTTGGGATGCATCAGCCGACCGGGATGGTAGAGCCGCTCGGAATAACGGGCGACCTTGGCGCAGATGACGCCGGCCGTATAGCTGTTGTCGGCCGCCCCTCGCACCCGGCCGATCCGGCCGTCGGCGGTGAGATCGATGTCGAGCGCGCAAGCCGACGGACAGTCGTGCGGACAGACGGTGTGTCCGACGGAATTGTGGCCGGACTTTTCTGGGGCGATTGGGGTTTTCGCGGTAATCGGGGTCGCAACGTTCATGGCTTTTCTATATTGCAAGCTGACGTCCGCAAAAAGCGTGATTTGCAGCGCATCAATTTAATTCAAGCGAGACACCAGCAACGATGAACTACCGGCACATCTATCACGCGGGCAATTTTGCCGATGTTCTCAAACACGCGATCCTTGCGCGGCTGATCCGCTATGCGCAGAACAAGGACAAGGCGTTTCGCGTACTGGACACTCATGCCGGCATCGGGCTTTACGACCTTTCCTCGGACGAGGCGCAGAAGACCGGCGAATGGCGCGACGGCATCGGCCGGCTGATGGAAGCGGAACTGCCGGCAAAGGTCGCGGACCTGCTGGAGCCCTATCTGGCGGCGGTCAGGGAATTGAACCCGACCGGTGCGCTGAAACTCTATCCCGGCTCGCCGAAACTCGCCCGCATGTTGTTCCGCCCGCAGGACCGGTTGTCGGCCATGGAACTGCATCCGGAGGATTTCAACCGCCTGCACAATCTGTTCGAAGGCGATTTCCAGGTACGCGCCACCGAACTCGACGGCTGGCTGGCGCTCGGCGCCCATCTGCCGCCGAAGGAAAAGCGCGGAATCGTGCTCGTCGATCCGCCTTTCGAGGAAGAAGGCGAATACAGGCGGCTGGTGAAAGGCCTGTCGACCGCATGGCGCCGGTTCCAGAGCGGCACCTTCTGCCTGTGGTATCCGATCAAGAAGGGTGCGCCGCTCAGGGCCTTCCACGACGAATTGAAGGCGCTGGACATCCCGAAAATGCTCTGCGCCGAATTGACCGTCCAAAGCGACCGCGAGACGACCGGGCTGTCCGGCTCCGGCCTCATCATCGTCAACCCGCCCTTCACGCTAAAGGACGAGCTGCACGCGCTTCTGCCGACCTTGAAAACCATCCTGGCGCAGGATCGGTTCGCCTCGCAGCGCGCCTTCTGGCTGACCGGCGAGACCGTCGACAGCGACCTCGATTCGGAGTCTTGACCGGGCGGGGCTTCCCGCCCATGGTGCCGCGCATTGCAGGGGGCCGGCCGATGACCAACCGATTTATCGCTTTCCTTTTTCTCGCGCTTTTCGCGTCCACCGCCTCCGCCCAGGAGCGCCGATCGGACAATCGGCAGGATCATGCGGGGCAGTTCGATTTCTACGTCCTGTCGCTTTCCTGGTCGCCGACCTTCTGCGCTTCGCAGAGCGGCGGCAAGAACGACCAGCAATGCAGCACGGACAAGGATTTCCGTTTCATCGTCCACGGACTGTGGCCGCAATACGAAAAAGGCTATCCGGATTTCTGCGAAACGAAGGAACCCGGCCGCGTGCCGCAATCGCTCGGCCAACCGCTCTTCGACATCATGCCGTCGATGGGGCTGATCGGCCATCAGTGGCGCAAGCACGGAAGCTGCACCGGCCTCAGCCAGCGTGATTATTTCGGCAAGCTGCGCGAGGCCTTTTCGCGGGTCAAACTGCCAGCCGATCTGTCCCGCGGCGACTCGGCCCTGACGCTGTCGGCCGACCAGATCGAAGAGAAGTTCCTCGCCGCCAATCCGGGCATGAGCCGGCGCGGCATTTCGACGAGTTGCGAAGGGCGGCAGCTGGAGGAAGTGCGCATCTGCCTCAGCAAGGACCTGCAATTCCGCGATTGCGCCGAGGTCGATCGCGACGGCTGCCGGATCAGCCAGATCACCCTGCCGCCGGCAAGATGACATCTATCGAGAAGGACAAGACCATGAAGCTGCTGTATTCCCCGGCCTCGCCCTATTCGGCCAAGGTGCGCATGGCGGCGCGCCATCTCGGCATCGAGATCACTGAAGTGAAGACCGACACCACCGCGGCCCCGCCGGAGCTCGTGAGCAACAACCCGCTCGGCAAGATCCCGGTCCTGATCCGTGATGGCGAACCGCCGATCTACGACAGCATCGCGATCATGCACTGGCTCGATCGCCAGTCGGGCGGCAAGCTCTATCCGAAGAAGGACGCGAAGCGCACCGAGGCGGAAGTGCTGGAAGCGCTTTGCGACGGCATGATGGATTGCCTGCTGGCGATCGTCTACGAGCGTCGCTCGCGCGACGAGGACAAGGTCCACCAGCCGTGGATCGACAAACAATGGGCCAAGGTGGTGCGCGGACTCGATCACCTGGAGAACAACCTGCCGAAAACCGGCAAGAAGCTGCATGGCGGCCATTTCGCGCTGGCCGCGTTGATCGGTTACCTCGATCTGCGCTTCAACGGGCAATGGGCCGAAGGCCGGCCGGAGCTCGCCTCCTGGCCGGACGTCTTCACCAAGCGCTTCGCTTCCTATACCGCCATGAAATCGGCTGCCTGAAACAAAAAAGCCCGGGCCGAAGCCCGGGCTTTCCCCAGCCTGTTAAGGCTATCGAAATTAGAACTTCACGCCGATACCTACCTTGACGCTGTGATCGTCGAAGCCCTTCGAAACCGAACCGGAATCGAGCGAGTAGCTGTCCGAACCGAAATCCGTGTAACGGTATTCGACACGAGCGGTGATGTTGTTGGTGACGAAGGCTTCGGCACCCGCACCGACCGTGTAACCGACGGCGGTCTTGTTGTCGGACGAAGTCGCGTCGCGCAGTTCGTTGTCCTGCAGGGCGACACCGGCCGTACCGTAGATCAGGAAGGGGTTGAGGTCGTAACCGACGCGGCCGCGAACCGAGCCGTTCCAGCCGGCCTTGCCTTCAAAGCCGTCATCCGTGGTGCTCTTCGTGCCGTTGTAACCAACGTCTGCTTCGAGACCGTAGACGATCGAACCGCTCTGGAAGTTGTAGCCGGTATAAGCACCGCCGCCGAACTGGCCGTCACGGTCGCCGCTGCCGAAGCGACCCCAGTCATACTGACCATAACCACCGAGATAGAAACCCTGCCAGCTGGCGGCCGGGGCCGGCTCTTCGACTGCAACCGGGGCCTGCGGAACTTGTTCGACGGCATCAGCGGCATTGGCCGCAGAGATGGCGATGAAGCTGGCTGCCGAGGCCATCAGAGTTGCGATGAGAGTACGCATACATTTTCTCCTTTTACTGCTGCGCCGGGAATTCGCCGCGACAACATGGTTGGCGACACATTTGTTCCCTGCCCGCTGAAACCGAATGTGGAGGTCAATTGAGGAATAGAAAGAGCCGAAATGTGAATTGATTGTGGCACACAGAAGGCCAAAATTTGATGTTGCTGTATCGCAACACACGTTTGATTAACCTTAAGCAATGCTTACTTTGAATATAGATACTTTTACATTTATAAATTACTTCTTAAATCCAAAGCACAACTCAGTCAATACACCTACCGGCGCTAACCGGCGCGAGCGCCACTCGCCAAGTTCGACTTGTATTCGCAGCAAAACCGGATCGGGCGCTTGTAGAAACCGAAGTCTGAGCTGAAATACGCACGTATTTCTCCTCTCCGCAGGAAGGCGGCCGGAACCGGCGGCGCCTGCCGCCGGATTTCTGCCTTAAATATTCCACCGCCGGAATGGCCATTTGGGCCTTAGTCAAGAGCACGGGGCGGAATTCTCGCCAGCGCTTTCAAAATCTGCCCCGACACACTATTTCTCCGGCAGCGGCCTTCGTGCAGGGAATCGGGCCGCTTCAGCGCAATATTTTGACAAGCTGCCGGTCTCCGGCACATGTCATGGGCGCACGGTTCGAATCGGTGATGGCCGGATGTCGATATCCGGCGGAGACTATGGAATGAACGGAACGAAGCTGCCCGACGGCGGCGTTCTCTATGACGAGACGGAAGAAGACGACGACGATGTGCTCGTGGCAGAACCGAGCCAAGGCCCCGCTGCGTCGATCGACTGGAACGAGGGCTGGAAGAACGAGACCGGGCTGAAGGGCGCCGACCTGATCGCCGAATTCGTCAAGCACCTGCCGAATGCGCCAGGCGTCTACCGGATGTTCAACGACACGCAGGATGTGCTTTACGTCGGCAAGGCGCGCAGCCTCAAGAAGCGCGTTGGCAATTATGCCCAAGGCCGCGTCCATTCCAACCGCATCGCCAAGATGGTGCGCGAAACCACCCACATGGAATTCGTCACGACGCGGACGGAAACCGAGGCGCTGCTGCTCGAAGCCAATCTCATCAAGCGCCTGCGGCCACGTTTCAACGTTCTTCTGCGCGACGACAAGTCGTTTCCCTATATCATGATCACCGGCGACCACCGGGCTCCGGCGATCTTCAAGCATCGCGGCGCGCGGGCGCGCAAGGGCGATTATTTCGGACCCTTCGCCTCGGCTGCTGCCGTCGGCCGCACCATCAATTCGCTGCAGCGCGCCTTCCTGCTGCGCACCTGCACCGACAGCGTGTTCGAGACCCGCACCCGCCCCTGTCTGCTCTTTCAGATCAAGCGCTGTTCGGGGCCTTGCACCCACGAGATCAGCGACGAGGGTTATGCGGCGCTGGTTGGCGAAGCCAAGGATTTCCTCTCCGGCAAGAGCCAGAACGTCAAGTCGGCGATCGCCCGCCAGATGGCGGAAGCTTCCGAGGACCTCGATTTCGAGCGCGCCGCGGTCTATCGCGACCGCTTGGCGGCGCTCAGCCACGTCCAGAGCCATCAGGGCATCAATCCGGCCGGCGTCGAGGAGGCGGATGTCTTCGCCATCTACAACGAGGGCGGCCTCTCCTGCATCCAGGTGTTCTTCTTCAGGACCGGCCAGAACTGGGGCAACCGGGCCTATTTCCCGAAGGCCGATCCGCAGCTTTCCGGCCCGGAAGTGCTCAACGCCTTCCTGGCGCAGTTCTATGACGACAAGCCGGTGCCGAAGCAGATCCTGCTGTCCGAGACCGTCGAGGAACAGGAATTGCTTGCCCAGGCCTTCTGCGAAAAAGCCGGCCACAAGGTGACGATCTCGGTGCCGCAGCGGGGCGAGAAAAAGGACCTGACGGACCACGTTCTGGCGAACGCCCGCGAGGCGCATGGCCGCCGGCTTGCCGAAACCTCGTCGCAGGCGCGCCTGTTGCAGGGGCTTGCCGAGACTTTCGGGCTTTCCTTCGTACCGCGCCGGATCGAGATCTACGACAACTCGCATATCATGGGCACCAATGCGGTCGGCGGCATGGTCGTCGCCGGGCCGGAAGGTTTCGTGAAGAGCCAGTACCGCAAGTTCAACATCAAATCGACCGACATCACCCCCGGCGACGACTTTGGCATGATGCGCGAGGTGATGACCCGCCGTTTCTCGCGCCTGCTCAAGGAAGAGGGCATTCCGGACCGTACCGCCGCGGCGGCCGCCAGCGCCGAGGATGCGGCCGACGCCGCCTTCCCGGCCTGGCCGGACGTGATCCTGATCGACGGCGGCCAGGGGCAGATGAGCGCGGTACGCGCCATTCTCGACGAACTCGGCATCCGCGACGTGGTGACCGCGATCGGCGTCGCCAAGGGCGTCGACCGCGACGCCGGCCGCGAGCGGTTCTTCGCCGACGGACGGTCAGACTTCTCGCTGCCGCCGCGCGATCCGGTCCTCTACTTCATCCAGCGCATGCGCGACGAGGCCCATCGTTTCGCGATCGGCTCCCACCGGGCGCGGCGCAAGAAGGAGATGGTCAAGAACCCGCTCGACGAGATTTCCGGTATCGGGCCTGGCCGCAAGCGCAAGCTCCTGCAGCATTTCGGCACGGCGAAGGCGGTGTCGCGCGCCGGCCTGACCGACCTCATGGCGGTCGAGGGAATTTCGGAAGCCGTCGCCAAGCAGATCTACAATCATTTTCACGAGAACCGGGCCGGCTAAATCGGCATGACGCCATCGGCTGCAAAAAAGCCGCGAACCCCTGTTGACGCCTTCCTCCTGAGGCATCAACTAGGAGCAAACATCCGGAAGGCTCCCCATGGCGTCGCGCGCATACAATATTCCCAATCTTCTGACCTATGCGCGCATCGTGGCGGTGCCGATCATCGTCGGCTGCTTCTTCATCGAGGGGCAGCTTGAAAGCTCGGATGTCGCGCGCTGGACAGCGCTGGTGCTTTTCGCCGTCGCGTCGATCACAGACTATCTTGACGGTTATCTCGCCCGCATCTGGAACCAGACGTCGAATATCGGCCGAATGCTCGATCCGATCGCCGACAAGCTGCTGGTCGCCGCCGTGCTGCTGTTGCTCGCCGCCGACCAGACGATCGCCGGCTGGTCGCTCTGGGCGGCAATCACCATCCTCTGCCGCGAAATCCTGGTGTCGGGCCTGCGCGAATATCTGGCTGCGCTGAAGGTCTCCGTGCCGGTCACGCGCATCGCCAAATGGAAGACGACGATCCAGATGGTGTCGATCGCCTTCCTGCTTGCCGGGCCTGCCGGCGACAAGATCTTGCCCTACACGACCCAGATGGGCATCGTGCTTCTCTGGCTCGCCGCGATCCTGACCTTCTACTCGGGCTATGATTACTTCAAGGCCGGGGTCAAACATCTGGTGGACGAAGAATGACCGTCAAACTCGTCTATTTCGCCTGGGTGCGTGAACGGATCGGCAAATCCGAGGAGGATCTCGACCTGCCGGCAGACGTCATCACAGTCAATGACCTGCTCGCGCATCTGACGGCGCTCGGCGAGGAATACGAGAACGCGCTGCAGTTCCCCGACGTCATCCGCGTCGCCATCAACCAGGAACATGCCGAACACGACGAACCGATCGCCGGCGCGCGCGAGATCGGCATCTTTCCGCCGATGACCGGAGGGTGATAATGGCTGGGGCCGGCGCCAGTTGCGGAGCACCCCACTCCTCCCCAGCGGGGAGAGGAAGAGGTTGCTCATGACCGCTCCCACCATCCGCGTCCAATCCGCCGACTTCGATCTGCAGGCCGAAATTGCCGCCCTCACCGCCGGCCGCAAGAATATCGGTGCCGTCGTCACCTTCACCGGCCTCTGCCGCGACGAACAGGGTGCATTGTCGGCGCTGGAGCTCGAACATTATCCGGGCATGGCGGAAGCGGAGATGTTTCGCATCGGGGAACTGGCGATCGAGCGCTTCTCGCTGCTCGGCCTCACCGCTATCCACCGGTTCGGCAAGATCATGCCCGGCGAAAACATCGTGCTGGTCATCGCCGCCGCCCCCCACCGTCAGGCGGCCTTCGACGGCGCCAATTTCGTCATGGACTTTTTGAAGACCTCAGCGCCGTTCTGGAAAAAGGAACACGCCGCCGACGGCGCCCAAGGCGACTGGATCGCCGCCAAGGACGCGGACGACACTGCGCGCGACAAGTGGCGGTGATTACGGCGGAGATACCTGCTCGTCACCACAGGCGGGTTAAGCCGGGAACCGTGTCAGCTAGAAGAAATCAGGTCCGCCACCTTCGACCTTGCCCTTCAGCAGCCCGATTGTGAATTTCCGCCGCGGCATCGGAACGATCTTCGCGATCGGCGTATTCCCCTCGACAATCTCGACCTCCTCGCCGGCCCTCGCCAGATCGATGAGCTTCGAAAAATTATTCTTTGCTGCGTCGATCGTGAACTGCATGACGTGCCTCGCGTTGTTCCGCTAGGATACTCCAATTTCTCACGAAGCCCATCCTGTTCGCGTATCCGTTCAAGGCACCGCCCGCTCCCGCCGGCTCATCACCAGCACCACGACCAGCGTTGCGACCACAAAAAGGTCGCGCCAGACGATTGGGCCGTAGCCGCTCCAAAGCGTTTCGGCAAAGCCGATGACGGCCGCGCCCGCGGCGGCACGCAGGGGATTGGAATGACCGCCGGCCGCCGCGATCAGCACGACCTTCAGGCCGAACAGCAGGCCGGCGCCAAAATCCATCGTGCCGTAGTGGGAGGTCGCGAGCACGCCGCAGATGGCGGCGTAGAATGCCGCCGCCGCGTAGGCCGTGACGAAAACCCGTGCGGAATTGGTGCCGGAGAGTTCAGCCGCCAGCGGATCGTCCGAGACCGCCCGCCACACGCGGCCCCAATGGGTGCGCGCCAGCACCAGATAACCCGCGCCGATGATCCCCAGCATGACGGCAACGTTGGCAAGTTGGATCAGCGTCAGGGTCACCGGAAAGCCGTCTGCGTGCCAGAAGACGACCGCGTCATTGAGGAACGGCGGCAGCCAGAGTTCGCGGGTATCGGCGGCGATCCGGGCGCCTTCCATGAGCACCATCAGCGCGCCGAGCGAGGCGACTATCACCGCATTCGGCGAGATCTTTGCAAGCGGGCGCATGACCACCTGCCCGATCGTTACCCCCGCCCCTATGCCGCCGGCGATCCCGGCCGCGGCGCCCAGTCCCAATGCGGCCGGCAGGATCAGCCAGAGCCGGTTCCAGCCGAAATGGGCGGAGAGCAGGTAGAGATGCCCGGAAAAGGCGAAAATCGCCCCATAGGTGATGTCGGCCCGCTTCGTCACGGCAAAGGCGATCGCATATCCGAAGGCAAGCGTTGCGTAGAGCGTCGCCAGCGGAACCGCGTTCGCCAGTTGCTGCAAGAGATAGGCCATGGGCACTCCGATAGCGACGATGAATATAACTGGTCAACCGCATTTTACCAGTTATAATATCGCATGAGCTTTTCCTGGACCCCGCATCGTTTTGCCGGTGGCGCGCTGGCGCTGGATGTCGCCAACAGCGTCATCCTGCGCTTCGATCCCGAGCACAGGATCGACCGGTTCGCCGAGCCGCAGCAAATGCGCGCCTTTCCCAAAGCAGCCGAGAAATTCTCGGCCGAGCGGGCGCTGTTCGGGGATCTCGCACCTGTCCCGGCCGAGAACCACACGCCGTTCATCGCGCTGCGCGAAGCAATAGACCGCTATTTTCGCGCCCGTGTTCGTGGTGACGACGCGCAGACATTGCTTGCCGATTTCCTCGAAGCGACGGCAGCCATCCTGCGCCGTGCCGGGAGGAATTCGCTGGAGGCGGCGACCGCCCATTCGGCGCTCAGGCTGCTTGCCGACGAAGAAATCTCGCGGATGAAGATCTGCGGCAGCTGCGGCTGGCTGTTCATCGACCGAAGCCGCAACCGCAGCCGGACCTGGTGCGACATGGCGGTGTGCGGCAACCGGGTCAAAGCCAGTCGCCATTATCATCGGAGGAAAAAGGAGGCCACGTCATGATGCACCGGTTTATGGTTCTCAGCCTTGCAGCCCTCACCCTTGCCGCATGCCAGCGAGAGGCGGAAAAACTGGTCGAGGTGAGCGGGCATATCTTCGTGTTCAATTACCGGGTCGCCAGCGCCACCTACCTCGTGACGCTCAACAAGACCGGGCCGATACCGGACGGAACGGTGGCAATCGCCAAATTCGACAATCCCGCCGGCGGCGATCCGATCGTCATCCGTGAAAAAATCTTCCCCGCTTGGAACAAGATCACCCTGCAGAGCCCCAATGTCCGCTGCGTGCGCAAGGACAAGCCCTATTCCGTGGATATCCGACTGGTGGATGCGGGCGGCCGGACGCTGCAGGAATTGAAGACCCAGCTCGTTTCCGACGTCGACCAGTCGGTGCTTCCCAGCAAGCCGCTGGTGCTCGGAGCCGGCTACGAGCGGAACCCGGACGTCTTCAAGCCGGACGGGACGGCAGACTACGGGCAGGACGACGACTGCCCTGCCTGAGGCCGTAGACGCCCAAATCCCAAAACGAAAAAACCGGGGCCAAAACCCCGGTTTCATCAAAGTGTTACGTCGAGACGAGGCTTAAATCAGCCGACGATCTCGGTTTCGGAGAACCAGTAGGCGATTTCCTGGGCGGCAGTTTCCGGAGCGTCGGAGCCGTGAACCGAGTTCTCGCCGATCGACAGCGCGAAGGTCTTGCGGATGGTGCCTTCGTCAGCGTTGGCCGGGTTGGTGGCGCCCATGATCTCGCGGTTCTTCAGGATGGCGTTTTCGCCTTCCAGAACCTGAACGATGGTCGGGCCGGAGGTCATGCCTTCAACCAGTTCGCCGAAGAACGGACGTTCCTTGTGAACGGCGTAGAAGCCTTCTGCCTCGCGCTTGCTCATCCAGACGCGCTTGGAAGCGATGACGCGCAGGCCATTGTCTTCAAACACCTTGGTGATGGCGCCCGTGAGGTTACGCTTGGTGGCATCCGGCTTGATCATCGAAAACGTGCGTTCAATCGCCATTGTTCTATCCTTCGTTTCCTGTGGCCCCGTGACTAGGGGGAAAGTGGGCGGTCTTTACCCGCCCCTTTCGCTGGAAACAAGGGGGTTCGGGCAATTTCACGCCGCTGTCACACTGCGTCCGACGCCATTATGCAGGTCGAGGCAGCGCTCGAACCACAACCGGACCGGGTCGTCGTCGGAAAACACCTTGGTGCCGGCAGTGATGCGCATCCACTGCAGCGCGCCGAACAGGATGTAGTCGACGAAAAGCGGGCCGTCGCCGCCGATGAAGTCATGATATTTCAGGGCATGGCGGATCGGCTCCAGCTTCGGCGCGAAACCGTCGATCTCCGCCTGGCGACTCGCTTCCATCTCTTCGAGCGTCCTGCCGAGCCGAGCCTCGCGGCTGGCGCGGAAATAAACCTGGTCGGTCTCTCCGAGCATGTCATGAATGTTCTTGACCGCGATCTTGGTGATCGCGGTATGCACCACCATCTGGGAAAAACCCTCGACGAAACGGGCGAGCGCCTTGCCGGCCGGGCCGCCGAACAGCGTCGGCCGGTCCGGATAGGTCTCCTCCAGATAAAGCGCGATCTCGAAACTGTCGCGGATCAGCTCGTTGCCGTCCCGAAGGATCGGCACCGTCTTCGAAAATCCGCCCTCGAGGCTGGGGATCTCGGTAAACGGCGTCGGTTTCTCGATGAAATCGAGGCCCTTGTGGGCGAGCGCCTGCACGACTTTCCAGCAATGGGGCGAAAACGGGCGGCTCTCGTCGGCGCCGCAGAGCGAATAGAGAATACGGGTCACGGCAGGCTCCTGATCTGAACGTTCGGCCAGCGATATTGAAGGCAAATTTTCGTTTGAATCCAATCAGGAAATTTCATGGGTCGCAGTCGATCGACCATTTCGACAATCCCTTAACCGTAACGACCGGCAATCCGGCCCGTTTTAGCAAATGTTAAAACCGGTCCCGCATGGCTTGTCGCACGATCGAACAATTGTGAGGATGAGACATGGCGGGCGAAGCGAGCAGAACGGGACAGGGTCGCGGCCTGCAGGCTGTCGTCCAGCTCATGGCGAAGCTGGACGTGAGCGGCCTGCCGCGCAATTACGAGCTCTTCCACGAGGCGCTGCTGGGCGGCGACCCCGCCCTTTCGCGCGAAGTCCTGGCGCTTCCCGCCGGTCCTTCCCAGACGGTGCTCGACGAGATGGGGCTGCGCCATCAGCTCTCGGCTTTCGTGGCACTCATGCCCGCCAGGGGTCGCGATCAGGAAATAAAGCTGCTGCTGGAACTCCGCGACAAGATGGCAAGCGGCGTCACCCAAAAGAAGGGCTTCAGCCGGGTTATGGAAACCGTCGCCCGTAGCCTGCGCCAAGACAGCACCGCGGGGCCTGAGGATATTCTGGCCGAGATCGAATATCTGAGCGTCTCGCTCTCCGATGCCGTGGTCGCCGAAACCGAACTGGAAGCCATTCTTCGCGCCGGTGCCGATCGTCTCGTCAAGGCCGAACGCGAGGCATCGGTTGCCCGCTCGGTGACACTGCGCGACCGGCTGACCTCGCTGCCGAACCATGCGGCGCTCGCCGAACGGCTGGAGGCACTCTTCGGTGTCGACGCCGACAGCCGCGATACCGCCCTCTTCCTGGTGACGGTTACCGACTTGCCGCATTTCGCCCGCACCTACGGCGATCCCGCCGTCAACCGGATCGTCAAGAAGGCCGCCTCGATCTTCCGCAAGGCGATCAAGAAGAACGATTTCCTCGCGCGCATCGGCAAGGGTGATTTCGCCTTCGTCTTCCGCGACGTCGGCCGCGACAGCGTGCAACCGATCGCCGAGCGGCTGATCGCCTCGATCACCGACAATCTCGTCTTCGCCGCCTCCGACGGCACCAGCGGGATCGGTCTTTCGGTCGGCGCGGCTCTCACCGCGGAAGCTTTTTCACCGCAGGAACTCCGCCTCCAGGCCGGCACGGCGCTTGAAACAGCCAAGGCCAATCCGCGAATGATCGTCGCGCTTCACGGCGAGGCACCGAAACGGTCGTCCTGAGGCGGCCAGGATTTTTTCCAAAATAGAAGAGGCCACGGTTTCCCGCGGCCTCTATTCTGCGAACGAAGATCGGCGGCCGACAGCGATACGTCCGCGGCCGCCCTCTTGTCCTACCAGGAGGTCGGCGGGATTATGCCGGCACGAACTGGTTCTTCTGCGTGAACCGAACGGAGACATCCGTGACACCGCCAAAGCTCACCTCGTAGGCCGCCGAAGACGTCGCGGTGTCGATCACCTGTCCCTGAACGAAAGAGCCGGCGAGAATGTAATATTTCGGCTTCGGCGTGAACTGGTACAAGAGGCCGGGCTCGAGCTGGACCGCGATCGTCGGCTTGCCGGCCATGGCGATGCCGACATTCAGGTAGACGCTCTTGCTGGCCTGCACGGGCACGGTCGGAATGGTGTCGTCGGCCTGGGCGAGGATAAGGCCTTTCGTCGCGTCGGATGGCCCCGCCGGAAAACCGGGAGCGCCATAGGGGAACGGTCCCTGATAGGTCACCGGCACCTGGTTCTGATTGTTGATCATGACGGCGACCGAACTCGCCGTCTGGAAGGAACGCGGCGAGCCGGGCGTGCCCTGCTGCTGAACGTAGCCAACCGTCACGGAATAGTCGATCGTCCAGTTGAAGGAAGACGTGCTCGGCTGGTCGGGGGTACCCGCAGCGGCGCCGCCGACCATCCAGGCCAGCGACAGGGGGTCGACCGACGGCCCGATAATCTTCGGGATCGTCTGGAACAGGGCAAACTGCTGCCATTTCGCGTTTTCGTTGAGAACCGTGAGGCTGTAGGGCTGGCCCGCTGCCTGCGCGCTGAAGGCTTTGATCGCGTTCTGCCCCATGTAAATGGTCATAATACATCTCCTCATTTGGGTCGCCGCCACGACACCATGCGGTGACGGCATCTGTGCTCACGGCACCGGCTTCCGCGGAGCATCATTTGCACAAACACAACCTAGGATATTTAAATCTGAAAATATGTCACACAGGTAACAACCCTGATTTGCATTTTTGCTAAATATCAACCCTACAGACGGCAGCCATGTTTCCGATTTCAGGGTGGTCACGAGCAGATGAAAACGATGAAGAATCCGACAATTTCGGACGAGATAAGGAAAATGGAATTGTTCGGCGCCGCAGATGACGCCGTTATTTCCATGCTTGCAAAAAAGGTAAATATAAACACATACAGAGATCGGCAAACGCTGTTTCTGAGCGGCGACCCTTGCGATACACTTTACATTATACTTTCGGGCGGCATCTATCTTTATTTTATATCCGAAGAAGGCAACGAAGTGATTTTTTCGGAGCTTTAGGCGGGGGACGCAGTCGGCGAGATCGAGTTCGCCCTCAACTACCGGCACTCCTCGAACGCGGTGATATGCGGGGCGACGCGGCTGCTCGAAATCGATCGGAAAACATTCAACGCGCTCTCGGCAATCCCGCAGGTGTCTTCATACCTGATGCGGACGATCGCCCGAAAGCTCCACCGCACCATCATGTTCGCGGAGGGAATGGCGCTTTACCCGCTGGAGATTCGCCTTGCTCGCCTGCTGCTCAATCTCGGCGCCTCCCACGGGCGGTCGACCAACGACGGCATCCTCATCGAAAAACCGATATCCCAGAGCCGCATGGGCCAGCTCATCAATGCCAGCCGGCCGCGCATCAACGCCCAGCTCCAAGCCTGGAAAAGCGAACGGCTGATCGGCGTGCGGCAGCACCGCATCGTCATTTTCAACAAGAGATCGCTGCAGATCATCTCGCGCCATTCAGACCCGGCAGCCTGAATGACACGGATGCTTGCGAGCGCCGGACCGGTGTGGCGATGCCCGGCGCCCCCGGCGCCCGGCCGGATCCGGCGGCTTACGGGCAGCCGTTCTTGACGATGGCGATCAGGTCAGCGGTATCCTGGGTGAAACTCGGCCCGTAGACGCCGTCCGGCGCGCCGCTGGAGACGACGCTGACCGCCTTATGGACGTTGTTGGCGGTCACGAACCACGCCCCGCCGCTTGCGCCACCTCCATACATGGGATGCGGCCCGGCTTCGTAGGCGGTGCCGGCCTGCACGGCGATGCGGGCCGTTTCCCGATACATGTATTCGCCGCCGTCGAGCCGCCCGGGGTAGCCGGTGATCGTCACATTGTCATCGACATGGGCGCCGTCAATGCCGAGTTCATACTTGCCGACGGCGGACGCCTGGGTGGTGCGCATCACCGAATAATCGAACTGCGAGCGCGCCATGCTCGGCGGGTTGCCCGACACCTCGGTCCAGCGCAACAGCACCGCCACCCGGTCGATTTGGTAGAGAGTCCCGCCACCGCCCGCATAACCTTGATAAAAGCGGATATTGGTGGCTTGGTTGCCGTTGCCCCAGGCGGAATGGGCGGCACCCATGACGATCCGGTCATCCGCGACAAACTGAGCGCTGGCCGTGTAATCCACGCCGCCGAGCGTAAACAGCAGCTTGCCTCCGAACTTATAGGGCGCTTCATTGATCGGCGCTCGCTCCGCATCGGTATCCTTGAGGCTGCGCCGTTGTTCGGAGAGACCACCCTCGCCCCGGCTAATCGTCTCCCCAAACGGAATCGCGTTGGCGATCCGTTCCGCAGTCCAGTAGCCGCCGGCGGCGCCCGCCAACAGAGCGCCGCCAGGGCTCCAGCAGGTAAAGTCCACCGCACCGGCGCTGAGCGGCGTCATCAGTGCGGATGCCGACAGCAGCATCGACCAGATCAATCTCGTTACTCTCATGACATTTGCTCTCCCGATCGAAGTTCGGTCGCACCATCGCGGCCCGCGGCGGCGCCGCCTCAACGATCTACCAGAGCATGCAATTTTCTTCTGTTTCCCTCGGCACAACGGAATGCCGATCCATCGGCGCCCTTGCCAACAAACGGTGTTTCGGCCAAAACCGCCGCCATGATCACGATTACCGAACTTTCCGCCCGCATCGCCGGGCGTCTCCTCCTCGACAATGCCAGCGTGACGCTTCCGGCGGGCACCAAGGCGGGGCTCGTCGGCCGCAACGGCGCCGGCAAATCCACGCTGTTCAAGGTCATCACCGGCGAGCTGGGGTCGGAGACCGGTTCGGTTTCCTATCCAAAGAGCGCCCGTCTCGGCCAGGTGGCGCAGGAAGCGCCGGGCACGGAGGATTCGCTGATCGAAATCGTGCTTTCCGCCGACAAGGAGCGCGCCGCACTTCTGGCTGAGGCGGAAACCGCCACCGATCCGCATCGCATCGCCGACATCCAGATGCGGCTCGTCGACATCGATGCGCATTCGGCAGAGGCGCGCGCGGCCAGCATTCTCGCCGGTCTCGGCTTCTCCCAGGAAGCCCAGGCCCGCCCCGCCTCGTCGTTTTCCGGTGGCTGGAGGATGCGCGTGGCGCTCGCCTCCGTCCTGTTTGCGGAGCCCGACCTGCTGCTGCTCGACGAACCGACCAACTATCTCGATCTCGAAGGCACGTTATGGCTGGAAGACTATATCCGGCGTTATCCGCACACCGTCATCATCATCAGCCATGACCGCGACCTCCTCAACAACGCGGTCAACGCCATCGTGCATCTCGACCAGAAGAAGCTGACCTTCTACCGCGGCGGCTACGACCAGTTCGAGCGGCAGAAGGCCGAGGCCGACGAACTGCAGACCAAGGCGAAGGCCAAGAACGAGGCGGCCCGCAAGCACCTGCAGAGCTTCATCGACCGCTTCAAGGCCAAGGCCACCAAGGCCCGACAGGCGCAGAGCCGCGTCAAGGCGCTGGAGCGCATGGGCACAGTCGCCGCGGTGATCGAGGACCACGTCCAGCCGATCACCTTTCCCGAGCCGGAAAAGCAGCCCGCCTCGCCGATCGTTGCGATCCAGAACGCCGCCGTCGGTTATGAGCCGGGCAAGCCGATCCTCAAGAACATCACGCTGCGCATCGACAACGACGACCGCATCGCCCTGCTCGGCTCGAACGGCAACGGCAAGTCGACCTTCGCCAAGTTCATCGCCAGTCGCCTCAAGGCGGAAAGCGGCGATATCCGCCTGGCGCCGAGCCTGAAGATCGGCTTCTTCGCCCAGCATCAGCTCGACGATCTCGTGCCGGCGGATTCGCCCGTTGCCCATGTGCGCCGGCTGATGCCGGATGCGCCCGAGGCCAAGGTTCGCGCCCGCGTGGCGCAGATGGGGCTTGCGACGGAAAAGATGGCGACGGCCGCAAAAGACCTGTCGGGCGGCGAAAAGGCGCGCCTGCTGATGGGCCTTGCCGCCTTCCACGCGCCAAACCTCCTGATCCTCGATGAACCGACCAACCATCTCGACATCGACAGCCGCCGGGCGCTCATCGAGGCGCTCAACGACTACGAGGGCGCCGTCATCCTGATCAGCCACGATCGTCACCTGATCGAGGCCACCGTCGACCGGCTGTGGCTGGTCAACAACGGCACCGTGTCGAATTTCGAAGGCGACCTGGAGGAATACCGCAACCTGATCGTCAGCTCCGGTAAAAAAAAAGAAGAAAAAGTTGAGCTGATCGAAGATCTCTCCTCTAAGGCGGACCAGCGCAAGGCGAATGCCGAAAAGCGCGCCTCGCTCGCGCCGCTCAAGAAAAAGATCAACGAAGTCGAGGCTGTAACCGCCAAGCTGGAGAAACTAATCAAGGCTCTTGATAAAGAACTTGGCGACCCCGCCCTCTACGAAAAAACTCCAGCCAAGGCCGCCCAGAAGGCCAAGGAACGCGGAGAAGCCGCCGCCAAACTCTCTGCCGCCGAAGAGGAATGGCTGATGCTGTCGTCGGAATACGAAGAGGCGATGGCGGGGTGAGTTTGCTCCAGCGGTGAATATTACCCCCTTGCCGACCAGGCCAGCTATATCCTCGGCGGTGTGGCGGGGGAAATCGCCGAACCCGGCACCCGCAATGCGATTAATCATTAAATTAGGAATGCATTATAATATCGGCCGATTATTCACAGGGATGATTTTCAGGCCTTATGTCCAATCCGCGGCGGCTTCTCGCTATTTCTGGCCTGCTCGCGGATCGCCGCGGCAATATTGCCATCATGTTCTCTCTGCTGCTCGTGCCGCTGATCACCGCCGTCGGCGCCAGCCTCGACTACGTGCGGGCCTATAACGCTCGTTCGAAGATGCAGGCCGATCTCGATTCCGCCTTGCTCGGCGCAGTGAAAAGCGTGGGAACACTGGACAATGCCGCGCTCAAGAAGCGCATCCAGGAGTGGTTCGCTGCCCAGACCGATCTCGGGAGCGGCGGCTACACGCTCGAAGAAATCGACATCGACACATCGAACAATAAGATCACGGCGACAGCCCGCGCGATGGTGCCCACGACGCTACTCAAGATTGCAGGCATAGATGACGTCGGCGTCGCCACCTCCTCGTCGGTCGAAGGCCCCGGCCGCGCCTATCTCGATGTCCATATCGTACTCGACAAATCCGCTTCGATGCTGCTCGCGGCAACGAGTGCTGGTCAGTCCAGCCTGATGTCGTCACCCGCCAAGTGTGCCTTTGCGTGCCATACGCCGGAAGGGGCAACCTTCTCCTACAAGGGCAAGACCTATAACAATGTCTACGACCTGTCGGTGGCGATGAACATCAAGTTGCGGGCCGATGTCTCGGTGGACGCCGCGCGCGAAGTTCTAGACCTCATCGACACGGCAGACGCCGCCCATGAACGCATCCGGGTCGGCCTCTATACTCTTGGCAAAACCGCGACCCAGGTGTTGTCTCCGACCTTCTCGACCTCGGCGGCCCGCACAAAGCTGAACAGTAAAACCAGCGGCATGACGAGCGCCACCTCCGAAGACGCGACATATTTCGACACTTCCCTGACGGCCCTCAAGCCCATGATCGGAACGGCCGGAGACGGAACCACCAAGGATGCGCCGCTGAAACTCGTGTTGATTCTGACGGACGGCGTCCAGTCCGAGCGCAACTGGGTGCTGCAAGACAATTCCGGCATCCGCTTCCCGACAGCAAAAAGCTCGCTGCAGACCGTCGTCACCCCGATCAATTCCAAGTGGTGCAAACAGGTGAAGGACCTCGACGCCACTATCGGCGTTCTTTATACCGAATACCTGCCGATGACCTGGGACTGGGGTTACAATGCGACGCTCGGCAAGACGATGAGCAGCAGCGGCTTCAGCTCGATCTGGGGAGGCACGGTCGCTTCCGGCAAGAGCAGCAGTACTAGGACCGCCTATATCCCCAAAGCGCTCGAAGAATGCGCAACGAGCGGCGATCTTTTCCTGCAGGCGAACTCTGCCGAGGAAATCGAGGAAGGCCTGTCCTCGCTGTTCAAGCAATATCTCTCCAAGGTAAGGCTGACAAACTAGATGACGCTGATGCACCGTTTCAAAGCCCTCTTGCGGAACGAGCAGGGAACGGCCGCGGTCGAGTTTGCACTGCTTGTCCTGCCATTCTTCGTCTTCCTGTTTTGCATTCTCGATATGGCGCTGATGTTCTTCGTCGACAGCGCGCTCGATTCGGCCCTGCATATGGCCGCCCGTTCCGTCCGGGTCGGCACCGCCTATTCGAACGGCTGGGATCTCGCCACCTTCAAGAGCAATGTCTGCGACGGCATGGCACTGGCCTTCAGTTGCGAGGACGAACTGCTGGTCACGACCACCACGATGTCCGATTTCTCGTCGATGAGCTTCACGTCGCCGGTCAGCGGCGGTGTTCTGTCCGTAACCGAGAGCTTTTCTCCGGCCGGGTCGGGGGAATACGTGATGATCCAGGCTTTCCTTCCCTGGGACAGCCTGCTGGCCGCGATCGGCGCAGACGTCAACACGCTCGCCGATGGTACCTATGTGCTCTCCGCTTCCGTGATTTTCAGAAATGAACCCTTTTGAGAAATCGCGCGATGGCACCAAGGCATGATCCCGACCACGGGCAAGGGAACCGGCGCGAAAGAGGCATGCGGGCCCTGCTCGCCGACCGCAAAGGCCAGTCCGGCATCGAGTTCACCCTGCTTGTGCCTGTGATGGCGCTGCTGTTCGCGGGCACCGTCGATCTCGGAGAAGGCCTGATGGTGAAGCGGAAGATCAACCAGATCGCGGAAGTGGCGAGCGACATCGTCTCCCAGGAAACGAGCTGGAGCAACAGCGAGCTCAATACCCTTCTCCAAGGGACCGCCTCCATTCTCATTCCCTTCAACAGCAGCGCACTCGCAATCCAGGTGGCCCTCATAGACTTCGACGCCGCTGGCAACGCGAAGGTCAACTGGTCGTCGGCCTTTCAAGCGAACGCGCAGGTATCCGGGGACCCGCCCGCCTTCGAAATCCCCGCCGACCTGATCGAAAGCAACGTGCAGCTCGTCGTCGTGCAGGTGAATTACGCGATGACGACGCCTTTCACGTCGCTGTTTTCCACCGTCACCGGCTCAGGCGAGTACAGCTTTGTCGGCAAGGCGATCTCCCGCCCGCGGGTCGGCGACAAAATCGCCAAGAAGTAGAGCAGGACCTGCCATGCGGCAGAAGCCGTCCTTGCGGCCCGTGTCGCAAGTTGCCTGCGGCGGACAACCCATCATAACCAGCCATTAACCATAATCGGCGAATGTGACGTCGCTTCAACTCCTTAGTCACTTTTCAGCCGAGTCGCTCCCATGTTTGTCCGCGTCCTTTGTGTCGCCGCCGCCGTCGCGTGCCTTCTTTCCTCCTGCGCCGGTCGCAGCCAGACCGAGGCCGGCTCGCTTGCCACTTCATTTGCACCCGCCAAGGGGCTTTCCTCGTCCAAATCGCCTAAAAAGGCGGAGGCGGATTCGCCGGTGGCGCTGACGCCCGTTGCCTGGGGTCGTTTCAACAAGCCCGGCAGCCTTTCCGGCCGCACCCTCACCGCCTCGTCGCTTTCCGACCTGAAGCTCGCCGACAAGGAGGTCGTGCTGACCTTCGATGACGGCCCGATGCCGAAGAAGACGGAGAAGATCCTCTCCATCCTCGACGAATACGACGTCAAGGCGACCTTCCTGATGGTCGGGCAGATGGCCAAGGCCCATCCGGAGATCGCCCGCAAGGTGGTCAATGCCGGCCACACGATCGGCAGCCATACCTATCGCCATGCCGACCTGCAGAACCTTTCCTTCGATGCGGCCGTGGCCGAAATCGAAAAGGGGCGCGATGCGGTGACCAGCGTCACCCATGAGGATGCCGGCTTCTTCCGCTTCCCCTATCTCGCCGACACCAAGCGCCTGCGCCAGTGGGTCGCCTCGAACAGCATGGTGGTGCTGGACGTCCAGGTCGATTCCAAGGATTATTTCGGCGTCTCGCCGGCCGCCGTCGCAACCCGCACGATGAATTCGCTACGCGCCCACGGCAAGGGCATCATCCTGCTGCACGACATCCATGCCCGCACGGCCGCCATGCTGCCGGCGCTGCTCACCCAGCTGAGCGCAGAAGGCTACAAGGTCGTTCGCCTGCGCCACAGCAATTCGTCGATGATGATGGCCTGGCTGAACTGAGGGAAAGAATACGCGGGGTCAGGCCTTCTTGACCCAGCGCCCCTCTTCCGACTGCTGCCAATAGGTCAGCGCATGCCCCTCGCCCTTCAGCTTCTTCCACTGGGCACGGGCATTGTCGACTTGAACGGTATCGTAGCCGTCGAACATGAAGACGATCCGGTCATAGTTGGCGATCGGCGGCGGCTCGGCACCATCCACCAGAAAACGAACCGTCGCACCGTTGCCGTTTTCGGCAGCGGAGGTCAGCAGCACCGGCTGCGCCTCGGCCATCGGCGAGGCGTCGGTGCCATGAGGCAGGAAACTGTCCTCGCGGAAGGTCCAGAGATGCGCGTCGAGAAAATCCCGACGCACATCGGCGCTCGTCTGCACCGCCACCTTCCAGCCGCGCTCGACGCTCTTTTCGAGCAGCGCCGGCAGCGCCTCCTCGAGCTTCGATTCGGTCAGGTGATAGAACAGGACTTCGGTCATTAGCTCTCGTAATGCGCCCGCACGAGTTCGTCCAGCAGCCGGACACCGTAGCCGGATCCCCAGGACTGGTTGATCTCGCTCGACGGCGAGTTCATCGCGGTGCCGGCGATATCGAGATGCGCCCAGGGGGTTTCACCGACGAAGCGCTTGAGCAGCTGCGCTGCGGTGATCGACCCGGCATGACGCCCGCCGGTATTCTTCATGTCGGCGAATTTCGAATCGATCAGCTTGTCATATTCCTTGCCGAGCGGCATGCGCCACAGGCGCTCGCCGGTGACGTCCCCGACGCCGGCCAACTGGCCGGCCAGCGTGTCGTCGTTGGAGAACAGACCCGCCTGCAGATTGCCGAGCGCCACCAGGATCGCGCCGGTCAGGGTGGCGAGATTGATCATGAAACGCGGCTTGAAACGATCGTTGCAATAGTGAAGCGCATCGGCAAGCACCAACCGGCCTTCCGCATCGGTGTTGATGATCTCGATCGTCTGGCCCGACATGGTGGTGACGATGTCGCCCGGTCGCTGGGCGTTGCCGTCAGGCATGTTCTCGACGAGGCCGAGAATGCCTATCGCGTTGACCTTGGCCTTGCGGGCGCCAAGTGTATGCATGAGGCCGATCACGGCAGCGGCGCCGCCCATGTCGCCCTTCATGTCCTCCATGCCGGCGCCCGGCTTGAGCGAAATGCCGCCGGTATCGAAAACGACGCCCTTGCCGATGAAGGCGACCGGCGCATCCTTCGGCTTGCCGCCCTTCCATTGCATGACGGCGAGCCTCGGCGGCCGGACCGAACCCTGCGCCACGCCGAGAAGCGCGCCCATGCCGAGCTTCTTCATCTCTTTTTCGGTGAGGATTTCCACCTCGACGCCGAGCTTCTCCAGTTCCTTGGCCTTGTCGGCGAATTCGACCGGCCCGAGCACGTTCGGCGGCAGGTTGACGAGTTCGCGGGCCAGCAGCACGCCGCCGGCGATCGCCTCGGATTCGGCAAAAGCCTTCTTGGCGCCCGCAGACTCGGGGGTGACGATCGTCACCTTCACCGTCTTCGGCGCCTTTTCCTCGTCGTCGCCCTTCTTCGTCTTGTAGGTGTCGAAACTGTAGGCCCGCAGCAGCATGCCGAGCGCGAAGCCGGCCAGTTCGGCAGCGCCGACCGCAAGGCCGGGCACATCCGTAAAGATCGCCACCCTAGTCATCGACTTGACCGTGGAAGCGGCAATGCCGCCGGCCTTCAGCCAGTCGTAGGCGGTCAGCGCCTCGGCCTTGCCGAGGCCGAGCACGACCAGCCTGTCGGCGGGAGACCCCTGCGGCGCGATAATGTCCAGCGTCGACATCGACTTGCCGGAAAACTTCGCGATCTCCGCCGCCCGGGTCACGATGCCGGCAGGATCGGCATCGGCAGCTCCCGCTGCCGGCCCGTTGCCGGCAAGCTTGAGCTGGATGGCAAGGCCGCCGTCGATCTTGGCGGACTTGGCGAAGGAGATATCGAATTTCACGGACATTGCGACTCCAGGAGGCTTTCGAAAGAACGCGGCGATCATCGCCGTTTCGGCCGCGAGCGCAAGGGCGAGATGTCACAACCGCGTCAACCCGTTGCAGCCCCCTCTCCGACGCGTCAAAAAGCCCGATTTCGGGAGCGGACATTCCCGGCTATCGGCAGCCGTCCCCTGTTCAAATCCGACGCGTCTTGCTCTAGGGTCGCGCCGCCCGACGACCAACGGATCATTTCGCATGACATCGCCTTCCCCAACCGCCCCCGAATGGCTTGCCGCCACGCGACGATTCTTTGCCAGGCCGAAGGGCTGGTTCATCGTGCTGATGGTGCTCTGGTGGGTGCTGCTGGCGGTCTTCTACCTGGCACCCCAGATCGACCTTGCCGTGGCGCGCGCCTTTTTCGCCCAGGCCGCCTGTGGCGAGGCTATCGAACGAGGCCGGGTCTGCGGCAGTTTTCCCTATGGTGGAGAAACCGTCTTCGTCCTGATCCGGCGCGTCCTCTTCTACCTGCCGGCGCTGGTCGCGATCTACATCCTCTACCGGCTGATCGCCAACCTGCAGCACCACGGCGTGAGCTATAGTCCGCGCAAGACGCGGGATTATTCCATCGCCCTGATTTCCTTCCTGATCGGCCCGTATGTGCTGGTCAACCTGATCCTGAAGCAGGTCTCCAACCGGCCTCGCCCCTACGAGACCAACTTTTTTGGCGGCAAGGACGTGTTCACGCCGGCCGGCGATTTCGGCGGCGCCTGCGTTGGCAACTGCTCCTTCATTTCCGGCGAGGCGGCGGGCGCCGGATGGCTTGCCTGCCTCATCGTTTTGCTGCCGAAACCGCTGCGTCCGGTGCTCGGGCCGCCGCTGATCGCCATCTCGCTGATCTCGCCGGCGCTCAGGACCTCATTCGGCGGCCATTACTTTTCGGACGTGACGCTCGGCTGGTTGTCATCGCTGGTGGTTTATGCAGCGGTGGCTGCGTGTTTCGAAATGTCACAGCGAAGAAGAAAACGGAATTCGCAAACAAATTTGTGACGCAGCCCCTGTCGCAAAGCTGATCTCAATCGCTTAGATAGGCGCGACCGTCATCTCGGGGTAACCAGCTGTCACCATTCCCCGGGTGACGTTGTGCAAGGTATCTAGGCCGGAATGAAGCTTCTCGAAGTCTACATATTGCGCCGGATTTTTCAGATGTTTCTGGTGACGCTCCTGCCGGTGCTCACCATCATCTGGACCATCCAGGTGCTGGGACGCATCAACCTGGTCACCGATACCGGCCAGTCGATGGGCTCGTTCGCGACTCTTGCAACCTTCATCCTGCCGACCATCATCCCCGTCGTGCTGCCCTTCGCGCTCGTCATCGGCATTACCCAGACGCTGACGGCGATGAACAACGATTCGGAGCTGCCCGTCATCGACGCTGCCGGCGCGTCGCGCAGCATCATTTACCGGCCGGTGCTGATGCTCGGGCTCGCGCTTAGTCTCTTCTCGTTCCTGGTGACGAATTTCGTCGAGCCGCCGTCTCGCGTCGCGGCCCGCCAGATGGTCGCCGCCGCTTACGCCGACCTGCTGTCCTCGGTCATCGAGGAAAAAACCTTCCGCAGCATCGAGCCGGGACTCTACGTGCAGATCTCGGAGCGCCATTCCGGCCGGGTGCTCAAGGGCCTGTTTGTCGTCGATTACCGCGACCCGAATTTCGACCTCATCTATTACGCCCGGGAGGGATCGATCGACGAAAGCGGTACCTCGCTCACCATGCGTGACGGCGAGGTCCACCGCAAATCCGCCGACGGACGCATCTCGATCATCAAGTTCGTCTCCTACGCTTTCGATCTGTCGGCGATGACGAAGGCGGAAGGCGGTCTGCCGCAATATTCGACCGACCGCAGCCTCGCCTTCCTTCTGAACCCGGATCCGAACGATCCGGTCTACCAGAAATCGCCGGACGCCTATCGGTCGGAACTGCACAGGCGCTTGTCCGACTGGCTTTTCCCGATCACCTTCGCGCTGATCTCGCTGGTCATTGCCGGCAGCACCCGCTCGCACCGGCAGACCCGGGTCCATCCGATGGTGTTCGCGCTTTTCCTCGCTTTCGGCGTGCGCTGGCTCGGGTTCTCGGCCACCAACATGGTCGAACGCCATCCGCTCTACACGCCGCTTCCCTACGCGGTGCCGATCGTCTTCTCGCTGATTGCGATCTTCATGCTTGCCACCAACCGGCAGTTCTCGGCGCCGCGCTTCATCGCTCGCGGCATGTCGCGCCTCGCCAGTAGCATGCAGCGGCGCATACCAGCCTCGCGGACTTCGGGCGGAGGTACGGCATGATCTTCACGACGCTCGGCCGGTATTTCTTCCGTCGTTATATCATCACAGCTCTCTGGTTCCTGCTCGGCGTGGGCGCCATCATCTTCCTCGCCGACTTCAGCGAAACCAGCCGCCGCATGTCCGGCTTTAGCGGCTACACGGTCTCGGCCGGGCTGGCGATGACCGCCATGCGCGTGCCGCTCATCCTGCAGCAGACCATCCCGACGCTCAGCCTGTTTATCGGCATGACGGTGCTGATCGCACTCAACCGCCGCTACGAACTGGTGGTGACGCGCGCCGCCGGCATTTCCGTCTGGCAGTTCATCTCGCCGTTCGTCATCGGAGCGTTTCTGATCGGGCTCGCAACCTTGCTTGTGATCAATCCGCTCGCCGCCTGGGGGCAGCGCGAATCCGCTTCCATGGAGGCAAGCTGGCGCGAAGCGAGCAACCGCTCCCGGGCATCTGCCTTCGTTCCTTGGATCCGTCAGATCAGCGGCGACGACGATACGATCATCGGCGCCAAAAGCTATCAGGAGAAGGGTACTCTGCTTGTCGACGTGGTGGCTTTCCAGTTCGACAAGGAGGGCCGCGTGATCATGCGGCAGGACGCCAAGACCGCAAAATTGGAAGATGGTTACTGGCTGCTTAACGAGGTTTTGGAAAACCGGCCGGGCGAAATTCCAGTGCGTCGCGAGACAGCACAGGTTCGCACCAAGTTGAAGCAGGAATATATCCAAGAGAGTCTTGCGCAGCCTGATACTGTTGCGTTTTTTGATCTTTCCAGAAAAATCGAGGTCAGCAAATCTTTCGGCATTCCCACAAAGGCGCTCGAGACGCAGTATCACTCGCTGCTCTCCCTGCCGATCCTGCTCGTGGCAATGACTCTCATTGCTGCAACAGTCTCATTAAAATTCAGTCGGTTCGCCCAGTCCCGCTCCGTGATTCTGGGTGGAATAGTTTCTGGCTTCGTGCTTTATGTCGTCACGGTGCTTGTGAAGGCATTCGGAAGCAGTGGGGCAATTCCTCCTTTCGTGGCGGTCTGGATTCCAGTGATCGTCGCGACGGCACTGGGGACGACGATTCTGCTTCATCAGGAGGATGGCTAGTGGCGGTAAGTGACCGCAAACATATAAGACGGCTCGCCGCCGCCCTGCTGACAGGTGTGTCTGTATGCGTATTTGGCGTATCCGCAACGGTTGTGCAGGCTCAGGGTCTGGTGCCTCAGGCAGCGGACGGCGCCAAGATGCTGTTGCGCGCCAATGAGCTCGTCTACAATCAGGACGCCGAGGTGGTCACCGCGACCGGTGGCGTGCAGATCTATTATAACCGCTACAAGATGGTTGCGCAGCGCGTTCAGTACGATCAGAAGAGCGGCCGCGTCATGGCGACCGGCAATATCGAGCTGATCGAGCCGGGCGGCAGCCGCGTCTATGCCGAACAGATGGACGTCACCGACAGCTTCGGCGAAGGTTTCATCAACGCGCTTCGCGTCGAGACCACAGACAATACCCGTCTTGCCGCCGAGAGCGCCGAGCGCCAGCCCGGTGACCTGATGGTGCTCAACAATACCGTCTACACCGCCTGCCTTCCCTGTGCCCAGACGCCGGGCAAGGCTCCACTCTGGCAGGTCAAGGCGCAACGGGTGGTCCGCAATGGCCAGACCCATACGATTCGGCTTGAAAACGCCCAGTTCGAACTGTTCGGCCTGCCGATCGGTCGCCTGCCTTTTGCAATCGAGGTGCCGGACGAAACGGTCGAGCGCAAGTCGGGCCTTCTGTTCCCGCAGTACAGCGCGAGCGACAATCTCGGCTTCGGCGTGACGGTACCCTACTATCACGTGTTCTCACCGAGCATGGATGCGACGCTCAGCCCTACCTATTATTCCAATCAGGGGCTGCTGCTTCAGGGCGAGATCCGCAACAAGTTCGAGACAGGCGAACATACGTTCCGCTTCGCCGGGATCCATCAGAACGATCCGGAAGCCTTCGATCCGAATACCAGCGACCGGGCTGCGGACAACCGCCTCATGGCCGCCTCCAAGGGCGAGTTCAAGATCAACCCGCGCTGGACATTCGGCTGGAACGTCATGACCCAGAGCGACAACAACTTTTCGCGGACCTACAAGCTGACCGGCGTCGGCGGCGGCACGTTCACCAACGACGTCTATCTCACCGGGCTGGGGACGCGGAACCATTTCGACCTGCACAACTATTATTTCAACATCCAGGACGACACCTATAGCAACACGGCCGAGCAGCAGCAGGCGATCGTCTATCCCTCGCTCGACTACACCTACTACGCGCCGGAACCGATCCTCGGCGGCGAGCTTTCGGTCACCTCCAACATTACCAACCTGTCCCGTCGCGAAGACGACTGGTACAGGGAAGGCACGACCAATCGGTTCCCGGGTCTTGAAGGCAGCTACAGCCGCCTGACCGTGGAAGCCGAATGGAAGCGCACCTTCAACACGCTCGACGGCCTGCTGCTGACGCCGATCCTTGCCGCCCGCGGCGACGGCATCCGCCATACCGGTTCCGGCACGCCGGGGCCCTATTTCGGCGATATGGAGTCTGAAGGCGCCAACGGCCGTTACATGCTCACGGCCGGTCTCGAGGCCCGTTATCCGATCCTGCTGACCACCGAAAACAGCAGCCATATCATCGAGCCTATTGCGCAGATCTTCGCGCGTCCCGACGAGCAGATGGCCGGCGGATTGCCGAACGAGGATGCCCAGAGCTTCGTCTTCGACGCCACCAGCCTTTTCGAACGCGACAAGTTCTCGGGCTTCGACCGTGTCGAAGGCGGCACGCGCGCCAATGTCGGCCTCCGTTATACCGGCACGTTCGCCAACGGCATCGGCGTGCGCAGCATTGTCGGCCAGTCCTACCAGATTGCCGGCCAGAACTCGTTCGCGACCGAGGACCTGGTTCAGGCGGGCGCCAATTCCGGGCTCGAAACGCGCCGGTCCGACTATGTCGCGATGGCGGCCGTCGATCTGCCGCTGGGCCTCACGATCGGGGCAAACGCCCGCTTCGACGAGAAGACATTCGCGATCAAGCGCACCGATGCCTCGCTTTCCTACACGACGCCGCGGGTGAGCGGCTCGCTGGTCTACACGCAGGTCGATGCTCAGCCGGAATACGGTTCGGACGACGCGCAAGACGTGCTGAAGCATTCGATGAGCTTCCGGATCAACGAAAACTGGGCGCTTGCCGGCACGGCGACCTGGGATCTCGCGGACAAGGAACTGGTCCGGCGCGGCATCGGCATCAGCTATGCGGACGAGTGCACGATCTTTACGGTTGCCTATTCCGACAAGCCGTCGGACACGGCTGCCAACGACTGGACCGTCAGCGCCCGCCTGAGCTTCCGCACGCTCGGCGATATCAGCGTCGGCTCGACCGAAGGTTTCGATCAGGACTACCGCTACTGACGTCGCGGCTTGTCCGATCGGCTGACCGTCATCGTTTCGCCGCAAGAATTGTGCAAGCGGTCGCAAATAGAGTATGAAATGCGAGGCCGGTCGGGCTCAAGTGCCCACCGGGGCGGGAAAAGGGATTGGTATCATGTTCGCAATGACCGCAACGCGCAAGCTGGTGCTGGCTGCGGCCGCTTTGGCCGCCTCTGTCGTCATCCAGCCCGCCGCCCAGCAGGCGCAGGCCGCCAGCGAAGTTTCAGCAGTCGTCAACCGGACGGCGATCACCAGCACCGACGTCGGCCGGCGCGTCGCCTTCCTGCGCCTTCAGCGCCAGAAGGCAGATGCCAAGACGGCGCGCGAGGTGCTGGTGGATGAAGCGCTGAAGCGCCAGGAAATTTCGCGCGTGAAGATGTCGGTCAGCACCGAGGACGTCGACAAGGCCTTCGAGCGGTTTGCCGCCGGCAACAAGCTGAGCGTGGCGCAGATGAGCCAGATCCTCGAAAAAGCCGGCGTCGGGGTCGAGCATTTCAAGAATTACATCGCCGTGCAGATGAGCTGGCCACGACTGGTCAACGCCCGCTACGGCGGTTCGCGCGGCCGCATGTCGAGCCAGGAACTCGTCAAGCGCATGATGGAGAACAAGGAAAAGCCGGTCACGACCGAATATTTCCTGCAGCAGGTGATTTTTGTCGTGCCGCCGGCCAAGCGCAACGCCATTCTCGCCAAGCGTCAGAAGGAAGCGAACGCCGCGCGCTCCAAATTTCCGGGCTGCGAGCAATCGAAGGATTTCGCCGCGACCATGCTGGACGTGTCTATCCGTGACCTCGGCCGCGTCCTCGCCCCCGAGCTGCCGGCCGATTGGAAGCCGCTGATCGAGAAGACGGCCGATGGCGGCACGACCGGCACCCGCGTCACCGAACGCGGCGTCGAGTTCCTGGCCATCTGCAAACAGCGCCAGGTGTCGGACGATCTCGCGGCGGAAGTCGTCTTCCGCGCCGAGGATCTCGGCAAGGAGAAGAAGGGCGCTCCCGATCCCAACGACAAAAAATATCTCGACGACCTGCGCAGCAAGGCTCAGATCGAGTATCGCTGATCTCGACACTTAAGTCATTTTCGGAGCTGTAATGCCACTCGACCGTCCGCTTGCGTTGACCCAGGGCGATCCTGCCGGCATCGGCCCCGATATCACGCTTGTCGCCTGGGCCTCGCGCCAGGCATACGAGCTGCCGCCTTTCGTCTTCCTCGGCGATCCGGCCGTGCTCAAGGCCCGCGCCGTGATGCTCGGCCTCGACGTGCCGATCCGCGAGGCTGATAGCGAAAGCGCGATGTCGATCTTTGGCGACGCCCTGCCCGTGCTGCCGATCCCGGCCGGCGCGGAAATCGCCGCCGGACAACCGCATGTGGCGACCGCCAAGGGGACGATCCAGGCGATAGAGACCGCCGTTTCGCTCTCCCTCGAAGGCAAGGCCGCCGGCACGGTCACCAACCCGATCGCCAAATCCATTCTCTATCAGGCCGGCTTCGGGTTCCCCGGCCACACGGAGTTCCTGGCCACCCTCGCCGAGCGCGCGACCGGCAAGAAGATTCTGCCGGTGATGATGCTGGCGGGGCCGAAACTCCGGGCCATCCCGGTGACCATCCATATTCCGCTGAAAGACGTGCCCGCGGCGCTGAGCGCGGACCTGATCGCCGAGACCTGCCGCATCGCCCATCACGATCTCAAGACCCGCTTCGGCATCGACAAGCCTCGGCTGGCGGTTGCCGGCCTCAACCCGCATGCGGGCGAGGATGGCGCAATCGGCCGCGAGGACCAGGACGTCATCCATCCGGCGATCTTCAAGCTGCGGGCCGAGGGCCTGCACGTCTTCGGGCCGCTGCCGGCCGACACGATGTTCCATGACGAGGCACGCGCCCGTTACGACGTGGCGATCTGCATGTATCACGACCAGGCGCTGATCCCGGCCAAGGCGCTCGGTTTCGACACGTCCGTCAACGTCACGCTCGGCCTGCCCTTCATTCGCACCTCGCCGGACCACGGCACGGCATTCGGTATCGCAGGCCAGGGCGTGGCCCGCGAAACCAGCCTCGTCGAGGCGATCAAGCTCGCCGGCAATCTCGCTCTCACTTCGAAAGCCGCCTGATGGCCACTCTGGACGGCTTGCCGCCGCTGCGGGACGTGATCCAGCGTCACGGGCTCGACGCCAAAAAGGCGCTCGGCCAGAATTTTCTTCTCGACCTCAATCTCACCCAGAAGATCGCCCGCAGCGCTGGGCCGCTCGGCGATGCGACCATCTTCGAGGTCGGCCCCGGCCCCGGCGGCCTGACCCGGGCAATCCTGTCGCTCGGCGCCCAAAAGGTGATTGCCGTCGAGCGGGACAGCCGCTGCCTGCCGGCACTCGCCGAAATCGGCGAGCATTATCCCGGCCGACTGGAGGTGATCGAAGGCGACGCGCTGAAGACCGATTTTGCGGCGCTCGCGCCTGAAGGCCCGGTCAAGATCATCGCCAACCTGCCCTACAATGTCGGCACCCAGCTTCTCATCAACTGGCTGCTGCCCGCGCCCGACCAATGGCCGCCCTTCTGGGAAAGCCTGACGCTGATGTTCCAGAAGGAAGTCGGCCAGCGGATCGTCGCCGACGAGGACGACGACCACTACGGCCGCCTCGGCGTGCTCGCCGGCTGGCGCACCGACGCCCACATGGTCTTCGACGTGCCGCCGCAGGCGTTCTCGCCGCCGCCGAAGGTGACCTCGACGGTCGTGCACCTGACGCCGTGCCAAAATCCCCTGCCCTGCGACGTCGCCAAACTCGAACGCGTCACCCACGCCGCCTTCGGCCAGCGCCGCAAGATGCTGCGCCAGAGCGTCAAATCGCTTGGCGGCGAAGCGCTATTGGTGAAAGCCGGAATCGACCCGGCGAGGCGGGCGGAGACGCTGTCGGTGGAAGAGTTCGTAAGGTTGGCGAACTGTCTCTGAGCGGCGGCAGTGACCGCTTTTGGCCCAAACCGGTCATTTAGGACCGATCAACTCCATGCCTGAGATGGGGTGGTTCTCGGACAGTCTGGTTTGAAGGATCGTCAACCGATAAGCTGCCGTCCGTCTCACCCTCGAAGCTCGTCGCAGGCATATCGGTACGTCTTCAGACGCCACCTTGCCGATATCTCGGCGGGAGTTCTGCGATGGGCAGATCGTCGGCCTTGAACGGCTTACCGCTGGACCAGGGAAGCATGTTCAGCACTACACCAAAACTCGTGCTGATTGCCCCAAACACGAGTTTGCCAAGCGGCTTTTTCCAACCAGCAGCAAGAGCACCGAGCGGTTTGAAGATCAAAAGTGGGATAAAGACGAACGGTAGGATCAAGAAGGTCAGCACCATCGGGGCCGCCGCCTCCATCATAGGGTCGCCGCCGTATCGAAGGCGGAGACGCGGGTTACGGGCGACTGCAAACGGAATCAGTTCTGCCATGAACCGAACGTAGTCGGCGGATCGATCGAGGCCTGTCTCTCCCTGCCAATCCAGCGAGGACAGCTCCCTTGATGCGAAGAGCGTCCGCAAACGCGCGCTGTGGACTGGAAACCCAGTGGTACCGACCCCACTCGTAACGTGAAGGTGCAGGAAACGAAACGAAGTCCATGGGACGAGTCTGACGGACCGTCCTTGCGTCACCGAAAGGCCTTGGGCGTCGATGACGTAGGCCATCGTGATCCCTGGCGAGCTTTTATGATGTATCTCGACTTTCGCGGTAAAGCGGTAGGTCGGAGCGTCGTCCGTCTGCAATTGAGCTCTCCAATACGGTCCGCCAATGGAAGTGCCGCGTGCCCCGCGGATGACTGCTTACGGGAGACTATAAATCAGCCGCTACCGTCTCCTACAGGTCGAAACATGACCATAATCGACGGGCGGCGCCATGTCTCCTATCGGCGCGAAGCTGCCACCGCGACCAAAATCCTTCAAATTTAAGGCGCGGGGGTTCAGGCCGGCGACTGCCGCCCGAGATTGTTGAGTTCGGGGAACGGGTAGTATTTGAGGCGGCTGTCCTGGCAACGGATATCGTCGAGCGTGTAGCCCAGAATCTTTCCGTCGCGCATGGATACGCCGTAACGGGCGGGATAATTATACTGCCGTCCAAAGCCGGAAACGCAGAAGGCGTAGATATTCTTCTCCGGCTTGAGCAGAACGACGCTGGAAATTTGCGCGCCGTAGATATCCCGGTCGCGGAAACCCATGCGATAGGCAGTTCTCAGCACCTCCCGCTTCACGGAATCCGTCGGCGGCGTCTGCGACGATGCAACGCTTTCCGGCACAGATGTCTGACAGCCCGTCAACAGCAATAAACCCGCGAATGCCGCAAGCAAAAATTTCATGAATAACCCCCGGTCACCTCTAGTAGACAGGGATAATACAGAACCGGATCAAGCGGTCTACTCGCGCCATCATTGTGACGCGAAACACTTGGAGCGTGTGGACATGGTGCAACGCAACGTCATGACCCGAAGGGGTTGCGCGCCCTGCAAATGGCGCAAAACAGCCCCGTCATCCCTCACATTTGGTGCGCAACCCAACAGCCTCCTACAGCTCGGGCTCTTCCGTCAGCAACTCGCTCACAAAATCGAACAGGCCGTGGCGGCGGTCGCGGCGGATGCGTTCGGCGTTGACGATGCAGCTGACATGCCCGAAGGCCTCGTCGAGGTCGTCGTTGACGATGACGTAGTCGTATTCCCGCCAGTGCTCGATCTCGGCGCGCGAGTTCAGGAGGCGCGTGCGGATCACTTCTTCGGAGTCCTCGGCGCGGCGGTGCAGGCGCGACTGCAGTTCGGTCATCGTCGGCGGCAGCACGAAGATCGAGACGACGTCGGCGGCCATCTTTTCCTGCAGCTGGCGTGCGCCCTGCCAGTCGATGTCGAACAGCATGTCGCGGCCTTCGCTCATCGCCAGTTCCACGGGCTCGCGCGGGGTGCCGTAGAAATTGCCGTGCACCTCGGCCCATTCGAGCAGATCGCCGGCGTCGCGCATCTTCTCGAACTGCGGCACGGTGATGAAATGATAGTGCTTGTCGGCGATCTCGCTTGGCCGCTTGGCCCGGGTTGTGACGCTGATCGAGATTTCGAGGCTGCGATCGGCATCCAGGAGATTGCGGGCGATCGTCGACTTGCCGGCACCCGACGGCGAGGAAAGAACCAGCATCAATCCGCGCCGGGCGATCTTCACGGCCGGGGACGCTTTGCCCTGAGACGATGGGGCCGGGCTCATGTCTTACTCCAGATTCTGGACCTGTTCGCGGAACTGGTCGATGACGACTTTCAACTCGATGCCGGCGGACGTGACCGCGGCCGAATTGGACTTCGAACAGATAGTATTCGATTCCCGGTTAAATTCCTGTGCAAGGAAATCGAGCCGGCGACCCACCGGGCCGCCCTTGTCGATAAGCTCGCCCGCGGCCGCCACATGCGCCTTCAGCCGATCGATCTCTTCGCGCAGATCGGCCTTGGTGGCAAGCAGGGCCGCTTCCGCATGCAACCGGTCCCGGTCAAGCGTCGGCGCCTCCTGGAGGAGCGCTGCGAGCTGGAAGGACAGCTTGCGGGCGATCTCTTCCGGCGTGCGGGAAGGGTCGGTCTCGACGACCTGGGCAAGTTCGGCGATACGGGCGACCTGGCCTTTGAGAACGGCTGCAAGCGCAGTGCCCTCACCCTCGCGCATCCGCTGCAGATGGCCGATCGCCTCGTCGAGGCTCGCGAGGATCGCGGTGTCGCGGGCTGCGACCGTATCCTCGTCCTCTTCCGCCTCGCGGATGTCCACAAGCCCGCGAATGCCCATCAGCGTATCGAGCCTCAGCGGCGAAGGATCGACGAGATCGCCCAGTTCGGCGCGCAGCGCCATCACGGCTGCCAGCGCATCGCGGTTCAGCACCGCTTCCACCTTGGTCTCGGCAACGGTGAGGGTAAGGGTCGCCTGCAGATTTCCGCGCGAAAATTTCTCAGAGATCACCCGGCGGACGTCCGGCTCCAGCCGTTCGAGACCCGGCGGCAGGCGCAGCCTTATATCGAGGCCCTTGCCATTCACCGAGCGCAGTTCCCATGCATAACGGTTGCGCCCGCTCGTGCCTTCGCTGCGGGCAAAACCGGTCATGGACTGCAATGTCATCGGTGTCTCCAGATCATGCTTTCGGGAAGCGGTCAGTTGCTCTTCGGCGGCTTTTCCGCTTCGTCGCCGTCCGGCTGGCCGTCCACCACTTCCGGGTTGGCGGCGCGCTCGGACTCCATTCTACGCCAACGACGGACGTTGGCATTGTGTTCCTCGAGCGTCGCGGCGAACACATGTCCGCCGGTGCCGTCGGCCACGAAATAGAGGTCCTTGGTCCGCCAGGGATTGGCGACGGCCTCGAGGGCGGCACGGCCGGGATTGGAGATCGGCGTCGGCGGCAGGCCCTTGATCTGGTAGGTGTTATAGGGCGTCTGCTTGGCAAGGTCCGACTTGAAGATCGGCCGGTCGGAGGGTTTTCCCTCGCCGCCGAAAATGCCGTAGACGATCGTCGGGTCCGATTGCAGGCGCATGCCGCGCTGCAGCCGGTTGATGAAGACGGAGGCCACATGGGCGCGCTCGTCTTCCTTGCCGGTCTCCTTCTCGACGATCGAGGCGAGCACGACGAATTCTTCCTTGGTCTTGATCGGCAGGTCCGGGTCGCGACGCTCCCAGATCTGGTCGACCATCTTCTGCTGCGCAACCCGCATCTGCTGGATGATGTCGGCGCGCTTGCTGCCGCGCGAGAACTTGTAGGTATCGGGTCTCAAGCTTCCCTCGGCCGGCAGTTCTGACGGCAGGTCGCCTTCGAGCACCGCATCTTCGGCGAGACGCAGCATCATCTGGCGCACCGTCAGGCCCTCCGGCATGACGACCGAATAGAGGATCGACTTGCCCGATTCCAGGATGCCCATGATGTCCTTCATGGAGGCGCGCGCCTTGATCTCGTATTCGCCGGCCTTCAGCGTCTCGCCCTTGCGCAGGTAGGTCGCCGTCACGTAGCGGAAGACGCGTGCGTCGGAGATGATGCCGTTGCGTTCGAGATTTGTGGCGATTTCCGCAAGCCCGTTGCCGGGGCGGACCATGAAATGGGTGTTGGCTTCGAGCGGGCCCGGCTGCTGGAAGGCCGAGATCATGTAGTAGAAGCCGGCAACCCCGATCACGCAGAGAACGACGACCATGGTCATCACGAAATTCAGGAAGATGACGACCTGGCTGCGTGCCTTCTTGGAACGGCGGGGCGGTTCCGGAACGCGTTCGGGCTTCAGGGCCTCGTTCGGCGATTTCGGAATAATCGGCCCTCTGCCATTGCCGGGCGGCAATTCACTGACATGATTCGTATCGTTCAACCGCGCCCCCCGGGGTTAACGCCCCCTACAGACTCAAAGACTTGCAACCCGCTGTTTGGCCAACCAATGCGGCGAAAAACAGGTCCAGAAGATGATACGAGCCGGCTCGCGAGTCCAGCCGGCATATGTTTCGATGCCCGAAACAATCGACGCCCTATAAATCCGGCCCCGAAAGATCAGGTCCCAAGGATCAGGCTTCGTAGCGGCGCAGCACGAGAGATGCGTTGGTGCCGCCGAAACCGAAGGAGTTCGACAGCGCGACGTTGATCTCGCGCTTGCGCGCCTTGTGAGGCACGAGGTCGATCGCCGTCTCGACATCGGGATTGTCGAGGTTGAGCGTCGGCGGAGCGATGTTGTCGCGAATGGCGAGCGCCGAGAAGATCGCCTCCACCGCACCGGCAGCACCGAGAAGATGGCCGATCGCCGACTTGGTCGACGACATGGAGATCTTCGAGGCGGCGTTGCCGACCAGACGCTCGACCGCGCCGAGCTCGATCGTGTCGGCCATGGTCGAGGTGCCGTGGGCGTTGATGTAATCGACGTCAGACGCCGCGAGACCCGCACGCTTCAGCGCCGCGGTCATGCAGCGGAACGCACCGTCGCCGTCTTCCGAAGGCGCGGTGATGTGGAAGGCGTCGCCGGACATGCCGTAGCCGACCACTTCCGCATAGATCTTGGCGCCGCGGGCCTTGGCATGTTCCAGCTCTTCCAGAACCACGATGCCGGCGCCCTCGCCCATGACGAAACCGTCGCGGTCGCGGTCATACGGGCGCGAGGCCTTCTGCGGATCGTCGTTGTGCTGGGTCGAAAGCGCCTTGCAGGCGGCGAAGCCGGCCAGCGAAATGCGGCAGATCGGCGATTCCGCACCGCCGGCGACCATCACCTCGGCATCGCCGAAGGCGATCATCCGGGCCGCGTCGCCGATCGCGTGCGCGCCGGTGGAACAGGCCGTGACGACGGCATGGTTCGGACCGCGCAGCTTGTGGCGGATCGACACCTGGCCGGAGACGAGATTGATCAGCCGGCCGGGAATGAAGAAGGGCGAGATGCGGCGCGGACCCTTGTCGCGCAGCGTATAGCCCGCCTCGACAATGCCTTCGAGGCCGCCGATGCCCGAACCGATCAGCACGCCGGTGGCGATCTGGTCCTCGTCGGTTTTCGGATGCCAGCCGGCATCTTCGAGCGCCATTTCGGCGGCGGCCACGCCGTAGATGATGAAGGGATCGACCTTGCGCTGTTCCTTCGGCTCCATCCACTGGTCCACGTTGAACGTGCCATCGGAACCGTCGCCGACAGGAATGCGGCAGGCGATCTTTGCGGGAAGGTCTTCGACCTCGAATTCGGTGACGACGCGGGCGGAGTTCTCGCCGGCCAGCAAGCGCGACCAGCTGACTTCCGTTCCGCATCCGAGAGGAGATACCATGCCGGTACCGGTGATAACGACCCGTCTCATCGCCAGTGCCCTACCCTATAGCTTTTTCTCGATTTTCAGGGGCCTAAACCCCAATTGCTGAAACGGCCCGAACAAGCGGGCCGTTTTCGGGACCTGCCTTGCGGCGTCATCCCCACTATGTCGGGTTGATCAGGCCTGGGCCTTCTCGATGAACTTCACAGCGTCGCCGACGGTCAGGATGGAATCGGCAGCGTCGTCAGGGATCTCAACGCCGAATTCTTCCTCGAAAGCCATGACCAGTTCGACGGTGTCGAGCGAGTCCGCACCGAGATCGTCGATGAAGCTTGCGCCTTCGACGACTTTGTCGGCGTCGACGCCGAGGTGGTCAATAACAATTTTCTTAACGCGTTCTGCGATATCGCTCATGTCGGTTTCCTCGACCTTTGTCTTTATCGAATGCCCGATCGGCATCCGCACCCTGTTAAAAACCTGCGACCGCCGCTTGTTCAGCGCCGATGCGGGCAAACCCGTTCTCCCCGTTTCAGGTTCCGATCCTATTGCACTCACGCAATATGACGGCCTGCATTTCAGGGTGACCATTCACAGTCATGGCCCGCTTAACATGGTTTCCGTGTTCAGCAAAGCCAGAATTTGTTCCATTGCACAGCCGCCAACAACCGATTGTAACGTGTTTTCCTGAAGGCGGCACTCAATCAGATCATCGCCATGCCGCCGTTGACATGCAGGGTCTGGCCGGTGACGTAGCCAGCCTCGCTGGAGGCGAGATAAAGGACCGCGGACGCGATGTCCGATCCGGCGCCCATGCGCTTCATCGGAATGGCGCCGAGGATCGCCTCTTTCTGCTTGTCGTTGAGCTTGCCGGTCATCGCGCTGTCGATGAAGCCCGGCGCGACGCAGTTGACCGTCACGTTGCGGGTGGCGATCTCCGCCGCCAGCGATTTGGAAAACCCGATCATACCAGCCTTGGAGGCGCAGTAGTTGGTCTGGCCCGGATTGCCGGTGACGCCGACCACCGACGTGATGTTGATGATGCGGCCGTAACGGCGGCGCATCATCGGATGGGTGAGTTCGCGGGTCAGGCGGAAGACCGCGGTAAGATTGACTTCCAGAACAGCATCCCAGTCCTCGTCGCTCATGCGCACGAACAGGCCGTCCTTGGTGATGCCGGCATTGTTGACCAGAATGTCGACGCCTTCGAGTTCGGCCTCGGCCTTTTCGCCGAGCGCCTTCACTTCGGCACGGTCCGAGAGGTTGGCCGGGAAGATCTTGACCCGGTCGCCGAGTTCGGAGGCAAGCGCCTCGAGCTTCTCGACGCGCGTGCCGTGCAGGCCGACGGTGGCACCCCGGCTGTGCAGCATCCGGGCGATCTCTTCGCCGAGCCCGCCGGTTGCGCCCGTCACCAATGCCTTGCGGCCGGTCAAATCAAACATGATCGTGTTCCTTTTTTAGAGTGATTAGTGATTAGTGAGTAGTGGTTAGTGAGCCGTGGGCAGCAAGGAACTGAACTACTCACTACACACCATTCACTACTCACTGATCAAATCAGCCGAGAATGGCTGTGAGCGCGGCTTCGATATCGGCCGGCGTGTTGACGGCAATGCCGGAGATATTCTTGTCGATGCGGCGGGCAAGGCCGGTCAGCACTTTTCCCGAGCCGATCTCGTAAAGGGTCGTCACGCCGTTGGCGCCGAACCATTCCACCGTCTCGCGCCAACGGACCTGGCCGGTGACCTGAGTGACCAGCAGCTTGGCGATCTCGTCGGCATCATAGACCGGCACGGCGCGTACATTGGCGATAACCGGCACGACCGGATTGTTCTTCGCCACCTTGTCGAGCGCGTGGCGCATGGCGTCGGCCGCCGGCGCCATCAGGTCGCTGTGGAAGGGTGCGGAGACGGGCAGCATGATGGCACGCTTGGCGCCCTTTTCGGTTGCCAGTGCCGCGGCCTTTTCGACCGCCGCCTTGGAGCCGGAGATGACGAGCTGGCCGCCGCCATTGTCGTTGGCAATCTGGCAGACGCCAGCCTCGCGCGCTTCGGCGCAGATCGTGTCGACATCGCCGTGCTCAAGGCCGATGATCGCCGCCATGGCGCCCTGCCCGACGGGAACCGCCGACTGCATGGCATCGCCACGGATGCGCAGCAGGCGTGCCGTATCGGCCAGCGAAAAGGTGCCGGCGGCGCAAAGAGCAGAATATTCTCCGAGCGAATGGCCGGCGACGAACGCCACCTTGTCGGCGAACTTCAGGCCGCGCGCTTCCATCACCCGGATCGCGGCGACCGAGACGGCCATCAGCGCCGGCTGCGCATTGGCGGTCAGCGTCAGTGTTTCTTCCGGACCGTTCCACATGATGTCGGAGAGCTTCTGGCCGAGCGCCTCGTCGACTTCATCGAAGACGGCGCGGGCTTCGGGAAAAGCCTCCGCCAGATCCTTGCCCATGCCGACAGCCTGGCTGCCCTGGCCGGGAAACGTGAATGCGATCGTGCTCATGGGGATGATTTCCTTCCCTTATGTTTTGCCTTTCCATTCACATTCCGGCCCGGAGAGTCAAGGGCGGCGCGGTTTTCGGGGCCTTTTACGGCCCGTTGTCCCCTTGCGCTTCGTCAAATCGCGCTTAGAGTGCCGCCGACTTTTTAAGTACGGGATCTGTCGGCATGAAATACAAGAAACTTGGGCGCACGGACCTCTCCGTGTCGGAAATCTGCCTCGGCACGATGACCTGGGGCACCCAGAATTCGGAAACCGAAGCCCATGAACAGATGGACTACGCCTTCGAGAACGGCGTCAACTTCTTCGACACCGCCGAACTCTATCCGACCACGCCGGTCAGTCCCGCCACCTATGGCCGCACCGAGGAATATATCGGCACCTGGCTGAAGAAGAATGCGGCCAAGCGCAAGGACCTGGTCCTTGCCACGAAGATCGCCGGCAGCGGCCGCCCGCATATCCGCGACGGACGCGACATCGAATCCGCCACCATCCGCCAGGCCGTCAACGCCAGCCTGACCCGCCTGCAGACCGACTATCTCGACCTCTACCAGATCCACTGGCCGAACCGCGGCACCTTCCATTTCCGCAATTCCTGGACCTTCGACGTTACCCAGCAGGACCGCGACAAGGCCGCCTCCGAAATCGCCGAAATCCTCGAAACGCTCGGCGAGCTTGTGAAGGAAGGCAAGCTGCGGGCCGCTGGCCTTTCCAACGAAAGCGCCTGGGGCGCGATGAAATACCTGCGCCTGTCGGAGAAAAAGGCCCTGCCGCGCATCGCCTCGCTGCAGAACGAATACAATCTCCTCTACCGGCATTTCGATCTCGACCTCGCCGAGGTCGCGCACCACGAGGATGTCGGGCTGATGGCCTATTCGCCGCTCGCCGCCGGCCTCCTCACCGGCAAGTACCAGAACGGCGCAAGGCCGGAAGGCTCTCGGGCGACGATCAACACGGATCTCGGCGGCCGCCTGACACCGTACCAGGAGCCGGCCGTGAAGGCCTATCTCGAGGTCGCCGAAAAGCACCGCCTCGACCTCGCCCAGATGGCGCTCGCCTTCTGCCTGTCGCGCCCCTTCATGGCCGCAGCCATCATCGGCGCGACGTCGATGGCCCAGCTGAAGCACGACATGGCGGCTGCGGACGTGACACTGTCGGACGAGGTGTTCGCGGACATCGCCAAGGTTCATCGGCAGTATCCGATGCCGCTGTAACAATCGGCCACGGCTCGAGTACATCTACCTCGAATGGGCGACTTGCTCCGGCCCCCGAAAAGACCGCTAATCAGTGCCCTCCATATCCGGAGCGGCACGCCGAAATCATGCAGTCAATTCCGACACGACGCGAGTTCATCCGACGTCGAAAGCAGCTCAAACTGACGCAGAAGGAACTCGCGGTGGAATTGGGTCTGCCGTCGGACGAACTGCGGAAGCTGGAAAAAGGTGACCAGCCTGTGCGCAAGCTTCACCTCCTGGCTCTCGATCAGCTCAGACTTGAGGCCGCCATCCAGGATTCCAGCCTCGTTACGGCCACCATGCTTTTGAATGCCGAACAGCTTCTAGAAAGCGTCGGCTACAGGATTACTCGAAATCAATGACGAAGCTGGGGCTGGGATGAAGAGGATATCGCCGGTCCTGCCGGCGATATCCGATGATCATTCCCGGTCGTTCATTCCGTCGGGGGTGCCGCGGGCTCGACGACGGGCTCGGGAACGGGGATCGGCACCGGCCGGAACGGTGCGGCATCGACCGGCAGGCCCGACAGGCGGATGATGGTCGGCAGCCCCCATTTGCGGCCGTTGACCTGTTCATCGGCATTGAGGCCGGGCTTGCCGGCGGCGATCAGGTCCGCCTCGACGCTGTCGAGCAGCTCGTCCTTGTCGGGCGTCCATCCGGGCTCCAGATTGAAGAACGACAGCGAATCGCCTTTCAGGAGGCCTGCGAACGTGGCCGCGACGATGATCGAGCCGAGCGTTCCCAGGCGATCGCCGGCGCCGCCGACGGTCAGCGTCGAGCCCTCGACCTGGGGATCGAACTCGGCCTCCCGCAGGATGTAGTACCAGAGGGCTTCCCGCTCATCCTCGTTGATCTTGATGATCGGGATATCCAGGAGCTTGGCGATTTCGATGGCCGACGGCAGCTGCATCCTGACGCCACGCACCAGATTGCGGGCCGCAAGCACGTTGAGGATCCTGGTGTTGTCGCCAGGCTTGTCGGGATCCTCCGCCAGCTCGCGCAGCGCATTCGCCAGCATGCTGTCGAACTTGCGGGCAACCTGCGGGAATGTCGGCCGCACGGAGGAGGACATTCTGAGGAACCAGTCCCACTGCACGACCCGGTCCGGGTGTAGCACGCGAAAACCTCTGAGGTCCTCGGCATTGAACTTGAAGGTCGGCGTGAAGACGCCGACGCCCTTGGCGAAATTCGTCTGGTAGCCGTTGCGGACCAGCGAATGCCCGAACCGGTAGGCGGCGACCGAAAACTCCAGCGGCATGAACGGATTGTTCTTCCAGTCGTAAACGTCTTCGTAACCGAGCTCCCAGAAGGTGCGCCCATTGCCGGCGTCGCGATCCTTGCGAAGCGCCCGCTTGTGGACGGAGGGATCGCAGATGCGGGCCATGTAGTCATGCCAGATAATCCACTGGTAGAGCCGCTGCAGCGTCTTCCGCGCCGCCTCGAAGGCCTTCCTGGACGACATGCCCTTCTTGACCGCCGCCTTGACGAGCGTGTTATGGGCCAGAAGGAAGGCCAGGTGCAGCTGGGAGACAATGGCATTTTCGTCATTGCGCGGGTCGCCGATCAGAGCGGTATCCTGGCCTGCGGCGCGCGGCAGATCCTTGAACGGCGTGCCGGCGACCTCGCCGATCCGGAAACAGCCCGGTGCGGTCTTGTCGTAGAGATAGGGCTGCGCATCCGGCCCCTGCCCGTAGATGCAATCGAGATCGAGCCGCGGCGTCCGGAAGTTATGAAGCCGGTTCGGATCGAGTTCCGCCTCGCTGAGCGGCGTCGTGTCCAGCGTCAGGTCATGGTCGATGAACTGACCGAAATAGACGTAACCGGACGGAAGTTTGGAGTCGCCCGCGGGCGGCGCCGTCGTATCGACCATCTTGGTCGCGACGAAATTCATGATATAGGCCTCGAGTGCCGCAGCACTACCTATCCCTGCACCTGTAAAACCGGCTGTATCCGGCTCCCAGCCCGGAAGTTCAGGAAACAACCGTCCGAAACCTCCCTGGTAAAATCGAGAACGTGGTGCGGTTACTTCAAAATTCTTCTCTCCATGATGCATAACAAATTCCCCTCCACTTTGGTTGAATACCCTCCAGCACTTTTCCCGCGGCGAACTATACTCCGATCACTCGGGTTTTCAACCTGTAGCTCTGTTAACTCTACCTTAAGTATAATTTAGATATCGCTAATTGATTACATTCGATGAACCGCCCTTGCCTTCTCTTCAAAAATCCGTATAAGCGCGCTGTTCGCAATACCCGGTCTTCTGGCTGGTGGCTGAACGGAGGGCAGGCTTTCTCGAAAAAGGAAGCCGCAGGGACCATAGGGTCCAAGCCTCCCGTGTCTCCGCTCTCGACCGTCTCGATACAACACTTTTCTTGCCTGGGTTTTTCCCGTTCAGGAGCAGTCGTTGAGGCTTAGCCGCCGAGGTCCGGGTAGACAACCGCAAGAAAAGGCAAAGCTACATGGCTCTTTACGAACACGTATTCCTTGCCCGGCAGGATATGTCCGCTCAGCAGGTTGATGCCCTCGTCGAACAGTACAAGGGCGTCATCGAAGCTAACGGCGGCAAAGTCGGGCGCATTGAAAACTGGGGCCTCAAGTCCCTCACCTACCGCATCAACAAGAACCGCAAGGCTCATTACGCCCTGATGGACATCGACGCACCGGCTCCGGCCGTGCACGAGATGGAACGCCAGATGCGCATCAACGAAGACATTCTTCGCTACATGACGATCGCCGTCGAGAAGCATGAAGAAGGTCCGTCGGCGATGATGCAGAAGCGCGACCGTGACGACCGCCCGCGCCGTGATGGCGACGACCGTGGTCCGCGCCGCGAATTCGGCGACCGTCCGCCGCGCCGCGAAGGCGGCTTCGGCGACCGTCCGGACCGTGGTCCGCGTGAAGGCGGCTTCGAGCGCCGTCCGCGCGAAGACCGTGCGTAATAGAGGCTAAGGAGAAAAGACCATGGCTGACGTATCATCATCCTCCTCCCAGGCACGCCGTCCGTTCCATCGCCGCCGCAAGACCTGCCCGTTCTCGGGTGCCAATGCGCCGAAGATCGACTACAAGGACGTACGCCTTCTGCAGCGCTACATTTCCGAGCGCGGCAAGATCGTTCCGTCGCGCATCACCGCCGTTTCCCAGAAGAAGCAGCGCGAACTCGCCCAGGCGATCAAGCGCGCCCGCTTCCTCGGCCTGCTGCCTTACGTCGTAGCGTAATTACGAATAGCGGACCCGCTGATGAAGAGTCAGCGGGTTCATCCCTTCCGCGATGGGCGCGGATCGGAATTTCCAAATCCCATGTTGGGGATGAAGTACCTGAGAGATAGATTCAGGTGTGATCCCCTAACTGCTTCAAAAAGCAGGACAGCGAGACCGTGACGAACAAGATACAGACAGTGCTGCCCACCGGCATTCTTGCCGGCATTGCCGCCACCCTGCTCGTGCTGGGTGCGAATGCGCAGCTGTCCTTTGCGTCCGTGCTCTACGCCGCCTCCTCGCTTCCGATCTTCATCGCCGGCCTCGGCTGGGGCAATCGCGCCGCCGTCATCGGCATCGTCACCGCCGGCATCCTTGGCGCCGTCCTCGTGTCGCCGATGTTTGCGGTCGCCATGGCAGTGTTCACGCTGATCCCGGCAGGCTGGCTGTCACATCTCGCCAACCTTGCGCGTCCCGCCTCCGAACTCGGCGGCCCGGACAACCTGATGGCCTGGTACCCGATCTCGGATATCCTCCTGCATCTCTGCGGACTGGTGACGATCGCCGTCATCGCGCTCGGAGTTGCAATCGGCTACGGCCCGGAACTTACCGACCGGATGGTCGATGCGATGATCGCGGCTCTGCAGGCCCAGGAACCTGCCTTCACGCCGGAACCGGCGGGCATGGCGCAGACCAAGTCGCTGCTGGTGCTGATGCTGCCGCTCGTCCAGGGCGGCGTCTGGGTAACGCTGCTGTTTGCCGCCTTCTACATCGCCGTTCGCATCGTGTCGCGCTCCGGCCGGGCGCTGCGTCCGCGCGAAGACATGCCCTCGGCACTCCGGATGAACCGGCACGCGATCTTCATCTTCCTCGGCGGCATCGTGCTCGCTTTCCTCGGCGGCGTTCCGGCGATGATCGGCGCGACGATCTGCGGCACGTTCGGCGCCGGCTTCCTGATGGCGGGTTTCGCCTCCTTGCACTTCCGCAGCCTCGGCAAGGACTGGCGCATCCCGGTCCTCGTCCTCTGCTATCTCTCTTCCATGCTTGTCCTGCCGGCGATCGCGATCCTCATCCTGGGGCTTACCGATACAAGGCGGACGATCGCGCTGACCCCGCTCAAAGCAGGCGCCAGCCCCGACAACAAGACTACCGAAAACAAGATTGACTGATCGAAAGGAAACCTGAACCATGCAAGTCATTCTGCTTGAACGCGTACCGAAGCTTGGCCAGATGGGCGAAACCGTCAAGGTCCGCGACGGCTTTGCCCGTAACTACCTTCTGCCGCTCGGCAAGGCTCTCCGCTCCAACGAAGCCAACAAGAAGCGCTTCGAATCCGAGCGCGCCACGCTCGAAGCCCGCAACCTCGAGCGCAAGGGCGAAGCCGCCAAGGTCGCCGAAGTTCTCGACGGCAAGTCCTTCGTCGTCGTGCGCGCCGCCGGCGAAACCGGCCAGCTCTACGGCTCCGTCGCTGCCCGCGACATCGTCGACGCGCTGGCTGCCGAAGGCTTCACCATCGGCCGCAACCAGGTCGACCTCAACACGCCGATCAAGGAAATCGGCCTGCACAAGGTCTCGCTGCACCTGCATGCGGAAGTCGAAGTTTCGGTTGAACTGAACGTTGCCCGCTCCGCTGAAGAAGCCAGCCGCCAGTCCCAGGGCGAAAGCCTCACCTCGGCCGACGCGATCTACGGCGTCGACGAAGATGCGCTGCGTCCTGAAGACTTCTTCGATCCGGAAGCCGACGGCGCCGGCGACGACGAATAAGCTTCGTTCCAAAGACTGTTCAAAGAGCGCCCGGGCCGACAAGGTCCGGGCGTTTTTTTGTCTTTTTCGGGCTATAAAAGAGGGTGAGTACCCCGAGTCGATTCGCTCCGGGAACACAGTCAAACAGATTTACGGTTTCCGACCGTTTTTTGCTTCGCAGCGCCGTTTTGCCTGTGAACTACTGTGGGAATCAATATTGCCGTTTCGTGACAGGCCAGACACCTCTAAGGGTACTGCCGGGGTACAGGGACAGAACGGAAAACACCATGAACGACGCAGTACGCAAGCTCGCCAACATCCAGCCGGCAGAGCCGCATTACCGCGAAGCCCCGAACAATATCGAGGCCGAACAGGCGCTTCTCGGCGCGATCCTGGTCAATAACGACGCCTATTACCGCGTCTCCGATTTCCTGAAGCCCGTCCATCTCTACGAGCCGCTGCACCGCAAGATCTTCGAGGTCGCCGGCGACATCATCCGCATGGGCAAGACCGCCAATCCGGTGACGATCAAGACCTTCCTGCCCGCCGACGACAAGGTCGGCGATCTGACGGTGGCGCAATATCTCGCGCGCCTCGCCTCCGAAGCCGTGTCGATCATCAATGCAGAGGACTACGGCCGGGCGATCTACGACCTGGCGCTCCGCCGCGCGCTGATCACCATCGGCGAGGACATGGTCAACATCGCCTACGACGCGCCGCTCGACATGCCGCCGCAGACGCAGATCGAGGATACCGAACGCCGGCTGTTCGAGCTCGCCGAAAACGGCCGCTACGACGGCGGCTTCCAGTCGTTCAACGATGCGGTGGCGCTAGCCATCGACATGGCCGGCCAGGCCTTCGAGCGCGACGGCCATCTTTCCGGTGTCTCGACCGGCATCATGTCGCTCGACAGCAAGATGGGCGGGTTGCAGCGTTCCGACTTGATCGTGCTTGCAGGACGCCCCGGCATGGGCAAGACCTCGCTCGCCACCAACATCGCCTATAACATTGCCGCCTCCTACGAACCGGAAGTCCAGCCGGACGGTTCGTTCAAAGCCAAGAACGGCGGCGTCGTCGGCTTCTATTCGCTCGAAATGTCGGCCGAACAGCTTGCCACCCGCATCATCTCCGAACAGACGGAAGTCTCCTCGTCAAAGATCCGCCGCGGCGACATTACCGAGGCGGATTTCGAAAAGCTCGTCGCCTGCTCCCAGATGATGCAGAAAGTGCCGCTGTTCATCGACCAGACCGGCGGTATCTCGATCGCCCAGCTTTCCGCCCGCGCCCGCCGCCTAAAGCGCCAGCGCGGCCTCGACTGCCTGGTGGTCGACTATATCCAGCTGATGACCGGCTCGGGCAAATCGGGCGAGAACCGCGTCCAGGAAATCACCCAGATCACTACGGGTCTGAAAGCGCTCGGCAAGGAGCTGAACGTGCCGATCATCGCGCTCTCGCAGCTCTCGCGCCAGGTGGAAAGCCGCGACGACAAACGCCCACAGCTCTCCGACCTCCGCGAATCGGGCTCGATCGAGCAGGACGCCGACGTGGTGCTCTTCGTGTTTCGCGAGGAATATTACGTGAAGAACATGGAACCCCGAGACATCGCCGACCCGAAATATCCCGAATGGGAAGTGCTGATGGACAAGGTCAAGGGCACGGCGGACGTGATCATCGCCAAGCAGCGCCACGGACCGACCGGCACCGTCAAGCTCGCCTTCCAGTCCGAATACACCCGCTTCGCCGATCTGGCCGACCCGAGCTTTACGCAATACGAAGAGCATTGAGCTGATTTGACAGACCGCCTTCGTGTTGGCATTATCGCCAACATGAAGGCGGAACTGCTTTACCGCTCAAAGAACGTCCTCTCGGACGGGGCTATCGTCGAGATGGTCATCTGGAAGCTTCGGCATTCCGTGGTCGGGAGCCAGCACGACTACAAATATCGCCTGTTCTACGGTTATGAAGGACAGCGGATTGTCGGCTACGACAACGAAAGAGGCAAAGGCGACCACAGGCATATCGATGGCCGCGAGGAGAACTACAAATTCACGACGGTCGATGCCCTGATCCGTGATTTTCTCGCTGACGTCCATTCAAGGAGAGAGCGCCGATGACAACCGCAACAATCCGAATTCAGCGGGGTGACGAAGCTGCACTTCAAGACGCCGCGGGCGGCTTTCTCAACGCCTGGAAAACCGGCAAAGCTCAGGAGCACGTCTTCAGCTTCTCCTCCCCCGAACAGCTTTTTACGGTCCTGACGCCGAAGCGCTGGACATTGATCGAGGCGCTGCAGAGCCTTGGCCCCTCGACCTACCGCGCCTTGGCCACAGCCCTTTCTCGCGATGTGAAGCGCGTGCATGAGGATACGGCAGTCCTGATCGAATGGGGCCTTGTCGAGGTAAACGAAGGCGGTCGGATCTACGTGCCCTACGACGTCATTCATGCGGATTTCGATCTGCGCAGCGTCGCCTGACGTGTAGCCCCCAAAAGATTGTGCAGCGCGAAAGATTTTGCGGGCGTGGTCTTTTTCCTGCCTTCGAAACCGGTAGGATTGCTGCAACCATCCTCATGCCCTACGAGCCGACATGACCGATTTCGACAGCGAGCTTTCCTATCCCGACGATTTCGATATCGCGCCCGTCCGGCTGACGGTCGATCTGGGTGCGCTTGCCGACAATTGGCGGGAGATGGCGCGGCGTTCGGGAACGGCGCGGACGGCGGCAGTCGTCAAGGCTGATGCCTACGGGCTAGGGCTCGAGGATTGCGGCATCACGCTTTACGAGGCAGGCGCCCGGGATTTCTTCGTGGCGGTGGCGCGAGAAGGCGTGACGCTGCGCGCCTATGCACCCGACGCCCGCATCTATGTTCTATCCGGGATCTGGCCCGGCCAGGAGGCGATGTTCTTCGAACACGATCTGGTGCCGGTTCTGGCGTCGGAAGAACAACTCGCCTTCTGGATGTCGGTGACGTCGGAGTATGGCGACCACCCCTGTGCGCTGCAGGTGGACACCGGCTTCAACCGTCTCGGCCTGCCGCTTGAGGATGCGATCGCCTTTGCCGACGACGTGTCGCGTCCGGCAAGCTTCTCGCCGGTCCTGGTGCTGTCCCATCTCCATAGCGGCGACACACCCTCCTCGCCCCTCAACCAGAAACAGCTTTCGGCTTTCCAGAAGGTCGCGGAGGCTTTCGAAGGCATCGAGACGAGCCTTTCGGCTTCCGCCGGGATCTTTCTGGGGCCGGACTATCATTTCGATCTCACCCGCCCCGGCATCGCGCTTTATGGCGGCGAGGCGGTCGTTGGGGTGCCGAACCCGATGAAGCCGGTCGCCAAGGCGGAAGCGCGCATCATCCAGATCCGCGACGGGAAAAAGGGCGAGACGGTGAGCTACGGCGGCACCTACCAGCTCTCCCGCGACAGCCGGCTGGCGATCGTCTCCGCGGGGTATGCGGACGGCTACAGCCGAGCGCTCTCCGGCTCCGGCGTGCCGCTTCGCCAGACGGTCGCCCAGGGCGGTTTCGGCTTCGTCGCCGGCCGCAGGGTTCCGGTCATCGGCCGCATCACCATGGACCTGACGATCTTCGACGTCACCGACATCCCGGCATCGGAGATCCAGGCCGGCGACTATGTCGAGCTGTTCGGCCCGAACATAGATCTCGACGACGTCGCCCGCGCCGCCGGCACGATCGGCTACGAACTGCTGACCAGCCTCGGCCTACGCTACGAGCGGCGGTATATCTATCCCGACGACTGATCGCGTTCACTTGCCTCTTGGAAGCGGAAATCCCTCGTGTTATACAAGAACAAAAGGAGATCGAAATGACCGAGATCCATCTGAGCGAGAAACAGCGGGCGTTTGTCGACGCCCAAGTCGAGGCCGGAGTCTACAAGGATGCCAACGAGGTTGTTGCGGCCGGTTTGCGCCAGCTTCAAGAAAAAACGGAAACGCTGAAGCGATTGATCCAGGAAGGGCTGGACGATGTCGAAGCGGGCCGAGTGATGAGTTTTGAAAACGGCGAGGAATTGACGGCGCACATTCTCAAGATGGCAGAGGAACGGAAGAATGCAAGCGCGCCGTCTCAACGTGTCCCAACGCGCGCTGACCGATCTTCTGGAAGATTATGAGTACACCTCGCAATTCAATCCGATAGCCGCAAGACGCCTACTGGACGACCTCAATGCCAAGATGGCCTCGTTAGCGGAACTCGGCCTTACCGGCAGTTCCCGAGAATTCGTTCCTGGATTGCGGGCCTTCCCCTTTCGCGGCAGGTGCATCTATTTCGTGATCGACGAAACGACGATGCATGTCCTGCGCGTTCTTCACGGACATCAGGACGTTTCTGCCGACAACTTCCCAACCGACGAAACCTGAATTCCCCATGGCAAAATCCAAAACCCAATTCGTGTGCCAGAACTGCGGCACGGTGCATAACCGCTGGGCCGGCAAGTGTGACGGCTGCGGCGAGTGGAACACCATTATCGAAGACGACCAGATGGGCGGCATCGGTGGAGGCCCCGGCAAGGTGCCGAAGAAGGGCCGTGCCGTGGCGCTCACCACATTGTCGGGCGAGACCGAGGAAGCGCCGCGCATCTTCACCGGTATCTCCGAGCTCGACCGGGCGACCGGCGGCGGGTTCGTGCGCGGTTCGGCGGTGCTAGTCGGGGGCGATCCGGGCATCGGCAAGTCGACGCTGCTGATGCAGGCGGCGGCCGCCCTTTCCCGTCGCGGCCACCGGATCATCTATGTCTCGGGCGAAGAGGCGGTGGCGCAGGTGCGGCTGCGTGCCCAGCGGCTGGATGCCGCCGATACAGAAGTGCTGCTCGCGGCCGAAACCAATGTCGAGGACATCCTCGCCACGATCGGCGAAGGCAAGCGTCCCGACCTCGTCATCATCGATTCGATCCAGACGTTATGGAGCGATACCGCCGATTCGGCGCCGGGCACCGTCACCCAGGTGCGCACCGGCGTGCAGGCGATGATCCGGTTTGCCAAGCAGACCGGGGCCGCCATGGTTCTCGTCGGCCACGTCACCAAGGAAGGCCAGATCGCCGGCCCGCGCGTCGTCGAGCACATGGTCGATGCAGTCCTCTATTTCGAAGGCGACCGTGGCCACCACTACCGCATCCTGCGCACCGTCAAGAACCGATTTGGGCCGACCGACGAGATCGGCGTCTTCGAAATGTCCGACAAGGGGCTTCGCGAAGTCACCAACCCGTCCGAACTTTTCCTCGGCGAGCGCAACTCGAAATCGCCAGGTGCCGCGGTCTTTGCCGGCATGGAGGGCACACGGCCGGTTCTGGTCGAGGTGCAGGCGCTGGTCGCGCCGACCTCGCTCGGTACGCCCAGGCGCGCCGTGGTCGGCTGGGATTCGTCGCGCCTGTCGATGATTCTCGCGGTCCTAGAGGCCCATTGCGGCGTCAAGCTCGGACAGCACGACGTGTATCTCAACGTCGCGGGCGGTTATCGCATTACCGAGCCTGCGGCCGACCTCGCGGTCGCGTCCGCACTGGTATCCTCGCTTGCCGGTCTTGCTCTGCCGGCCGATTGCGTCTATTTCGGCGAAATCAGCCTCTCGGGCGCGGTGCGGCCGGTTTCGCAGACTGCGCAACGCCTTAAGGAAGCTGAGAAACTTGGTTTTGCAGGAGCGATGCTGCCGGCCACGTCCGCGGAGGTGCCGAAGGGCGCGAACGGACGCTGGGTGACGATCGAGGACCTGCCGGATCTGGTATCCCGCATCGCGGGTTCCGCCGCCAAGCTGAGACAAACGCCGGAAGATGATTGATCTTCCGTTAACAAGCCCGCTGATGTATGACGGCTGCGGTAAGGCGGGGCGCCGGGCTTGAAGCCGGCAAGTCTTGAAGTCGGCAAGTCTGGAGTAGATCATATATGCCCATCACGATTTTCGATGGTATCGTCATCGCTGTGACGCTGTTTTCCGCCGTTCTCGCCATGGTTCGCGGTTTTTCGCGAGAGGTGCTGTCGATCGCAAGCTGGGCTGGCTCAGTCGCCGCCGCCTATTACCTCTACCCCCTGGTTCTGCCCTATGTGAAGCCGCACCTGAGTGACGAGCGCATCGCGATCGCCGCGTCCGCCGGTGCCATCTTCCTGATCGCGTTGATCATCATCTCGTTCATCACCACAAGGATCGCCGATTTCATCATCGACAGCCGCATCGGCGCGCTCGACCGGACGCTCGGTTTCCTGTTCGGCGCCGCCCGCGGCATCCTGCTGCTCGTCGTGGCCGTCGCATTCTGGAACTGGCTGGTGGCCGCCAATGCCCAGCCGACCTGGGTAACGCAGGCGAAATCGAAGCCGTTCCTCGACACGCTCGTCGCCCGCCTCGAAGCCGTGCTGCCCGCCGATATCGAGCCGCAGATCCGCGCCCGCATCCTCGGCCGCGGGGCAGCGCCAACCGATGGCGCTCCGGCTCAGGATCAACCGACGGCAGATGACGCGCCTGCGACAAATAATTGACGCGATCTTGCGCTTGATGCAGCGCAAAACGTCACCATTTGTGGTATCATTCGCATTCAAGTGAAAAACAGGCTGGTTTCCGGGGAGGTTCTCCCCGGCCGGCCTTTCCATTTTTCCGACAGGGACAGGTTGTCCACAGGGATAAGGGGCCAAGATGAATCAGGCGGTTTCCGAGACGTTCGCCGAAGACAGGGTCAACGAGTGGGATGGCGATACGCTGCATGAAGAATGCGGCGTGTTCGGCATTCTCGGCCATCCCGAGGCTGCGACGCTGACGGCGCTCGGGCTGCACGCCCTGCAGCATCGCGGTCAGGAAGCGGCCGGTATCGTCTCCTTCGACGGCTTGCGCTTCCATTCGGAACGCCGCATGGGCCTCGTCGGCGACCATTATACCGATCCCGTCACTCTTGCCCGCCTGCCCGGCAATATCGCGATCGGCCACAACCGCTATTCGACCACCGGCGAAGTGGCGCTGCGCAACGTCCAGCCGCTGTTTGCCGAACTCGAAGTCGGCGGCATCGCAGTTGCCCATAACGGCAATTTCACCAATGGTCTGACCCTGCGCCGGCAGCTGATCGCCGGCGGTGCCATCTGTCAGTCGACCTCCGATACCGAAGTCGTCCTGCATCTCATCGCCCGCTCCCGGTATTCGTCGACCGCCGACCGGTTCATCGACGCGATCCGGCAGATGGAAGGCGGCTATTCGATGCTCGCCGTCACCCGCACCAAGCTGATCGCCGCGCGCGACCCCACCGGCATCCGCCCGCTCGTCATGGGCGAACTCGACGGCAAGCCGATCTTCGCGTCGGAGACCTGCGCGCTCGACATCATCGGCGCCAAGTTCGTCCGCGACGTGGAGAACGGCGAAGTCATCATCTGCGAAATCCAGGCGGACGGTTCTATCTCGATCGACGCCCGCAAGGCCGGCAACGGCCAAGCTGAACGGCTCTGCCTGTTCGAATACGTCTATTTCGCCCGTCCCGATTCCGTCGTCGGCGGCCGCAGCGTCTATGTGGCGCGCAAGAACATGGGCATCAACCTCGCCAAGGAAGCGCCGGTCGAAGCCGACGTCGTCGTGCCCGTGCCGGATGGCGGCACGCCGGCTGCTCTCGGCTACGCCCAGGAAAGCGGCATTCCGTTCGAATACGGCATCATCCGCAACCACTATGTCGGCCGCACCTTCATCGAGCCGACCCAGCAGATCCGCGCCTTCGGGGTCAAGCTCAAGCATTCCGCCAATCGGGCGATGATCGAGGGCAAGCGCGTCGTGCTGGTCGACGATTCGGTGGTGCGCGGCACGACGTCACTGAAGATCGTCCGGATGATCCGCGATGCCGGCGCCAAGGAAGTGCATCTGCGTGTCGCCAGCCCGATGATCTATTACCCTGACTTCTACGGCATCGACACGCCGGACCGCGACAAGCTGCTCGCCAACCAGTACGACAGCCTGGAAGCCATGTGCCAATATATCGGCGCGGATTCGCTGGAATTCCTGTCGATCAACGGCCTCTACCGTGCCGTCGGCGGCGAAGACCGCAACAACGCCCGCCCGCAATTCACCGACCATTATTTCACCGGCGATTACCCCACCCGCCTGCTCGACAAGGATGGCGAGACGATGGGCCGCAAGGTTTCGGTACTGGCCAGCAACGGCTGAGACGAGCTTCCTTCCTGAAGCTGAAATTAAACGCCGGGCCAGTTCGCCGCACCCACATCGGGAGCCGTGAAAGCCTCTCCCGCGCGCAAGGACTTGCGCGCACCGGATCGCTGTGACAAGCACAGGGCAACGGAGAGCGAGGCCAGGCTCCTGCGACAAGCAGCTGTTGCCTCCTCCACCAACATCCATCGGCGACTGTAACGACCGTTGCGCGCATTGCATTTGAGGGCGGAAAATCATGAATATCGATCTGAAGGGCAGGATCGCGCTGGTGACCGGCGCATCGCGGGGCATCGGCTATTTCACGGCGCTGGCACTCGCGAAAGCCGGCGCGCATGTGATCGCCACCGCGCGCACCGTCGGCGGCCTCGAGGATCTTGACGATGCGATCAAGGCGGCCGGCGGCACCGCCACGCTGGTTCCCTTCGACATCACCGACATGGCAGCGATCGACAAGCTCGGCGCCTCGATCTTCGAGCGCTGGGGCAAGCTCGACATCCTCGTGGCGAATGCCGGCATCCTCGGCGTCATCTCGCCGCTCGGCCATATCGAGGCAAAAGTGTTCGAAAAGGTCATGCTGACCAACGTCACCGCCACCTGGCGGCTGATCCGTTCGGTCGAGCCGCTGCTGACCAAGTCCGATGCCGGCCGCGCGCTGATCCTGTCGTCCGGCGTCGCCTCCAAGGCGCCGGCTTTCTGGGGGGCCTATTCGATCTCCAAGGCGGCGGTCGAGAACATGGCCCGCATCTGGGCTGCCGAGACCGCCCACACGCCGCTCAAGGTCAACATCGTCAATCCCGGCGCCACCCGCACCGCAATGCGCGCCCAGGCCATGCCCGGCGAAGACCCGGAAACCCTGCCGCATCCGTCGGAAGTCGCCCAAAAGATCCTCTTCCTCGCCTCCCCCGATCTTCAGGATACCGGTCGCCTGTTCGTCGTGCGCGACAACAAGTTCGTGGATTTTCGCGCGCCGGAATAGAGGCGACCGCTCGCCGCAAGAAGCCTGGATGATGCAACCGCACCTTACCGACGAGCAAAGAGAGCAAGCGACGGCGACCGACAATCTCGTCGCCGCGGCGATGGCCCTCCTTCACCGCGAACATGGGGACGCCGCCGTGATGGAGGCGATGCGATTGATCAGCTCCGCCATGACCGACGACGCGCGGCGCAGATCCATCGCCCAGGCCCTGCTCGACAACAGCAACCCGCCGACCGAAAAAGGCCGCTAAGGCGACCTAAACGTTCTCCGCCTCCTGATCCAGCGTCTTGGCGCGGCGCTGCAGATTTTCGCTGAGCTTGCGAAGCTGTTTCTCGTCCAGTTTTTCGATGCCGATGAACTCGTTGGCAGCCTGGCTGGACAGGATCAGCTCGTCGAGCTTCGCCTGGACCGCCTCGCCGTCCCTGTTTTGGGAATTTTGCAGGACGAAGACCATCAGGAAGGTGATGATCGTCGTTCCGGTGTTGACCACGAGCTGCCAGGTTTCCGAGAATCCGAAGAACGGTCCGGTGACGCCCCAGATGACGATCAGGACAACCGCCGCAACGAACGTGGCCGGCTTTCCCGACCAGGAAGAGATGGCGCTCGAGAAGATGTCGAAAACGTTGCGGTGTCTATCCTGGCTGGCCATTTCGGTATCCATCCGATTGCTGGAATGCGTGCCCATCAACGTGCAAAGCGCATGTTTTGATCCCGGCGGCGCCCCTGGGAGATACCCCATGTATGAAAATCCGATTTTCTGCTATGCTGCAGGTCCTGCGATAGGGCGCAGGAACTTCATATTTCGGGGGAATATCTGATGAGAAACATCGCCTTCTATTTCTTCGGCGCGGCTGTACTCTGTGTCACCGTCGGCATGTTCTGGGGCATTCAGATGGCCATCTCCGGCGACCATCTGATGGCGCCGGCGCATGCGCATCTGAACCTGGTCGGCTGGACGACGATGGGGATTTTCGGTCTCTACTACACGGTGACCCCGACGGCAGCCGATTCAGTGCTGTCGAAGGTCCATCTCGGCTTTGCGGTTCTCGGCGTGCTCTGTATCGTGCCGGGCATCGCGATGGCGGTGTCCTCGGGCGGCGAGGCGCTTGCCGCGATCGGCTCGATCCTCACCGTCGTGTCAATGCTGATCTTTCTGTTCACCGTCGCCAGAAACGGCATCGGCCGCAAGACGGCGTAAGGCCGGTTTGGGAGATCCCGCGCGGGCAAAGCCCACTTGACCAAACGGCTTGCCCGCGCCATAACCACCTCCATGAAAACGGCGATTTCCATTTGTGGGATCATTATCCGCTAGCGTTCGCGCTGGCCCGGCCGTTTTCGTCTCTCGAAAAGCCTTGAAGACAAACGACCCGGCCGGAGCCGGATGCTTTCGTGTCTCCTGAACGCGAAAGCATCCGGCTCCTAGTTGATAGTGAGAGCGGGATGTCGTCCGAAAACCGCGTACACTTTTCGGCATCCCGCTCAGCCGGATGCTCGCCGTGCGAGACTTTGGGGAGATTTTTCGATGAGCATTTCGCTCAGGTTCTACAATACGCTGACCCGTGAAAAGACGGCGTTCGCGCCGATCGACCCCCAGAACGTACGCATGTATGTCTGCGGCCCGACGGTCTACGACTACGCCCATATCGGCAATGCCCGACCGGCCATCGTCTTCGACGTGCTCTTTCGGCTGCTCCGCCATGTCTATGGCGAGTCCCACGTCACCTATGCCCGCAACATCACCGACGTCGACGATAAGATCAACGCGCGGGCGCTGCGCGACCATCCCGGCCTGCCGCTCAACGAGGCGATCCGCCTCGTCACGGAAAAGACCGAGACGCAATACCACGAGGACATCGCCCTGCTCGGCAACCTGGAGCCGACCGTCGAGCCGCGTGCCACCGACACCATTGCCGAGATGATCGAGATCATCGAGAAGCTGATCGGCAACGGCCATGCCTATGTGGCAAAAGGCGAAGTGCTGTTCGATACCAAGTCGATGGCCGACTACGGCCAGCTTTCCAAGCGTCCGCTCGACGAACAGCAGGCCGGCGCCCGCGTCGCGGTCGATGCGCACAAGAAAAACCCGAGCGATTTCGTGCTGTGGAAGCTCTCCTCCCACAACGAACCCGGCTGGGAAAGCCCCTGGGGCCGCGGTCGTCCGGGCTGGCATATCGAGTGCTCGGCGATGAGCCGGCATTATCTCGGCGAGGTGTTCGATATCCATGGCGGCGGGCTCGACCTGATCTTCCCGCACCATGAGAACGAGATCGCCCAATCGCGCTGCGCTCATGGCACGGAGGTAATGGCGAATGTCTGGATGCACAACGGCTTCGTGCAGGTCGAAGGCCGCAAGATGTCGAAGTCCGAGGGCAATTTCATCACCATCTACGACCTGCTGCACACCGAAAAATTCGGCGGACGCCAGTGGCCGGGCGAGGTGCTGCGGCTTGCCATGCTGATGACGCACTACCGCGAGCCGATCGACTTTTCGGTGAAGCGGCTGGAAGAGGCCGAACGCCTTCTCGCCAAGTGGCCGGCGGCGGAAGCCTCCCGTGCCACGCCCTGCGATACGGTAATCAACGCGCTTGCCGACGACCTCAACACGGTCGCCGCCGTGCAGGCGCTGCACGCGCTGGCGCAGGAGGCCCATGGCGACCCGGACGCACTTGCGGTGTTTGCCGCCAGTGCCGCGTTTCTCGGCGTGCTGCCGGAGAAAACCGAGGTCGACGAGGCACTGGCATCCGCCGTCGATGCGCTGGTCGCCCTGCGGCTCGAAATGCTCAAGGCGAAAAATTTCGCCGAGGCCGACAAGATCCGCAACGAACTGTCGGACAAGGGCATCCAGCTGAAGGACGGCAAGGACCCGGCAACGGGTGAGAGGGTGACGACCTGGGAGGTGAAGCGCTAAGCTTCATCTCCCGAACAACGCGTGAGGAGCCAAGCGGTGATCGATCACATGGGTATCAAGGTCGCGGATTTCGACCGCGCCAAAGCATTCTACGACGCAGCCTTCGCGCCGCTCGGCGCTTCGCTGCTTTACATGGTTCCGGCTAAATATACGGGTGGCGTCAAGGTCGGCGGCTACGGGCGCGAGCGACCGATCTATTGGCTGCATGAGGATAAGCCGGTCCCCGGCCATTCCCAGCACGTCGCGTTTACCGCCAACAGCCGCGCCGAGGTGGACGCCTTCTACGAAGCCGCGATCACCGCCGGCGGCCGCGACAACGGTCCGCCCGGCCTGCGGACGCATTACCACCCGAACTATTACGGCGCCTTCGTCTTCGACCCCGATGGCAACAATATCGAGGCAGTGTGTCATGCGCAGGAAGGAACCCAAGGATGAGCGTGGCGATCCACACCGGTGGGTGCCAGTGCGGGGCGGTGCGTTACCGGGCAGAGGGCGAGATCGGGTTTCCGCATCTGTGCCATTGCCGCATGTGCCAGAAGGCGGCCGGCAATTATTTCATGCCGCTCGGCGGGGTGATGCATGAAAATTTCAAGCTGACGCGCGGCGAGCCGGCTTGGTTCCGGTCGTCGGAAACCGTGCGGCGCGGGTTCTGCGAGAAATGCGGTACGCCGCTCTTTTATGACGGGTCGAGCGATCATATGAGCATCACGCTCGGCTCGCTCGACGATCCGCAATCGGTGAAGCCGGAGCTGCAGACCAATCTCGCCCACAAGATGTCCTGGTTCGGCGAGCTAGACCACCTGCAGCACGATATCGCCATGGACATGACCGAGGAACAGGAAAAGACTGTCTCGGCCAGCAGCAACCAGCACCCCGACCACGACACCGAGGTCTGGCCTCGAGGCAATCGACATGCGGAGGGTCAATCATGAGCGATACCATCCGAACCGGCGGCTGCCAGTGCGGCGCAATCCGCTTCCGGCTTGAAGGCGAGCCGTTCGATTCTTCGGTCTGCCACTGCCGAATGTGCCAGAAGGCCTTCGGCGCCTATTACGCGCCGCTGGTGGCGACCGGCGAGGCGAAGCTCACCTGGACGCGCGGCGAACTGAAATATTTCCAGTCGTCGAACCACGTCCGGCGCGGCTTCTGCGGGGACTGCGGCACGCCGATGACCTACGAGGCGGCGGACGGGATCGCGATCTCCGCCGGCAGCTTCGACGATCCGACCCTGCTGCCGCCGGTCGTGCAGTTCGGCGTCGAGGGCAAACTTCCCTTCGTCGACCGGCTGTCCGAATTGCCGGCGCGCCACACGATGGACGATATCGACACCGCCCCCTTCCTGGCCGATATCGTCTCCTACCAGCATCCCGACCACGACACCGAAATCTGGCCGCCGGAGAGCGGTCCGCCAGAAAACCAGCCACCGGAGAACAAGCGATGAGCGAAACCCTTAGAACAGGCGGCTGCCAGTGCGGCGCCGTGCGCTTCCGGATCCATGGTGAACTCGGCCGCGCCTCGATCTGCCATTGCCGCATGTGCCAGAAGGCCTTCGGCGGCTTTTTCGGCCCGCTGGTCACCGTGCCGAAGGACGGTGTCGAATGGACCCGCGCCGAACCGAAATATTTCCAGTCCTCGGTCAATATCGACCGCGGTTTCTGCGAGAATTGCGGCACGCCGCTCACCTACCGCTATCCGGGTGGGCTGGACCTGGCGATCGGAGCCTTCGACAAGCGCGATGATCTCGCCCCGAAAATCCAGGTGAACTACGCCTCGCATATCCCGTGGGTGACGACGATCTTCGACCAGCCGGTCCGTGACAGCGGCGAGGACGCCGTCCAGCAGGAGCAGATCATCTCCTTCCAGCATCCCGATCACGATACTGAAAACTGGCCGGCAAAGGGTCTCCATCTATGACCGAAGTTCTGCGTACCCTCTATCCCGAGATCGAACCCTATGCGACAGGGCAGCTCGATGTCGGCGACGGCCATGTGATCTATTGGGAGCGGGTCGGCACGCCGGGCGCCAAGCCGGCCGTCTTCCTGCATGGCGGCCCCGGCGGCGGCTGCAACCAGAACCAGCGCCGGCTCTTCAACCCGGACCTCTACGACGTGGTGCTGTTCGACCAGCGCGGCTGCGGTCGCTCCACGCCGCATGCAAGCCTCGAGGCCAACACGACCTGGCACCTGGTCGCCGATATCGAGCGGCTGCGCGAAATGGTCGGCGTCGACAAATGGCAGGTGTTCGGCGGTTCCTGGGGTTCGACCCTGGCGCTCGCCTATGCGGAAACCCATCCCGAGCGGATAACCGAACTTCTGGTGCGCGGCATCTACACCGTGACGCGGCCGGAGCTCGATTGGTACTACCAGTTCGGCGTCTCGGAAATGTTCCCGGACAAGTGGGAAGCCTTCGTCGCCCCCATCCCGGAAGCCGAGCGCCACGAGATGATGGCCGCCTATCACCGGCGCCTCACCGGCCTCGACAAGGCCGAGCAGATCCGCTGCGCCAAGGCCTGGAGCGTCTGGGAAGGCTCGACCATCACGCTTCTGCCAAGCCCCGAATTGGCGTCGGACCATGACGACGACCATTTCGCGCTCGCCTTCTCGCGCATCGAAAACCACTTCTTCATGAATGCCGGCTGGCTGGAAGACGGGCAGCTCCTGCGCGACGCTACGAAGCTCAAGGGCATTCCCGGCGTCATCGTGCACGGCCGCTACGACATGCCCTGCCCGTTGAAATATGCCTGGCAGCTCTCGAAAGTCTGGACGGACGCGGATTTCCACATCATCGAAGGCGCCGGGCATGCGGTCTCGGAACCCGGCATCACCGACCAGCTGATCCGCGCGACGGACCGGTTTGCGGGGAAGATTTGAGGAAATAAAGACCCTCTCTGGCCTGCCGGCCATCTCCCCCACAAGGGGGGCGAAGACTCGCAGCACTCTCGCGCCTCAATCAGGCCTCGGCAGCGCGGCAGGTTAAGCCCCTCCCCCTTGTGGGGAGG